>CAMBMK010000009.1 GCA_945868745.1 uncultured Bacteroidales bacterium
GGTTCTCGGCATGATCATCTATATGTTTATAGCCATTTTCTGCGGCATGGTGATGTCCTCTGTCATCGAAGAAAAGGCCAGCAGGGTTGTCGAGGTGCTGGTATCCTCGGTAAAGGCTACCGAACTCATGTTCGGAAAGATTATCGGTGTGGCCCTCGTTGCCCTTACCCAGTTCTTCATGTGGGTGATTGTCACTGCTGTCCTGGTGGGCGGCATCGGTGCTGTCATCGGCTTTGACAGCATCGCCCAGGGGGCTGCAGCAACTGCTGCCGTGGACCCTTCAATGGCAGCCGGAATGACTGCGGAGATGACGGATGCAATGCCTATAGAGTCGATCATGGGCACGCTTTCAGGCTTGAACTACGGTCTGATAATCGTATGCTTTGTCATCTTCTTCGTGTTCGGATACCTTCTCTACGCATCCCTGTTTGCCGCCATCGGTTCTGCAGTCGAGAACGAGGCTGACAGCCAGCAGCTCCAGATCCCTGTGACCATCCCACTTCTCATCGGCTTCTTCATCGCCATCTATGTGTTCAAGGCACCGGAGAGCGGAGTGGTGTTCTGGGGCTCTATGATCCCGTTCACGTCTCCGATCGTGATGCTGGCAAGGATTCCGCTCGGAGTGCCGGCCTGGCAGCTGATTCTCTCAATAGCCCTCCTTGTGGGCACTGTCATACTGATTGCCTGGTTCTCCGCCAAGATCTACAAGGTCGGCATCCTTATGTTCGGCAAGAAGTCCACTTTCAGGGACCTCTGGAACTGGATGAAACAGAAATAATGAGTTTTCTTATTGATAGTCATTGCAGATGAAACATTTTTTATCAGTACTTGTCCTGGGGCTTGTATGCTGCCTGGCATCGGCACAGAAGTTTTCCTGGGAACGTGCCGTCATGGACGGTTCCCGTACCGGAGTGGTGGCCTCAACTGCCGACAATGTCGCCGAGGCTCTCGGCCGTATGGACGGCGAATCGGCATACTGTGCGCCCAACGGAAGGGTATTCAGGGGGGGAGTGACACCTAAGGTCGCGTCCCTCCTTCTTGCCGCCCAGGAGAAGATGGCCCCTGTGAAGCAGGTCATTGCTCATTCTACCCGTGAAATGATCCGCCGCGGGCCTGAGTGCGAGCTGTCCAACTGGTTTGTGGATGCCCTCATGGCTGCCGCGGAGAGACTTTCCGGTAAGAAGGTCAGCCTTGGCATAGTCAATTTCGGCGGTATCCGTCTCGATATGCCCGAAGGTGATGTGCTTCTCGACGACATAATGTCGATGTTCCCGTTCAAGAACAATATCTGCTATCTGGAGCTTTCCGGCAAGGATATTCTTGCTCTGCTGCAGCAGCTTGCCTCCTCGGGCTGGCAGCCTGTCGGGGGAGCGCGCTGCAGGGTGCGTGACGGAAGGCTTGTCTCTGCGGAGATTGACGGACGCCCTGTTGAAGAGGACCGTTATTACGGGGTTGCCACCATATCTTTCCTCCTTGACGGGGGTGACGGGATTGCGGTGGCAAAGAACAGCCGCAATCTCAGGATTTTCGACGAGTATATCCTTGATGTGATGCTTCCGTATGTGCGCAGCCTCACTGCGGCCGGAAAGCCGATCGAGTACAGTACCGACGGCAGGATTGTGTTTGAAGATTAGGTAATCTTCAAAAAAAGCTAAAGAGTTTACATAATGAAAAAGAATTGTTTGTTTGTACTGTCAATGCTTGTCCTTGCCCTGGTGTCCTGCTCGGGCCCCAAGCAAAGGCTTGTAATACTTCATGTCAATGATACCCACAGCCATTTCGAACCGGTCCGTTCCGGCGAGGAGCAGGGACTCGGGGGAGTAATCGAAAGGGCTGCCTATATCGACAGCGTGCGCGAGGCGGAAGGAGCTTCCAATGTGCTTCTTCTGCACGCGGGTGATTTCAATCAGGGTACTTCCTATTATACCCTGATAGGGGGAAGCCTCGAGGTCGCGACAGTCAATGCGATGGGCTATGACTGCATCAACCTCGGCAATCATGAGTTTGACAACGGCATCGAGGACCTCACGGAAAGGATAAAGGACATCAGTTGCCCTGTCGTATGTGCAAACTATGACTTTTCATCAATTGCGCTCGGCCAGTATGTCAAGCCTTACGCCATTGTCCGCAAGGCAGGATACAAAATCGGCATATTCGGTATGCTTACCGATATCCTCAAGGTCGTGAGCCGGGACATTGCCGACCGCATACCGAAATATGACGACATCGAGACTGCAACCAGGTGGGCCGACTATCTCAAGAATGAAGAGAAGTGCGACCTTGTCATTGTCCTTTCCCATCTCGGGTATGAGAACGAGGATTTCTGCGATCCCGAGCTTGTTGCGGCAACCCGCAACATAGACCTTGTCATCGGCGGACATTCCCATACCTTCCTTGAGGAAATGGTCTATGTTGACAATCTCGACGGCAAACCTGTCCCGATTGTCCAGGACGGCTGCTGGGGCGAGTGGGTCGGAAAGATCACCGTCGAAAAGTAAGCAATACCGTTCATTCTGCCCATGACAGATAAGGGTCGTGGGTGTATGTGTAGCTGCCGTTGTAAAAACCGAGCAGTACATAAGGCAATCCCGAATAACCCTTTTCATCCGCTTTCAGATAGTAGTACCTGTAGCCTCCCGATACGGTGTAGCCCACATCGGAACCTGAAAGTGTGGCCTTGGTTATGTCAACTGCTATCTGCGGCTTGAACATCGTGTAGGCAGTCCCGTCCTCTCCGGTCCATCCGGAAAGATCGCTGCGTCCCACATGCAGCCTGTAAATTGTTGCTCCGGGTTTTGCCCTTGTGGAGCTGTTGTATGCCACAAGGTCGCACCAGGACCCCCAGGTCTCGAAATCTCCGTTTAAAGGTACGTAATTCCCGGAGTCATCGTAGGCATTGTCATAGACATATCTGTTGCTGTTTGCCGGGTCGGGGATTGCCGAGTCGGAGTTGCCGTATGTAAATATGGCGGAGTTTGTCAGGGCGTTTCCGATTTCGGCGACCTTCCCGTCCGCAATTCCCTCCGGAAAGACTGCAGAGACATTGTAGTCAATGCTCCGGACCGCCTTGCCGTCAATGCCGCATATCAGATGCACATCCAGATAGCCGATTGTCACCGGAGTAGTGGCCCCGCCTGCCGAGGTGTTCAGTACCGAACCTTTCACGGCTATCTTTCCGCAGGACGGGACTGTGCCGCTTTTACGCTTGATGCCCAGGCCTGAAGAAGCGGAGTAAGTCAGGCTGAAATCCGAGGCTGCCGTCGTGAATGACGTCTGGAGCGAGGAAGAGGCGACGAGTCCGGTTGTCCCTGTTATTGCCGTGGAGGTTGATGTGATGTCCACGGAATTGCTGATCACGCCCAGTCCGGCGTGCCATCTGTTGCTGACAATTCCGAGCCTCCTTGAAGATGAAGCTCCCGGGAACGGATCCTCGATATAGACCGACATCGTGGCCGATACGGTCCTGGCCGCCTCCGTCCCTTTTGGCTTCACGGTCATCGTTCCTGCTTTCGACTCCCCGAAATAATTGGTCACATCCATTCCGTATCTGCTCAGATAACCGACATAAAGGCTTGTCCCCGTGCTTTTTATGAAAGATGTTACCGAACCGTATGATGCTCCGGTAAAGACAGGCACAAGCAGCTCTGTATAGAGGTCCGGATCAAAGAAGGTGTTTCCTTTTGTAGTGCTTGACACCATACTGTTGCCGTTTTCGTCCTTATAGGCGGTTGCCGTGCTTGTCCTGACTCCGCTGACCTGAAGGGCCACAGCCGGTTTGCACGATATGACAGGGGACTTTATGCTAAGGTTTTCCTGACATATTTCAAACTCTTCGTCTCCGGATTTCCCCATAATGCTTATAACTGCTGTTCCCGCACCGAGGCAGGATACTTTTGCGCTTTTCCCGTCGGAAAGATTCTCCACACGGACCAGCTTTTCGCTTCCCGAAGCTGCCTTGAAAGATATACCGTCAAGCACCGGAGGGATGGATTCTGCCGTCAACGTACCGGACTGGGCGATGTAGGACGGGGTAAACGATCCCCACGATACAGGTATCGATGACATTGTCACGGTCACTTGGGAGAGATCCTTGTGAATGCTGTCAAAAGTCTTGATTTTCAGAGGAATGACTTCTCCTAATGAGACTTCTCCGGCTGCTGCCCTTATCTTCAGCTTTCCGGAAGACTTGCTGATTGTCAGCCTCGGGTCGCGGTCGTAGAAATCCCATCCGTCAGCTGCCTGGAAGAATGAGTAGTCTCCGTCCTCCGATCCTCCGAAAGAGTATGTGACTCCGATTTCCGTATCCGCCCCTGCAACTACATTGTAATTGTCTTTGGTGAAACCCAGGACCCTCGTATCTTCAAGGTCAGAATTGTCCACTTTCCAGTTGTCCGACAGGTTCACCCCGTCACTTGTAAGCGACAGACTGACTGTGTAGTTGCTGTTGCGTCTTATATCGAAGTTGCCGACATTGTCCCCACCGAGATAGAAACGGAACCGCCTTTTCCCGGATACCCCGTATGTATCCTGCTGGTGCAGAACAACATCCATATATGAGCACAGGTCCGGATCTGCTCCGGCAGACAAAAGTTCCTCCCTGTTCTTTCTGTAAGGGTCCGTATTGGCGGGCAGCAGGGAGCCCTGGAGGTTTTCCGGGAGATAAAAAACCATCGGGTCGGAAAGTGTCACAGTGTAGTCGCCGGGGATTATGTCATCAGCCGATTGCGCGGCGGAAGAGCCGAAAAGACTCACTCTTGAATTGGTATTCATCACCTCGACACGGTCAAAGCTGAAAAACATCCCTTCCGGGAAGTTGCCGTCAAGTCTGAAAGTCACCTTTGCAAGAATTCTATCAAGCCTTATGGACAGGCTTGAAGCCCCTTTGGACAGATTCTCCCGTTTCACCATCGGACATCCTCCATCCCGGAGTTTGTCCCAGGAAAACAGGTATTCCTCCTTCAGGGCATCATCCAGTGTAGTCTGCTGGGTGGCGGACCTGTCCCCGAAATTGCCGTAGGCAAGGACCGTATGGCTGCAGCTCCTGTCAACAAGCAGTGTCATATCGCTTCCTATGCCTTCCCGGTAACCGGTTGTCTCAAGCCTCCCGGAACTGTCATAAACAGCAATGAACACATTGCCTGCAACATCGGGAGAGACACTGACTGCATCTCCGCGGGTGGAGACACCCTTGCCGGAGGACGTCTGCGGAACGTCCTGCCCTGCTGAATAGCCGTTGCAATCCTCTATGCGGATGTCAAGCGTATAAAGGTCGGAGACCGGGTCTGTTTCTGTCTGCATACAGCCTCCTGCGACAAGGCAAAAGGATGATACTATGCTAAATAATCTCTGTAATGTCATATCCTTCCCTCCAAGAAACAATTTCAACAGTGATTTCGGATCTGCCGAAATCGTAGTCAATCCATAAATCGTCCAGATCTTCTGCCTCCCAGTCAAATCCGGATGACTTGACCGGCTCCCCCAATTCAAATCTTTTGAGAAAGCCGTCTGTGGTGTAGGTGTCAATCACTATCCTGCCGTCCGAAAGTCTCGGAAGCCTGACTTTGAAAAAGCCGTTTTCCGCAGAGGAATTGCATCTGAATTTTCCTTCTACCGGTGTGAGACTCCTCAGGTCAATTCCTTTGCTTGTGGCTGTGACTGTGATTGACACGATGTCCGATTCCACCCCGTTCTGCTTTCCGAAAGAAACAGTCATATCGGCGAACTGTTTGTGAAGCCGGACCGTGTCGGATGCAGTTTCACCCAGAGCCTTCACGGTAGCCGAACAGGCGAACAGCGGATCCGACTGATGGCCGGCAGGGATAATCACGCAGCATCCGTCAAGAAAAGACTCCTCAAGTGGGGAACAGGCATTATACTCCAAAGTCCCTTTTTCAATTTTCGATTTGAAAACGCCTCTTTCCAGCTCTCCCGGGACAATGCTTTCGGAAAAACAGTTTGCCTCTTCCCTCCATCCCTGCAGCGTCATCGCTTCTTTGTATAGCGGACACTCGGAAAAATCTATTTCCAGGACGCAAGGGCAGGGTTCCCTGTCCTCTTTGATGGAGCAGGAAACCAGAGCCGATGCAAACAGTACCGCTTTTATGACTGTCGGTTTCATAGCCGGTACGGATTAGATGACCTCCTCATAAGAGGCCCCGGAAAGCCATCCGCTTACGCTGAGTGAAATGTCCATCGAGCCCTTTTCCACCGGTTTGTTGGGGTCGGTGGAGCCGAATCCGGTGATTTCCACCCCGACGGTATAGGTCTTGTTCCTCTCAAGGACGGCATTGTCGAGAACTATCGGATAATAGTTCAGGGTGCCGTTAATCGTGGCCGCTATCACAAGTACACTCCTCTGCGCTGCCATTGTGGTATTGAATCCGTTTCCGGTAGTGGTGGAGCTGTTGGGAAATGTGTAGAACAGATATGGTGATGCTGACAGGGAGCCCATCCCACTGCCGTTTGCAATGCTCGAAGCACCGGCGTTTTTGTAGGTAAGTGACTCTGCGGAAGCCTTGTATGTGGTCCCGTCAATGATATGGGTGGCATTGCGTGTGGCTTCGTCTGCGCGTCCCTCCTGATTGTACCATTTGGTAGCGGAAGCTGTCCCTGCAATATTCTGGTTGGCAACCACATTGGCAAGGAACACCTTCTGGATTACAAGAGCTCCGTATGCAGGCGGGATACTGTTTTTGATGCCGACAAGGGCTACTCTCGACACCAGCCTCGATACGGCAATGCTTATTGTCTGGTTGCCGGTCCCGAGGTTGAGCTCTTTGTATCCGCTCATTACGAAGCCCTTGGACTCATCAGTGCTGTTGGCCGTCAGGTCGAGAGCATAGTCCTGGAGCTCAGTCACGGTCTTTATGCTTTTGAGAACAGGCCCGTTTACGACAGCCCAGACTATTTTCTGGCCGGTCGGAATGCTGACCGAGCAGGAGGTGCCTGTCCCGAGGTCTTTGTAGTAATGGACGAGGCCGGTCGTTTTGTCAAAGACAAATACCTGGACATTGTTGACATTTCCCTCATAATCCTTGACATCCGTATAGGTTGTCACTGCCTTTGTGTCCGAATCCGGTGCGGTGCGGCATATGTCAATGAATATAGTCCCTGTCCCGCCTGATTCCGGCTGAAGCTGTTCGTTGATGAATTTGTTGCAGGATGTCATTGCGACGGCAAGTGCAGCCATCATAATGATAAAATTTGTTTTCATAGCTGTTGATAATTAATTGTTTGGTTTTTAAATGGATTCCTTGTTACAATGCGTCCGGGGGGCTGTCAGGCAGTCTTTGCTGCCTGTCAAGCCCGTATCTGTCAACCAGGGTTGATATTTCCGGGTCCAGATTGCCCCTGCTGACAAGTGACGGATTCTTTTCGCAGGCCTGCCTGTAAAACATCACGGCCTTGGCATCTTCATTCCTCCGGCTGTGTATCAAGGCAAGCATATAGAGAACCTTGTCCGTCTTATCAAGGTCTTCCAGAATCTCAAGTGCACTGGCGTTGTAGTCGAGTGCGCAGTATGCAACGGCCGTGTTGAAGTCCCTGTACGGACGAAGTCTTGTTGCAGCTCCTTTGTAGTCAAGGTCCTTCAATGCCCGCAGGCCGTTCATATAGACAGTGTCAAGCTCCGTTGTGTGGACAGTATCCTTTACCATTCCTTTGCGGTGGAGATAAAAATCAAATCTGACTGTCCGCAGCGAAGGATAGATCTTCTCCCTGAGGTATCTGTAGTAAGGCCGTAGGGACATTGCTTCCTCCCTCTCATCCTGATTGCCGTGGCTTTCGGAGATGGCAAAATAGTCCTCCTTCTGCTCCGGGGTCAGGACACTGTCCCTCTTTACGGCGCTGTCAAGCATCGTCCAGTTCTCGCCATTGCTCCTGGACAGGAAACGGATCGGGTTTCTCTTGCGTCTGGTGACATTCCCGGCCATATCCATAATGACTCCTTCCTCAAGTTCAAGAGAATCCCTGCATCCGGACAGAAAGTCCCGGAAGAAGGCGGATACGCTCTCTGCCCTTGCCTGTGAAAGCCTGGAGTTGTAGCGCAGGTCTCCCTCCGGGGAACACCAGGCACTGACAAGTATCGAATCCATGTCGTACTCCCTGTTTTCAAGAAGAGAGATGAGGTTCTTCCTGATGGTTGATATGGATTTCCGGTTCTCTCCGAGACCGGGATCCACTTTGTCGTCTCCTGAAAGAAATTCGATATAGCAGAAGGTATTGTCCTCGACACGTCGGCTCACAACCTTTGAAACATACCTCTTCCTGTCATCCATCAGGGTGCTGAGCGAACTGATATAGAATGTCAGGGAATCTCCCGGAGGGATACGGTAAAGAACCCTGTCCATGTCCCGGATTTCTCCCGGAAGCGTTATGACTGCCTTCTTCAATCCGGGTCTGACCTTCACTGTCTGGACATACCGATAGATGATATCGTCGCCGATCCCGACAATGACGGTATCAAGCCTAAGACCGTCGGTCTCAATGGGGGTTTTGACATATTTGCCGAACATAATGTCCTTTTTCTCCGCCTTCCTGCGGTTGTGCTTCAGCAGAAGAGACTTCGTATAATGCTCGACAGCCATCCTTTCATTGACACCATACCCGGAATAGAACTCCTCGTCACAGACGTGGGAAGTGTCGTCCCGGAACCGGTAGATCTGAGGCAGGTTCCTTTCCAGAAAAACTTCCAGCTGGTGGATATAAAGAAATCTGGCCGAATCGGTTATTATCGATGAAAGGAATTTCCTGTACTGCTCGTAACCCCGCAGCTGCGCCTTGCGGAAATCCCTGCCGGTGATGATTACGGGGTCGAGTCCCAGACTGTCACCCTGCATACGGAGAACGGGGAAAAACCTCAGCTGCCAGCGGCTGTCCTGCAGTGAAGCCGGCACGATCACGTCGAAAACCAGGTCCACCTTCCCGTGCCTTTCCGCCACATTCCTGAACTTCGACACCACCCTGGCCGGTGCAATCACATCCGTTGCCACCATTTCCCCATCCTCGTCCCTGACAGCCTTCATTATAAGGACTTTTTTCCCGTCCCCGTCTTCTACCGACAGGGTATCGCCGCCATCGGCATGCTCCATACCGATTTCGGGAAGTATCCTTTCATCGGCCACGGCAAGCCCGGCACGCAAATCGCTGCGCGTGATATTCTCAAGCTTTCGTTGTGCGGAACATCCCGCGACGCAAAGCACAATCAGTACAAGCGAAACCCTTTTCATCTTTCTTCATCATTTGACCTTGTCCATTTCGGAAACAATCTCGACGCTGTTTGCAAATACTTCGGTTATCCTCTTGATGCTTCCGTCATTGGCCGTGTATTCCCTTTCCCTTACCCTTCCGGTAACGTGGACGGCACAGCCTTTCTTTATGTCCGCCAGGTCTTTGGGCATATTGCCGTTCCTCCAGGCGCATACGTTGAACCAGGTGGTCTCGATGACGGCTTCTCCCGACTTGGACTTGTACATATAGTTTGTGACTACAGAGAAGTTGGCTGCCTGGGTGTCCTCAAAATTCTGGATCCTGATACTGCCCACGTTCCCGCGGATTTCAATTCTGTTGATCTGTTCCATAGCAAGTTGTTTTGTTGTTTGTAATTGTTGACGGCCGCCTGCGCGCCGGACGGCAGTGCAAATAAAAGCATCATTTTGTTGCATTAAGTATATGGTAAAATAATCCGCGCATTTTTTGTACGAATTTTTACACTGCCCGTGAGTAAAGATTCGTACATTTTTGTTTATCGTCAGATAATACTATTGGAACATTGCTGCGTTTTCCCCTTCTTTGCAAGGTGATGAACAAGATGACTGCAGCAATGGCAAAAACTTACAGGATAAAGGAAGAGCATCCGCGCTGTCTCGAGTGCGGGGACGAGATAGTATATGGGCGTTCCGACAAGAAATTCTGCGGGGTGTCGTGCAGGGCGCGTTACCACAACAGGGAAGCCGGTTCCTCAAAGTCCAGGATGAGAATCCTTTCAATCCTGGACAGGAATTATTCAATCCTTGAGGGGCTCCTGTCGCTGGAGATAACGAGTATCGGCAATGCTGAGCTCGGGGCGCTCGGATTCAACCACGAGGTGATCACCTCATCGGCGAAAATACGGGGCCATACTGAAGTGTCCTGCTTCGATATCAGGTATTTCCGCAGTGAGACCAAAATCTTCAACATCCACAGGGCCGTGTCTGCCCCGCTTGCCGGATGGCAGCCGGACGGAAGCATGAATAAACGGCATTGACGGCAGGTGAACGGCATTGACGGCAGGCGAACAGCATTGACAATGTGTAAACACCTTTGGCGATAGTCATAATGGAATGACCGTCACAAGTAGGAATAATACTGTGAAGATTGCTAACTTTGCATACTGAATCAACAGTGTCCTGCAAATGCGGGACTTGAACTTTGTCAACAGAAAGACGATATCATATGAATCCATTGCTTGAAAAATCGGATGCTCCTTTCGGGGCGCCGCGTTTTGACCTTATTGAAAAAGAACATTATATCCCGGCTTTTGAGGAAGCCATAAGAAGGGGAAAGGCGGAAATCGACGCCATTGCATCCAACCCGGAGCCCCCGACATTCGGCAATACTGTCGTTGCCCTGGAATATGCGGGGAGGGACCTGCAGAATGTGGAAAACATTTTCTTCAATCTGCTTGAAGCGGAGTCGGATGACCGCATGCAGGCTATTGCAGAAGAGATTTCTCCCAAATTGACCGAATTCAGTATGTATGTGAGTCTCAACGAGCCTCTTTTCAACCGTGTCAGGCAGGTGCATGACAATCCTCCTGAAGGACTCGGAACGGGTGAAAAAAAGCTTCTTGATGACTGCTACAGGGGGTTTGTCAGAAGCGGGGCCTCCCTGCAGGGTGAGGCGCGCAGGGAATATGCCTCCCTCTGCGAAGAGCTCTCCCTGCTGGAGCTCCAGTTCGGCAACAATGTCCTCAAGGCGACCAATGCATTTGTGCTTCATCTGACCGATGAGAATGACCTGGCGGGACTTCCTGCCTATCTTGTCAGTGCCGGAAGGCAGAATGCACTCGAGAGGAATATGGACGGATGGGTATTCACGCTGAATGCGCCGGACTATATGCCGTTTCTCAAATACAGCGAAAGGCGTGACCTTCGTGAAAGGATGTATATGGAATACAACTCCCGCTGCCTGTTTTCACCCAACGACAATACCTCCGTGCTGAAAAGGATCGTTGACATCAGGGCGAGGATTGCTGCGCTTCTGGGCTATTCCACTTATGCCGACTATGCCCTTGAGAACCGTATGGCAGGGAGCAGGGAGAATGTGGAGCATTTCCTGGAGTCGCTGATGGCTCCTTCTCTTCCGAAGGCACTAAGGGAAATGGATGAAATGGAAAGATTTGCATCAGGACACGGCTTTGAGGGAGACAGGATTATGCCGTGGGACTTTTCCTTCTGGTCGGAAAAATACCGGCTTGCGTGCTATGATTTTGACGAGCAGAAACTCAAGCCTTACTTCAGGCTGGAAAACTGCATAGATGCTGTCCTGGGCCTTGCCGAAAGGCTGTACGGGCTTTCGTTCATCCGCCGCGATGATATCCCTGTCTATCATCCCGATGTCATTGTCTATGAGGTAAGGGATGAAAACGGGGAGCATCTTGCCCTCTTCTACGCCGACTTCTTCCCGCGTGAGGGAAAGAGGGGAGGGGCCTGGATGACTGCCTTCAGGGAGCAGTATATGGAGGGTGATACCGACTGCAGGCCGTTTATCAGCATCGTGACCAATTTCTCCAAGCCTTCTGCTGAATCCCCGTCGCTGCTCACCCACAGGGAGCTTGAAACATTCCTTCACGAGTTCGGACATTCGCTGCACGGAATGCTTTCCAGGGGGAGGTATCCTTCGCAGTGCGGTACTTCGGTTGCAAGGGATTTCGTGGAGCTCCCGTCCCAGATAATGGAGAACTGGGCATATGAAAAGGAGTTCCTTTCCACCTTTGCCAGGCATTACCTGACCGGCGAGGCGATGCCTCAGGAATATATCGACAAGATAGTCAGGGCAAAGAATTTCCAGTCAGGATACCAGCAGGTGCGCCAGCTCCATTTCGGAATACTTGATATGGCCTGGCATACCGGGGGAGCGGAGCGGGATGAGAGCGTCGAACAGTTTGAGATGAGGGTTCTCGGACCTTATGCTACCCTTCCGCATATTGCCGGGACTGCAATCAGCCCTTCTTTCGGGCATATATTCTCCGGAGGATATTCGGCCGGATATTACAGCTACAAATGGGCAGAAGTGCTTGAGGCTGATGCCTTTTCCCTTTTTGAAGAAAAAGGGGTGTTCAGCAGGGAGGCGGCAGGGGCGTTCAGAAAAAACATCCTCGAACGGGGATCGTCCGAGGATGAAGCAATATTGTACCGCAAGTTCAGGGGGCGTGACCCGAGGCCGGAAGCCCTCCTTGTGAAACTCGGGATTATCGGTTCTGCTTCTTGCGGGGATCCTCAAAAAGGATAGCGAAGAGGATTCCGACTACAAGCGAATAGGCCGCAAATATGTACCAGGCTGTTGACCAGCTCGGCTCGGCTGCATTATAGACAAAGTGGTTCACGACGAGTCCTGCCACCCAGGTGCCGATTGCGGCCCCGAGTCCATTGGTCATGAGCATAAACAGACCCTGTGCGCTGGAACGGATGCTTTCGTCGGTATTGTCATTGACATAGAGCGAGCCGGAAATGTTGAAGAAGTCGAATGCAAATCCGTAGATGATGCATGAAAGGACAAAGAGCCAGACTCCGCCACCCGGGTTGCCGAGACCGAAGAATCCGAACCGGAACACCCAGGCGAACATTGCGATGAGCATAACGTTCTTGATGCCGAACTTCTTCATGCAGAACGGAATGAACAGTATGCAGAGAGCCTCGGAAATCTGGCTTATGGAGATGAGGGCGTTGGCGTTGCGTGCACCCCAGGCATTGGCAAATTCAGGAATGTCCTTGAAGGATGTGATGAAGGTATTGGCATATCCGTTGGTGATCTGAAGCGCCGCACCGAGAAGAAGGGAGAATATGAAGAATACTGCAAAGTTCTTCTGTCTGAACAGCTTGAATGCTGTAAGGCCGAGACTGTCGGCAAGGGACTGGTTGCCCTCGGAAGAAGGCTTGCACGGGCAGTCCGGAAGAGTCAGCGCATAGAGGCAGAGGACTATGCCGAGGATGCCGGACACGAGGAACTGGTTGTAGGTATGCTGGAACTGCACTCCGTCCGCCCCTTTCATGAAGTTGACGAAAAGCATGCTGCAGATGAATCCGATGGTGCCGAATACCCTGATCGGGGGATAGTCGTTGACCGGGTCCTTGCCTGCTTTCTCAAGCACGTTGTAGGCAACGGAATTGGCGATTGCGATGGTCGGCATAAAGAAGGCGACGCTGATTGTGTAGAGCGTGTAGAACGGTCCGAACTGGATGGCGGCACCAGCCTTCATTGCATAGAGCCCTGCTGCGAGCATTGCGGCTCCGGCTATACCGTGGCACAGTGAGAGAACCTTCTGGGCCGGAATCCATTTGTCTGCGATGATGCCTATCAGGGCAGGCATGATGATGGATACGAAGCCCTGGGTGGCAAAGAACAGCCAGATCTGTTTGCCCATTCCAGCGTTGGCGAGGAAGCTGCCCATAGAGGTGAGATATGCACCCCATACTGCGAACTCGAGGAAGTTCATCAGTATCAGCTTTAGAGTGACGGAATTGTTTTTCATTATTTGTGATTATTTGTTTGAATCGTGAAATTATGCAAATATAATTAAACTTTTTTTCGATGAGTTTGATTATCTTTGAAGTTTGAAGAAAAAATGCAATGAGGTTTCAGAAAATCAGACAGGACCCGCAGTCATCCGCCAGATGCGGCATCATCACTACGGACCACGGCACCATACAGACGCCCATCTTCATGCCTGTAGGTACCGTCGGGTCGGTTAAGGGCGTGTATCACAGGGATCTCAAGGAGGACGTGAAGGCTGAAATCATTCTTGGCAACACGTATCATCTGTATCTCCGTCCGGGACTTGACATACTCCGCGCTGCCGGAGGACTGCACAAATTCATCGGATGGGACAGGCCGATACTGACAGACAGCGGAGGCTTTCAGGTCTTTTCGCTTTCCCCAATCAGGAAGCTCACGCCGGAAGGTTGTACCTTCGCATCCCATATCGACGGCTCCAGACATACGTTTACCCCAGAGAACAACGTTGATACCCAGAGGATTATCGGTGCCGACATCGTGATGGCCCTCGATGAATGCTGCCCGGGAGACGCCACGTTCGCATATGCCGAGAAGTCGCTGAAGCTTACGCAGAACTGGCTCGAGCGTTTCATAAGGCATTTTGACGAAACCGAGCCCCTCTACGGATATTCACAGACCCTTTTCCCGATAATCCAGGGATGCGTATATCCCGAACTCCGCAAGCAGGCCGTGGAGCATGCCCTCAGGTTTGACCGTGAAGGATATGCCATCGGAGGACTTGCCGTAGGCGAGCCTACAGAGGAGATGTACCGGATGCTCGAGCTTGTCTGCCCGCTTCTCCCCGACGACAGGCCGAGATACCTGATGGGCGTCGGCACCCCGGCTAACCTTCTCGAGGGCATTGCAAGGGGAGTGGATATGTTCGACTGCGTGATGCCTACCCGAAACGGCCGCAACGGAATGCTCTTCACATGGAACGGCATCATGAATATGCGCAACAAGAAATGGGAAAGCGATTTCTCACCTCTGGACGAAAGCGGCTCCTCATTTGTGGACAGATACTACACCAAGGCATACCTGAGGCATCTTTTCGTGAGCGGGGAGATGTTTGCGGCAATGATTGCGAGCGAGCACAACCTCTCATTCTATCTCGACCTTGTGCGTGCCGCACGCGAGCATATTATGGCAGGGGACTTCAGCTCCTGGAAGGAAGTGACTGTGAAAAGAATAATGACAAGGCTCTGACGAAATGGATTTACGACCAAAGAAACTCGACAAATACATAGTGGGGAAGTTCATGGGCACGTTCTTCGTTGCCCTGCTTCTCATCATCGGAATCGTCATCATCTTCGACATCAGCGAGAAGGTGGATGATTTCGTGCAGCGTCAGGCGCCGCTCAAGGCAATCGTCTTCGATTACTATATGAATTTCATACCGTATTTCGTGAATATGTTCAGCCCTCTGTTCGTGTTCATTACGGTCATATTCTTCACGTCACGCCTCGCCGCCAATTCCGAAATCGTGGCAATCCTCTCCTGCGGAGTGTCGTTCCACAGGATGATGGTCCCGTATGTGTTCTCCGCCACCGTGATAGCCCTCCTGTCGCTGTCGCTCAACCTGTGGGTAATCCCGAAGGCCAACCTGCAGAGAAACCAGTTTGAGGCTAAGTACGACAGGCACCACAGCAACAAGACAGCCGACCACAATGTCCACTACCAGCTTTCCCCGGGCCTTTTCGTGACTGTCGAGTCCTTCAGCAAATGGAACAATACAGCCTACGGCTTCACGCTTGAGACAATCTCCGACAACAGACTTGTGTCGCAGCTCCACGCCGAAAGTGCAGTATGGGACAGCACTGCGAGCGCCTGGAGGCTCAAGAAATATTACATACGCAGTTTCGAGGACGGAGTGCTTCAGGACAATGTGGTCTCGGGTTCAGAGAAGGATACTGTAATCAGCCTCAATATCACCGACTTCTACCGCAAGAAAAGTACCGTGGAGAACCTTACCCAGTCCGAATTGCTTGAGCTGATAGAAGTCCAGAAGATGAGGGGTGACGCCAATGTAAAGTATTCGCAGATTGAGCTTCACAACCGTTTCTCGCTACCTGTATCTGCGTTCATCCTGACTTTGATGGGTGTGGCGCTATCGTCAAAGAAAAAGAGGGGAGGCATCGGATGGAACCTTGCAATAGGCATTGCGCTGAGTTTCTCGTACATCTTCTTCATGCGTTTCAGCCAGATGTTCGTCTATACGGGGGCACTGCCTCCCGCAGTGGCGATCTGGATGCCGAACTTCCTATATGCCATTATTGCAGCCGTAATGTACAAGGTTGCGCCAAAATAGTGATAACTTTCTGTAACCTGATATTTTATGAAAGTAAAAATTGTAAACAGATCTGCTTATCCCTGTCCTGCATATGCTACGGGGCAGTCTGCAGGGATGGATTTGAGAGCCAATATCCCGGAGCCTCTCACGCTCGGTCCGCTTGAACGGGCCCTTGTCCCGACAGGGATTTATATTGCACTTCCGGCCGGGTATGAGTGCCAGGTCCGTCCAAGAAGCGGTCTTGCTGTCAAGCACGGCATTACCGTCCTGAACTCTCCGGGCACGGTCGATGCGGACTATCGCGGAGAACTCAGGACCAATCTTGTCAATCTTTCCAACGAACCGTTTACAATCAATCCGGGAGAAAGGATTGCCCAGATGGTTGTGGCAAAATATGAAAAAGTGGAGTGGGAGGAAGTTGAAGTCCTCGACAGCACCGAAAGGGGAGAGGGCGGATTCGGATCCACGGGGACAAAATAGCATGCGCCGGTATGGAAACAGAGAAACTGTATGAAATATTCCGCGGTTGCAGCGGTGTCACAACGGACAGCCGTACAATCCGCGGCGGGGAGCTGTTCTTTGCCCTTAAGGGCGAGAATTTCGATGGCAATGCATTTGCTTCCAAGGCTCTGGAGGCAGGAGCCGCATATGCTGTCGTTGAAGGGGGCTCGGCGTTTGCCGGTGCCGGGGACAGGTATATTGCCGTTCCGGACACTCTTGCGGCCCTGAAACATCTCGCTGCATATCACCGCAGGCATGTCCGCGAGGGACTTCCTGTTGTGGGCCTTACGGGGACCAACGGAAAGACTACCACCAAGGAGCTTGTCCGTGCCGTGCTTTCCTCAAAATTCAGGGTAACGGCCACCGAAGGCAATCTCAACAATGAAATAGGCGTGCCCCTGTCCGTGCTGCGCATAACTCCTGACACGGAAATTGCCGTCATCGAGATGGGAGCGAGCCATCCCGGGGACATAGAGTCGCTTGTCGCTGTAAGCCAGCCCGATATGGGACTCATTACAAATGTCGGGGTCGGCCATATCGAGGGATTCGGCAGTTTCGACGGGGTAAAGAAGACAAAGGGTGAACTGTATGACTATCTCTGTGCCCACGGAGGTCTGGCTTTTGTGGATGTTGACAACAGGGACCTTGTGGAGATGGCCGCGGAGCGTCCCGGCCTTGCCGTAAAGGGTTACGGAATGTCGGTCTCGGAAAGTATGGTATTGCCTGCAGATGCCTCGCATCCGTATCTCAGGATGGCTATCCCGGAGAATTACGGGGTGAAGGGAGAAACCCTTTCAGACTGTCTCCCTGTACTTGAAACCCGTCTTGTCGGCTCTTACAACGCATCCAATGTGCTCGCTGCCATAGAGGTCGGACTCCATTTCGGTGTAAGCCTGTTTGAAGCTATAGAGGCGATTTCTGCGTATGTGCCTTCGAACGGAAGGTCGCAGATGGTCCGTACGGAAAGGAATGTCCTTGTCGTGGATGCCTACAATGCCAATCTTTCGTCGATGAATGCCGCCCTCGACAATTTCGCGCAGATGGAGGGAGAACACAAGATTGTGATGCTCGGAGATATGAAGGAACTCGGCACCGCTTCGCGTGCGGCCCACAGCGAGATATTGTCCAAGGTAGCCTCAATGGGGGTTGCATCGTATTTTGTAGGACCGGAGTTTGCCGCCGCAGGGGATGACGTCCCGCAGCTGAAGGATGCACGTTTCTTCCCTTCAGCGAAAGCCCTGTCGGAATATCTTTCCTCCTGCATGCCGGAAGGGGCGCTGATTCTCGTAAAGGGCTCGCACAGTACCGGAATGTACGGACTTGCGGATGTATTGTGATGATGCCGTCATGTCCATTGTCCGCAATGTGATATGAATGAACTGCAGCAGCAGTCCCCAAAACAGATCATATTTTTATTGTTTGATATTATGAACAAGTTTATGTCAATATTGGCAACAGCGCTGGCCGCCGTATCCTGTGGCCAGGGACAGCCCGTGCAGACAAAGTCGCAGGTTGTCGAAGATGTTATCATGAGCCGCAGAAGCATCAGGAATTACAGGCAGGTGCCTGTGGCAAGGGATACTATGGAGGTGATTCTCAATGCCGGAATCAATGCCCCGAACGGTCAGAACAAACAGTCCTGGGAAATCAGGGTTGTTGACAATCCGGCCATCCTTGATGAGTTCAGGGAGGCTATGGCGGCCGCCAATCCGGAAATGCCGATGGCAAGGGACTGCTTCAGGGGCGCCCCGGTGATGGTGTTCATAGCAAGGGACAACAGCTATGATTTCTCCATGATTGACTGCGGTCTGCTTGCGGAGAACATGATACTGTCCGCCTGGTCGATGGGTGTGGGCTCAATCTGTCTCGGAAGTCCGGTAAGATTCCTGGACGGAACCCCTGAAGTACAGGCCAACCCTCTTGTGCGCAAGGTGATGGACAAGCTCGATTTCAGCGAAGGCTATTCCCTTGTACTGTGTGTGGGATTCGGCTACCCTCTCGAGGAGCCAGAGGCAAAACCGAGGGACCCGTCGAAATACCGTTTCGTGGACTGATATGACGGCACCGGTATTCAGGAACGCCGGCGCGCTGGAGGTGCAGTCGTGCTACAGGGTCCTCAGCGACGCGAAGGAAAAGATGTGGCGCGAGGGACGTGACCAGTGGACAGCCGACTATCCTTTGCCGCGCGACGTCAAGCGTGACATCGATAACGGTTGTGCCTATGTCCTCGACCCGGGAAGCGGCCCGGTGGCATACGGTGCAGTCATTTTTACAGGTGAGCCTGCTTATGAGGGGATAACTGACGGACAGTGGCTGAGCGACCTCCCGTTTGTGGTCGTGCACCGTCTTGCAGTCTCTCCGCAGTGGCAGGGAAGGGGACTTGCCCGGGAGTTTATCCGCAGCGTGGAAAAACTTGCAGCAGAACGTGGTTTCAGGTCCTTCAGGATTGACACAAGGGAAGACAATGCAGCGATGATCCACCTTCTGCTTCAGTCCGGATTTACAAAGTGCGGGACGGTAGTCCTTCCTGTCAACAAAGTGCGTATCGGCTTTGAAAAACTTCTGTAAAGAAGCCTGAGCTGTTTGCGGGATTATCCGGAGATTCCTTAAGACTACATATAACCAATTACTGATTTATTAATGACAATAGCTATGTGCAAAAGAACTTTTTATGCTTTGATGGCAGTCCTTGCCATCTCGTCCTGCGCCAAGCAGGAAAACGGGGATGAACAGAAAGACATCACCCTGGCGGAGACATTTTCCGTCTGGCCGTCCTATGAGAACATCGACTATGACTTCCTTCAGGACTATGAAATGCCGGAAATGCCACAGAAGAACATGACGGAAGTCGTTAAGGGTGAGGCGTGGAGATATGATGACAGGTGGTTCACCTTTGTCCAGGGACCGAACGCCAATGCTCTCGTCAAGGAAAATGAGGAGGCGGCCAGGAATATGCTGGCAAGGCTCAACGATGATTTCGCCTTTATGCGTGAGGAGATGGGATGGCTTCCTGACAGGAATGCAATGGAAGGCTACCGCAGCGCAATTTATCTCTACGGTTCGGGCCTCAGCACGGATTCCGAACCCAATACTGCCACCGGTGGCTGGCAGGGCTCTGTCTATGACGGAGGCAAGGAATATCCGATGCTCCTGCTGTCCTACTATCCTGTCTATTGCTTCGACCCGGACTGCAAATACAATGACATCGTATATCATACTGACGGAGTGGTCCACGAAGGTATCCACTGCCTTTTCTCATCGCGTCCGGCAGGCAAGAAGATCAGTTGGTTCCATGAAGGCTGCAATACCTGGCTGCAGAAGGCAATGACCATCAGAAAATACAATCTCGGCACTTCCGACATCGATTTCGGATGGCTTGCGGCAGGCACTCCGCTGGCTCCTTTCATCCCGATTGAGTGTTATGGCGGATGGAGGACAGACGGCAGCTGGGGGTCTCCTTACTGGATGGATACGATCACGGGAGACAGCCGCAACATCCTCGGAGGCATCCAGTATTCCGAGGTCTTCCCTTCATTCCTTGAAGTGAGTCTCGGAGACGGTTCCATCAAATGGATCTGGGAAAACTGCAAGGGGTACCTGCTTGATGCGTTTGCCGCTCAGCTCGGAGAGGAGCAGCTCCAGAGGATGATTCTCGAATACCGTTCCCGCATCTGCCTTGCCGACCTGGGCATCTATTCCGATGCCCTCCTGAGGCTTGAAAACAGCTATTTCAATACAAATGTGGCTTCCGAGGGCAGCAGCAAATGCGACCCGTGGAGGATGACCCCGTATGCGGTGACTGAAGAGGGTGAGGACGGATGGCTTGTACCTGAGAAAAGGACCCTTCCGGGATGGTCCGGAGCCAACATCATCCCGATCAAGGTAAGCGGTAGCAGCGTTACGGTCTCCTTTGACCCTCTCGAGGAGAAGAATATGGTTTGCCAGCTGTGCTGGAGGACAAAGGACGGAAGTCCTGTCTATGCCGAACCGTTTGAAAGCGGGGACTGCATGGTGTCTCTTGAAGGCAAGGCTCCTGCCAACGACGTCATCTTTGCCGTTGTCTGCAACCGCACCTACAAGTTCTCTCCGACCATGAGGACAAAGCACTTTGACTACAGGCTCAAGCTCGGTGAAGGTGCCGTGTCCACGGCGTCCGTCAGCTCAAAGTGGTTCAATTACAAGAATACTGTCAAGTAGCAACCTGGCATGCAGTTGGCACGAAAGGAAATGCAAACCGGCCGGAAAGCCCTGTGTGGACTTGCCGGCCGGCTCTTTTTACAGTTGAAGGTGGGAATACTCACCGGCAGGACTACCTGTTGCGGATGCAGCGGATGCTGGCGCCGTTGGTGAAAAAGTTGAAGGCAACAGATACTGATGTGCTCTGGATACTGGAAGAGTATGCGGGGATGGAGTACCTGCTCGCGGAGCCCGATATCATCAGTTAACCCAGCGCTACATCAAGGGCCATCATCAGGGAGAATCCTGCTGCGAACATGATAGTGCCCACATTGGAATGGTGACCGCTTGACATCTCCGGAATCAGCTCTTCCACAACTACATACAGCATCGCGCCGGCTGCAAAACTGAGCAGATACGGCATATATGGCACTATTGCCGAGGCAAGGAGTATGGTCAGGACCGAACCGGCCGGCTCCACTATGCCCGACAGCAGGCCGTAGCCGAAGGAACTGTGTCTTGACGCACCGGAAGACCTCAGCGGCATCGAAATGATTGCGCCTTCCGGGAAGTTCTGGATAGCTATTCCGATGGCAAGGGCAAGTGCACCGGACATCGTGATTGATTCGCTTCCGGTGAGCCATCCTGCAAATGTGACACCCACGGCCATTCCTTCCGGGATGTTGTGGAGAGTGACTGCGAGAACGAGCTTTGCAGTGCGGCCCAGCCTGCTTGCAGGACCCTCATCCTCGGTGCCGTTGTTGTGGAGGTGCGGGATGATGTGGTCAAGAAGCAACAAGAACAGGACTCCTGCCCAGAATCCGGCTACTGCAGGGACGAAAGACCATCCTCCCATATGGCCCGCCTGGTCCATCGAGGGAATGAGAAGACTCCAGACCGAAGCGGCCACCATCACCCCTGCGGCAAATCCCGACAGGGCACTTTCCAGACGGAGGTTGATGCCGTCCTTCATGAAATACACGCAGGCCGCACCGAGTGCAGTCCCCAGAAACGGTATGAATATTATCCAGATGTTTTCCATATCAGCACTGTTTGACGTGCAAATATAGAAACTTTTTTAAGAGTGTCCGACTGAAAAGCGCTTTTTGGCATCCTTATCAAATACGGCCGAGAAGGGCTGGGGGCAGGGGATTGATGGCACCGTGGCAGGTGCATACGTAAGCCGAGACCTCAACTGCAAGGGCGTGTGCCTCCGAAACAGTCTTTCCCCCAAGTCGCGCGGCAATGTATGCCGCCGTGAACGAGTCACCGGCCCCTACAGTGTCAGCTACTTTCACTTTCGGAGTAGGGAGATTAGAAATCAGTCCTGAAACATCGTAAATGCTGCTGCAGATAGCGCCCTGCGTGAAAATGACTTCCTTCATGCTGTATTGGACGATAAGGTCCCCGACGGCCTTTTCACGGTCTTCCGGAAGATTGAGCATCTTCTGCAGAAGCGGAAGCTCGTCTTCATTGAGCTTCAGTATGTCCGCCCTGTAAAGAGAGTTCTCCACAAGCGGCCTCGAGTAGTAATCCTGTCTTATGTTGATGTCAAAGACTTTCAGGCAGTCCTCTCCTGCTGCATCCACGAGCGAAAGCAGGCTTTCACGGGAGCGTGTGCTTCTCTGGGCAAGAGAGCCCCAGCATATTGCATCGGCTCTGGCGGCAAAAGAGCGAGCCTTTTGGGTGCATTCTATGCCGTCCCAAGCTACATTTTCCACAATATTATAACTTGGAACACCTGCATTGTCAAGGCTCACCAGAACCTTACCCGTAGGCATCATATTCCCCTGCACAAGATCTATATTCAGGCCGGTCTCACGCAGCTTACCGTATGCCTCTTTCCCGAGACTGTCGTTGCCGAGGGCCGTAATCGGACAGGCCTCTGCTCCGAACTGGGCAGCATAAAAAGCAAAATTTACCGGTGCACCGCCGAGTTGCTTTCCTTCAGGAAGCATATCCCAGACAATTTCTCCGAATGACGCAATCTTCATCATTTTCTTCATAATGATTCCCCTTATCATTTCATCATACACTCAAGTAACGTATTTCCGAAACCCAAGACCTCAATTAAAGGTCAATGATGACCTTCATTGCCGTGCCTCTGTTTTCGTCTATATACTTGTAGGCATCATCGTATTGATCAAATGGAAAATGCCTTGAAATCAGAGGGTCAAGCATTATTTTTCCGTCCGAAACCATCTGAACAGCAGTGAGATAGTCCTCGTGGCGGTACATCATTGTCCCAATCAGTGTCAGCTCGTGTTCTCCAAGGTGGAACATACTCAGTGCCGGATCCTTCTCAAAAACCGCTACAACCACAATACTGCCTCCTTTCTCAATTCCGGCCATCAGGGATCGGATGCTCGATTCAACACCTGCCACTTCAAATCCTACCTGAAACCCTTCTTCTCCGAAAAGTGCTTTCGCACCCTCTTCGAGCGGTGTTTGCATCACATTGAGAGTATCCGTAATGCCGCATTTGCGGGCTACTGAAAGTCTAAAATCGCTGACATCGGTAATCAGAACCCTCCGTGCCCCGCGTGCCTTGACGAACTGTGCCACAAGAATTCCAATTGTGCCGCTGCCCGACACTACGACATTCTTACCCTTCAAATCTCCGGCACGGGCGCTTGCGTGTGCTCCGACGGACGCAGGTTCAATCATTGCGCCCCAGTCGGGGGACATCCCCTCCGGAAGCACGACAACCCTGTCATCATCGACTACAAAATAATCTCTCGCAGCACCGTCAGCCTGAAATGCCTCCACTTTCAGATGCTCGCATACATTGTACTGTCCCCTGCGGCATGGATTGCATTCCCTGCATACGAGTTGTGGCCTTGCGGTCACCATGTCTCCCTTGCTGCAGACGGTCACTGCACTGCCGATGGCCACAACTTCTGCAGAATATTCATGCCCCTGTACCACCGGGTAAAAAGTTGCCGGGTGCTTACCGTGGTAAGAGTGGATTTCGCTTCCGCATATGCCTATGCGCTTGATTCTGAGCAAAACCTGATGTTCCCCGAGATTGGCCGCCTCGGGAGCGGGAACTTCGCTGAACTCTATGTGCCGTGGCGAAATCAATGTTGCCTGTCTCATTTTATTCCGTATTTGTCAAATATTACAAGGATGTCATCAATTATCGAATCTGTCCAGATTGTGTAACCGTAACTGCCCGGATGTGTGCCGTCCACCGATGTTTCGTGATTGTCGGAGGCATTCGGGGTAATCAGATAGACGTCCCTGTATTTTTCTTTACCGAGAATGTCCATGAACATCTCCTCCACGGCATTTGCCTTGGCCCTTTCCCTGGCATCGAGGGCAGTCTCGAAATTGCGCCTTTCGCGATAGATGGTCCTCTGGAAAATGAGCGGAACTCCAGGATGAGCCGCCACCATCCTGTCCAGGAACGGCATCAGGCGCTCCCGTATCATGGTCGAATCCGGATTGGAGAATGTATCGAATATGAATGCATCTGCCTGCACATCCTCCAGAACATCAGTCATATATGGCTGCATAAGGCACCTGCCGCTTGTGGCGAGTGAGACAACCTGCATCCCTGTTGCCCTCATCAGCTGCATCGGCCAGCTCATGCCGGAACGGCTCACGCCCACTCCCTGCGTGAATGATGAACCGTAAACTGCAATCCTGTGGCGGAAACCCGATTCCGACGCTTCAATCACGGCGTCCTCATCCACACCGATCCTGCAGGAGCGCAGCTCGGAATACATCGGAAGGTAAAGCAGGCATTCATGCATTGAGCCGTCCATATTGCCGATGAGCTTCAGCTCGCCGGGACCTTTCCTGCCCTCAGGCACGGCACCTGCACCGCTTGCGGCATATTGCCACTTTCCTTCGGAATTGAGGATGTAGAGGTCGAAGCCTTTGACGGCTACCGGCATTGTCCCGAGACCGCCGTAGATATAGCCCCAGTCTGCTGCCACGCTTATGCTGCGCGAATCCGTCCTGAAACGCACTGCCATTCCTGCAGAGCATCTCACCTGACGGTTCTCTGTGGTATTGAAGCCCTTATAGACAGCTGTATCCACCCTGTGATAAGGGTTTGGAGTATCGGGAAACGGCTTGCCTATGAGATTGAGGTCAGAGGCCTCGACATATTTCTGTGCGGACAGTGGAATGCTGAATGCCGCCAGGACCATGGCTGCGGCCAGAATATTCTTTATATTCATATTATGCTCAATTTTTTATTTATCTTCAAGAATTACTTGAGAACTTCTTTCAGCCCTTCGGCTGTGCTGAGCTTTGCAAACTTGTGATAATTGTCCATAAATGCGGTGTTGCCGCCCAGAGCGAGCCCTGCAAATGGAGATAGCGATAGGAACTTGTCGGGATCGGCGCAGGCGACGGTTTTCCTGTCTTCTTCCGTGATGTGCGGCTCGAAGATATCGATTGCCTCTCCGCTTTCCGTCTTTGACGTGCAGAGATACTTGCAATAGCTTGCGAGAAGGAATGCCTCGATGGTGGTGTCGCGGCCGTCCCGGAGCATCTTCGACAGGGTAGGGACCACATAGACGGCAAATTTGGCGATGCCGTCCCCGCAAAGGCGTGACACCTGGTCGCTGATTGCAGCATTGGAGAACCTCCTGAGCAGGGTTGCCTTGTATTCTTCAAGGTCAATGCCCTGTGCAGCCTCAACATAAGGAGTCACGTCCCTGTCCATGAACAGTGCTATGAGGCTGCGGTACCTTTCATCGGCGAGCACATTGTCCACCTTCCTGAATCCTTCGAGATATGACGGATAGCTCAAAAGCGTGTGTGACGCATTGAGAAGGCTCAGCTTCATGTTCTCATACGGGGTCACATCAGAAGTAAACTGCACCCCGACCTTTTCGAGCGGCGGCCTTCCGGCAATGAAATCATCCTCCACAACCCATTGTATGAAGTCTTCGCACATCACATCGGTGATCTTTCCCGACTTTGTGGCCGGAGTGATCCTGTCCACCATCGAATTAGGGAAGGTGACATTTTTTTCGGCCCATAATGCAAGTTCCGGACATTCCCTTTCAAAGTAGGACATAAATGCCCTGCGTGCGGTGTCGCCGTTGTGCTGGAGGTTGTCGCAGGAAAGGATCGTGACAGGCAGCCCTGCCTCCATCCTGCGCTTGAGGCCCTCCGCAACATACCAGAAAACCGACCCTTTTCCGGCCGAACCGCTCTTGTATCCGCCCTCTGTGATGGTAAGGGTAATGATTTTGATATCGGGTGAAGCTACCTCTGAAATGATGGCCTCCGGGTTCTCTTCACCCCATTCGAGCCCGACAAGCGAGCCGATGCTGTATTCCTTCTTCCTGCCGTCGGCACTGCATACGGTAAGCCTGTACACTCCGCCGTCTGCCTTGAGGGCTTTGTAAAGCGGGCCGTCAGTCGGCATGACCATTGCCCCGAATACGCCCCAGGATGTCTCTCCCTGCCCCAGAAGGCTGTTTATGAAGAACTCAAGATGAGCCCTGTGGAAATTGCCGACTCCGAAATGGAGGATGCCGGGGGTTACCATCCCCCTGTCATATTCAAAATTGTTCATAATCCAGTGTTTCTGTCTCTTCGAGCAGCTGCTCAGCTCTGTCGCAGTGCCCGATATAATGTTGATAGACTTTCTTCCAGTCATAATAAGCGCCCTCGACCGGTTCCAGAGGAAGGGCCAGGTCCTTTTCATTGAGCATAAGTTTTACAAGTACGGTTTCAGGTTGAGCAGCGTTCCTGTAGAACACCATCTGGAGATTTGTCCCCATGGGGATATCCCAGTATTGCCATTTTTCAAAGGCCGATTCCGGGTCGGATGCCTCTTCGGCCCATGTCCCGGCTCCGAGGTTGGTCATAAGCGACATCAGTACCCCGTCATGTCCGAAATTGAGATCAACTCCGTGCCTGCCGGCTTCGATGTCCGCGCGTGATTCCTCGAGAAGATGCCGCAGGGTCCTTGAGCCCCGTGCCCAGCTTCTGCCGTGATTCTTCGGCTCAGGGCCCTTCTGCGCGAAATATCTGTAATTTTCGGCTACCGTCCAGGCCCGGATTTCCTCCTCCGTGAATATGTCCCAGAGGGGCACCTGGCGGTCAAGGCACTGCATCAGCGACGCCATCAGCCAGAATCTCCATTCCACCTCCACGCCGTCATACGATGCCTTCACGCTTTCAATATCCTTGAACAGCCTTGAAAGGAATGCATCCGTGTCGATGTTGTCCTTCATATATGCATCATATGTCCTGCGCCATGATGCGTCCTTGCCGCTGATGATGTACCTGTCGATTTGAGGCACGTCAGGACATTCCCCGCCATAAGGGTTCAGGGTAGGGAGGAAGGAGCGCGAATTGGAAATCTCGTCCCATCCGATGTCCGGGCGCAGCGAAACAATGCCCGCATAGAGCGACTGCATCGTAGCCGACACCCTCAGTACATTTGTGGCGTTCATCTTGACGAAGGCGCCTTTGGAGAACACTTCCGGGTAATTCTCCACCATTCTGCGGCCGATTGCCGCACCCTGGCGGTAGCCGATGCCTGTAAGGTCGCCCTCGCAGTATTCAATGTTCTTTTTGAACGGCTCCAGCCTTGCAAGTATTGCCTTTCCGAAGTCCGTGAGATTGTCCGGGGAGCTTTCAAGGACTTCATAGACAAAAGGATAGGTCTTTTTGTCGTCAATGTGCCTTGCCCCGTGGCGGAAATACCCGTTGATATAGAAAGGCACATAGCCCTCCGGTGCGGCCGATGCCGGTGAGGACAGGTCCGTCACATAATACACCCCTCCGGCCCTTTCCGGGTCACGTGCAAGTTCTTCATCGGGACTCTGCGGCAACGGCCTTGACTTGGGAAGGGACACCCTGTAGATGCAGGGAGTCTCCCCGCCTTTGGCGGCATTGGTGTTGGCATTGACATACATCCATCCGTCCCTTACCACAATGTCCTCCGGCTCCTGCAGGATCATTTCCTGCATCTCGTAGCGGGCGGCAATGGTGCGCGTGTCAGTGTCGAAAATCCTGATTCTTGACGGACGGTCCGGGTCGTGGCGGCCGATGCCGAAGCAGAAGTAGATCCTGCCGTCGTGCATGCATCCGGCCTGGGTAAACCAGCTCTCGAACGGAAACACGGCCTGGTCGAGGATGTCAGCTGCACCGAGATGCACTTCAGCGCCTTCCGAGAGGCACGGAAGCCTGAATCTTGTAGCCACATACTGGTTCTCCCAGCTGTGGGCCGTCACGGCCTTTACTGTCCTTTTGCGGGCGGAAAACACCCACAGCTGTCCGCGCTCACGGTCAACAAGCCAGCTCGGGGCCCCGAAAATCCCGACGAAACCCCTGTCTTCCCATCCTGCCCCGTCAAGGACAATGGCCTGGACAATCCTGGAGGAGAAACGCCTGCCCTTCCGGGTGATGCTCTCGACAAAGCAGGTCCATTCGATATCGCTGCCTACCTTCCCGTTGGTGATGTAAAGCAACGGAAAAGAGCCTCCTTCTGCAGTCTCCGTGCCGAAACAGACATTGTTGACGTGGTTGTCGGGCCGTGACGATGCAAGGTCGAATCCGGCAACGGGCAGGGGAGAGGCACTCCTGAAGTCATAGACATTGACATGTCCTCCGTCCTCGCACGAAAAAATGAAATCATCCCAGATTTCAAGTCCCTGCTGTGCCCTTCCGCGGCCCTGCTTCTCCATGAACACCGAGCAATCCACATCGCTTTCAGGCTCAACATACAGCTGGGCGTAAAGCGGTGACAATGCCAGGAACGAAATGGCGGCCAAAAAGAGTCTCTTTCCCATAATTGCAACAAATTTAATCAATTGCCCGGATCAACGGCATTTGTATTTGTCGGAGACGGTCTTGACGGTCATCTTGCCGTCCGAGTCGGTGATGGTTGCCACGACATAGCTTCCGCCGCCTTCGGCAACCCTCACGACCACGTGGCCGTCATATCCCTTCACGCGTGCCGCCTCTGCATCGGTCACCTTGTCGTCAACCCCTTCAGGGCGCTCGCCCCTCCAGAAATTGGTGATATAGATGTCGGCAGAAGGAAGCACGGTCTCCATATTGTTGAGCACCGCTGTCCTCGGATGGCTGTCAACCCATGAGCAGACAACAATGGTCTGCGGGTCAAGAGCCTTAAGGGCATCGGTCTGGTTGGTGTTGGTAGTCCCGTGGTGGTCGGCCTTCATCAGCTCTACCTGTCCTGCAGCCTGTGCGCAGGGCAGTTCCGCATCCTTCCAGGCGTGGGATGACCTTCCGTTGTACTGGAGGTCAGCCCCGGCAAAGAAGTCAAATGCCCCGTAGCTGATTTTCATCACACAGCTGTTGATATTCTCAGGAGGGCAGTTGTCCGCAGAAGTGATGTTTTTTGAATCGCTGAATGAAACCTGCTCCTTTGTAGGGAAGGTCTTTTTCGTGGCACTCCCGTTGCCGGTCCAGATTTCCCCGTTTACGGCAATGTTCTGCACCTTTACGCCAGGGTACTTGTCAGCCTCATAATTCTCTACAATCTGGGTGCTTACGCCAGGCTTGAATATTTCAGCCGTGAAATCGCCCTGGGCAACATGGTATTTGACTGCATTGATGTAGTTTGTGCAGGCCGCAGCGTTGTCCGCCATAGTGGCCATGTCAAACGGATAATCGTAGTCGGGATAGCCCCTGTCAATGAGCTTTCCTATCTTGAAATTGTCGAAAATCTCACTGAATCCGTTCAGCCGGTAGGTCGGAGATTTCTCCGAAACCGGAAGGGAGTAGGAGTAACCGCCGAAATGGTCGCTGTGGAAATGTGTGAGCAGGGCATAGTCAATAGTGCTGTTGCCCGTCCACGCCATACATTTCCGGAGGTAGTCGGAGATGATTTCGGAGCCGCGTGTCCCGGTCTTGGTAGGGTCCCAGCGGCTGCGGATGCCGGTGTTGGTGGTGTTGTTGCTGCTGTTGGTCGCAACAAGCGAGCTTGCCGCATCGATGAGCATCTGTGTCCCGTCTGGGAAGATGACGAAAATGGACTCTCCCATGGTCGTGTTGATGAAATGGATGTCCATCTGTCCCTTCTGCCAGGCAGGAATGGTCTTGCCTGCCTCGATTGCCTCAGCCTGGGGCTTGTCGGGGTCATCCGGCTCCGGATCAGGATCAGGTGTCGGAGTGGGCTTGATTGCAGGAGTCTCTTCCTTTTCGCTTGAGCAGGCCGTGCATCCTGACGCAAGAAGGCCTGCAATGATTATCAGACAAGTTATCCTTTGCATGCGATATGTAGATTTAAGAACATTTCCCCGCCCTCAATGTTTACGGCAAGGCGGATATAGTTGCCGAAATTGGGCTGGACCTTCACTATGTGCTGGCCGAGCCCCCTGATGACAGAAGGTGTGCTTCCGTCATCGGCCCAGTGCACACCGTCCTGGGACAGCTGCACCTGCGCCGTCATAGTCGGATCGCCTTCCAGTTTTTCGACCATTATGAAGAATATAGCCTCATCGGCCCATCCGGCTTCGTAGGGATGGGTGCAGAAACTTCCCGAAAAGAATTTCTTCACTTCGAGATGGGAATCGTTGAACATTTTCATAAATCTGGATTTTTATGGTCAAAAATACTATTCCTGCGATACTACTACAGAGTCAACATAGAAGAATACCCTCCGGTTGGTGTCTGCTCCGACCCAGAATACAGGGTTGATGAGATTGTCAATACGGTGGTATCCGTCCACAACATCGATCTTGATGCCGCGCATATCCCAGACCCTGTCCTGGCACTGGAACTCGACGTATTCGTGGTCCCTGGTGTCAAGCTTGAGCCTCATGTACTGCCAGTTGAGCTTGCAGTCGGTCTCATTGTAAATCAGTTTCTGGCCGCCGTCCGGAAGGTCTCTGAATCCGTCGTGGTCACCGTTTGGATAGCGGCGTCCGAACCACCACGGGTCAATTCCCTTTTTGCACCAGTCACCCTCCAGGCCAAAGGCCCACTCTTTGTCTGTGATGCCGTCTTTGGAGTGGACATACTGCCACTTCTGCGTCATTTTTCCGTCCACGGAGTTGAGGTATCTGATGCCCGTAAAATATCGTCTTCCGCCTTCCTGGGTGTCGAATCCCATGCCGAACTCACGGATGGAATTCTCGTGCAGCCCGGGTTGAGGACGGTCTCCTCCGTCCACTATGTCCTGTTCTGCCGTATAAGAGAACCAGCATTCTATCTGGAGGAACCGGCTTCCCGGTCTTGAAAAGGACATTCGTTTTATGGCGTGTCCAAGCGAGCCCTCTGCCGGCTTTTCACAGTATGGAGCTGCTACGGGCCGGGTGGAGAGTTTCAGCGAATATGTGCCGGACATGGCCCCGTGCGTGCCGGGGTACCTGTAGGTTGCCGAGCTCAACATCACCGGAGGCCACTGGTCTTTGTTGACCAGGGTCTTCGGGACGTCGAAATCGGGATATTCGGTGAAATTCGGCATAAGCGTCATCCAACCGTTGAATCCGTTGTTGAAAATATCGTAGGACAGTATGCGCTCAAGCGGCATGAACCTGCTGCGCAGCATTATTTCGTCAACGCTCATATTATATCCTGATTAAAGAGAATGCTAATAACCCGGATTCTGCTCGAGCTTGCCGTCCATTATGAGCACGTCATCGCTCGGGATAGGCCACAGGTACACCTTTTCATCGAAGTGGCGCACACCATGCTGTACGATGTATGTGCCGTCAACCATATCCTCAAAGCAAGGGAATCCGTCTTCGTCGAATTTCGGAGTGCTTGGCCAGAACCATCCTCCGTTTTCCAAGAATTCCTTGGCTGTCGCAGCAGTACGTGTAAATCCGAACATGTTGTGCCCGAATGCATTTTCGAACTGATGCCACCGGAGAAGGTCATAATAGCGCAGGTTTTCCCACGCAAACTCCACGCGGCGTTCCCTGCGGAGTACTTTCCTGAGTTCGGCCTGGTCAGTGGTGGTGATTGCAGGGTAGATGGATGTATCTTCCCTTTTCACGCCGTAGGCGCGTGCCCTTACGTCATTGATACAGTTCAGCGTGAGTTCATCGATGTCGCCGGACTCGATCTTTGCCTCGGCATACATCAGGAGCACGTCTGCATAGCGCATAAGGATGACAGGGTTGTCATTGCGCTTTTCGGTACGCCACTCGTCGCGCGCGCCCTTGCGGAGGCAGCAACCGTTGTAGGCGGCATTTGCCGCGTCGGAACCGCCTTTGGAGTCCTTGTTGGTGATGTATGCGCTGGTGCTGTAGTCCCAGGTCTTGGTGACATCCGGAGCCGGATTCCAGTCGATGTTGTAGATCTTGGTGCCCGGTGCGGCGAAAGTCTCGCAGCAGCGCGGATCCCTGCCTGCAAACGGGTCGTGGGGGTCAAAACCGCTCTCCGGATCGTCGATGGTCTTTCCGTTTGTCATCTCATAGGTCGCGAGAAGTTCCCAGGAAGGCTGTGCATTGTGGGTACCTCCGGCTGAACGGGCAATGAATGATCCAATGTTCTGTGTGGTAGGGTTGCCGTCCTCGTCAAGTTCCAGCTCGTTGGAGTGAGGGATGGACATGATGATTTCGCAGTTCTTGGTCTGGTCGCGGAAAAGCTCGCCGTAGCCTTCGTAGAGGGCATAATGGCCGAGGTCCATACATGCTTTCGCAGCCTGGGCGCTGGTGGCATAGTCCTTCTGGTAGAGGGCGATTCGTGCCTTGAATGCAAGTGCACAGCCCCTGTCCACGCGGGTGAGCCCGCTGGCGTTGTTCTCCACAGGAAGGGTCGCAGCGGCATAGTCGTAGTCCTCATAGATCTGCTTGAGAATTTCTGCCTTGTCCGTGCGTCCCATTTCAAAAGCCTCCTCCGGAGTGATGGAAGTCAGGAAGAAAGGCACATCGCCCCAAAGGGTTATGAGTCTTGAGTATGCATATGCCCTGAAAAACCTTGCCTCGGCGCGGAGGTTGTCCAGCACGTCTTGGGAATACTTGCCGTCCAGCGCGTCAAGCGATGCGAGAATGCGGTTGGCGCGGCTGATGTTCCTGTAGGTGTATGTCCAGGTAGTCTTGATGTTAGGGTTGCTTGTGGAGGAAGCATCAAGCGAACCGGCGGCGATGGTGTAGATGTTGGTGCGCTGTGACCAGTCGTCAGTGTTCCTGTCCAGAGTCCATCCCTGCTCAATCATAAAGAAGGTGCTTCTGTAGAAGTCATTGAGGGAAATGCGCACTTCATCCGGGGTGGAATACCAGTTCTCGCTCGAGGCCGAGGAGAGCGGATTCAGGTCAAGGTTGGCGCAGGAGGCCGTCATCACCAGAAGTCCGGCTCCGGCTATTGTTGAATATATTGACTTTTTCATATCATCTTAGAATTTGATGTCCAGTCCGATGGTGTATGTTCTTGCAATGTAGGTCGAGACTCCGGCTTCCGGATCCCATCCCTTGAGGTAGTTGTCGAAGCAGAATGGGTCGTCGATGTTGACATAGACTCTCAGTCCGCTGAGCTTTGCCTTTGAAATCAATGACTTAGGGAAAGTGTATCCGAGGTTGATGTTCTTGATGCGGAGGTATGAGCTGTTCACGATCCAGTAGTCGGACATCTTGTAGTTGTTGTACTCTCCGCCCTGGTGGCTGAGCCTCGGGTAGTCAACCTTTGCATTCTGCTCATCGGTGTTGTAAACACTCCAGTAGTTGCGGCTGCCGTCGCTGTTCATAAGAGCGGAAGGAGCAGGAAGCCACTGGCCCTGGAACGGGCGGATCATGCTTTCGGTAAGGCGTGAATACTGTTTGCCCACGCCGTTGAAGAGCATTGAGAATGAAATTCCCTTCCATCCGAGGCTGATGCTTCCTCCGTAAAGATAGTGAGGCAGCGAGCTTCCGAGGATCACGCGGTCATAGGTCTCGTTGATTATGCCGTCAGGAGTACCGTCAGGACCGCTCACGTCCACATATTTCACGTCTCCCGGCATCGTTGAAGCAACCAGGAGCGGGCTGTTTGCGACCTCATCCGCGCTCTGGAAGAGACCGTCGGACTTGTATCCGTACCATGAGTTGTATTCCTCACCTTCTGTGATGATGGTCCCGTCCGGGTTGAATACCTGCTTGCCGTTGAGGTTGCCCATAATGGACTTGTAGTCGGAAATGTTGGCGCTGACCGCATAGGTGAAGTCACCGATCTTGTCGTGCCAGCCTATCTTTACCTCCCAGCCCCTCGTGTGCATATCGCCCGCATTGCGCTCAGGTGCGGCATATCCGGTAAATCCCGGAATCGCAACGGAAAGGAGCATGTCGGTGGTCTCCTTGAAATAGTAGTCGGCAGTAAGGTCGAGCCTGTTGTCAAAGAATGAGGCGTCAAGGCCGAGGTCCCAGCTCCAGGTCTTCTCCCAGTGGATGTCCTCGTAGGCATAACCCGCCTGTGCACCGGTTATGACAGATGTAGGCTTGGTGCCTGTGGCATCATACATGATCGCCTTGTTGAAAGAGATGTAGGTCTGGTAAGGATAGTTGCCGATGCGCTCGTTTCCGAGTGAGCCCAGCGATGCGCGCAGCTTCAGGTAGCTGACAGGCTGGACGTTGGACATGAACTGCTCATTCGAGATTACCCAGCCGAGCGAAACTGAAGGGAAGTATCCCCAGCGGTGGTCCTTGTGGAAACGCGAGGATGCGTCGGCGCGGAGGTTGGCCTGGATATAGTACCTGCTGTCATAATTGTACATCAGACGTCCGAAGAATGACCTGTAGGCATTCTGGTATGAGCTGCCTCCCACGGTAAGGGCGTTGGTGTTGGCAAGGTCCAGGTATGGGAAGGTGGCTATATCCATCTTGTCGGAGGCGGCGTTGACGGACTCGTAGGTGTACTGGTAGTCCTCGTAGCCGACCATCGCATTGAAATTGTGTCTGCGTCCGAAGGTCTTGTCGTAGGTGGCTGTAACCTGGGTCTCAAGCGCCCTGGAATTGCGCCTTTCCTCGCTGAGGGAATTGGTGTTGTAGCCGGAGAGGTATCCGAGCATGACATCCGTGTCGTAGGCATCATAGATAGGCACTGCCTTCTTCATCTCCTTGATTCCGGTGAAGCTGAAGGTCGGAGTCACTGCAGCAGTGATGTCAAGACCGTCTATAGGCTTGACGCTGAGGGAAATCTTTCCGGTGATGTAGTCGCTGGTGGTCTTTTTCTCACCGCCTTCGCGAAGTGCTGCGAGAGTATTGCTCAGGCTGCCTTCCTTGCCGGGACCCATACGTCCGTCAGGGTATGTTCCGAGATAGATTGAAGGGTACATGTAGGCTGCCCTGAGAGGGCTTCCGGATTCAGGGTCATCCTTTACCGCATGGCGGAAGGAAAAGTCGAGGGCACCGGTGAGGAAACTGTTGAATTTGATGCTGTTGCGTGCACGGAGGGAAATGCGCTCGTGGCTTGAGCCCTCGTAAAGGGCGTCTGCATTCTCATAGCTTGCGGAAATGCGGGTCTTCACGACTTTGTTGCCGTAGGTCATTGTCACATTGTGCTTGTGGCGCGGTGCGACCTTGTTGAGAATCTCGTTTTTCCAGTCGTAGTCAGGATAGGTGATCGGGTCGTACTTGTTGTTCTCAAGGTAGTTCTCGATGTAATCCTTGCTGAATGAAGCATACTCGCCGCCTTCCGGGTTGCCGGCATCGTTCCATGCCCACTCGTTGTACATTGTCATATAGTCGGTCACTCCGGTGAGGAATGAAGGGAGCTCGGTAGGGGTGTAGAGCGAAAATTCGCCGTTGTAGCCCACTGTGAGCTGGCCGTCGCTTGCCTCCTTGGTGGTGATGAGGATGACTCCGGCTGCTGCACGTGCTCCGTAGATGGAGGCCGAGGCAGCATCCTTGAGCACGGTGATCTGCCTTACGTCCTCAGTGGCCACCTGGTCAAGGCTGCTTACGACCATTCCGTCCACAAGAATGAGCGGGCTTGAATCGCCCATGGTGGTCACACCCCTGACGGTGACGGTTGCGCTTGCCCCGGGCATGCTGCTGCTTCTTGACACCTGGAGTCCCGGGATGAGGCCCTGGAGCGACTGGGACAGCTGCGAGGTGCTCTGCTGCGATATGAGCTCGTCATTGACAACGCCCACGGAACCGGTGAGATCCTTTTTCTTTACGGAACCGTAACCGATGACTACGGTCTCCTCAAGCTGCTCGTAGTCTTCGCTGATGAGGATGTTGAGCGGAGTCTGGCCGTTCCACACCACCGTCACGGTGGTGTAGCCCAGACATGAGAATTCGAGTGTGTGGCCCTTTGCTGCCTTTTCGACGGTGAAATTGCCGTCCAGGTCAGTGGTTGCCCACTTTCCGTTGTCCTTGTCAAGGACCATAACTCCGGAAACAGGGCCGGAGGCGTCTTTGACAACTCCCTTGACGACGTCCTGAGCAAAGAGGGCGACGTTCATCAAAAGTGCGCACAATGCGCTGAATATCATTCGTTTCATAAGTCCTTTCTTTATTCTTTAACACAGCGTACAGAATATCCGGCGGTACGCCCCGAAGCGGCGCCTCCGAAGTTGACTGCGGTGGTATGCGACCTGATGCAGAGCGCATTTACTCCGCTGGTGCTTGAGGATGCGTAGAAGCAGTATGTACCGATGTTTCCGATAACACCCTGATCATAAAGCAGGCCTCCCGCATATGTAAGCCAGAAGTCTGTGCTTCCTATTCCGTAATGATCCTTGTCGATTGCACTCTTTGCAAAGGCAACGTTCTTGAGCTGGAGGGCTGTAGGGACGCAGTATCCTGCAGGGCAAGGGTCAAACATTGTCTTGATTGACTTTGCATTTACAGGATTCTTGGCATCCGTTTCCACAGCGCCGCCCCAGAGGTCATCGTACTGGACTCCCCAGAACCAGTCCTTATTGTTGTATGATGAACTTTCAGCATAAAGGACAACCTGAGGATTCTTTATTGCAAAGTCAAGGTTTCCGTTCTCTTCCACGGTAAGCTGCGGAGCAGGCCAGGTGCCGGTGGTTGCCATGTCATTGCTCTCAGGTTGGGCCTCGTAGGAGAATGAACCGCGCATAGGATCCTTTCGTCCCCACTGGAAATAGAGTCCGCAGGCGAGCGGATCAACCGTCAGGTATGAGTTAGGCGCAAGCGCACCCACGTTGCGGTCCATCCAGGTAGAGCCTCCATAGACAACATCAGCTCCCGGAACGGTCACCCAAATGTGCCAGCTCCAGATGATGTTGCCGCTTTCGTCATATGCTGCCACGACTGCATTGCCTTCTACAAGCTCTGTCAGGGATGCCGTTGTGAACTGGACAAAGCCGTCAACTAGCTCTACGTCCGTAATGATTGCATTATCGTCTGCAGGAGCCACATCGGTGTTGAACGAAGACCAGAGAACCTTTGCGGATGCCGGTGCAATTGTAGCTGAAATTGACTGCGATGCAGGTACTGTACCGTTGCCCCTCACTGTGGCGTTGAACTTGTAATATCCGACTTTGCTGATGATATAGCAGTTGGCTGTACCGTCTGCGCTGAGGTCGGTGTATTCAGGTCTTGGAGCACCGTCTTGAGTAATCGTTACAGTGTAGTCCTTTCCGTTGATTGTCACAGTGACAGTGGCTGTCCGTGGGTCGTAGGACTCATTCTGAGGGAAGGTGACGGTGACCTTTGTCTCGCCGGTTCCCTGCGTAGCGCTGAGGGTAAACTCCGGATTGTCGCACGAAGCTGTCCAAGGCTTGTCTCCCAGGACGGTGAAAGATGCTTCGGTATCGGTAAATCCCACCGAAATCCCGCTCTCGGACACACCGACAGGAACAAGGGCCTTCTGTTTTATGGTCAGGGCGAGCGGAGTCACGCCGTCACCGATGAAACGTATACGGCCGGAACGTACTTCAGCTACCGGGTTCGGCTCTACGGTCAGCGTAAAAGTAGTGACGTCACCGTTTTTCTCAGTGCCGCTGATTACAGCCCAATAAGAGTCCGCACCGTCGGTGCAGTCGTTGTTTACCCTGTAGTAAACGTTGGTAGTCAGGTCAACAGTGGCTGTCCCGCCGTCTGCCGAGACCTCAAGCTCTTTTGTCGAGAGAGTCATCACTGGATCAGACTTCTCCTGACAGGCTGTGGATAGCGCAATTGCAGCCATCCCGGCCAAGATTAAATGACTTTTCTTCATTGCTTGTAGTTATGAGTTATTGTTTTTTCTGTCAATTATCCTGTATGCTGCATAAACAGCAATAAGTGCAGCAATGCCTCCGCAGAAACCGAGCACTATGCCCTTGACTGCAACTGTCTTCGGGTCACCGGAGACAAGAAGTCCCAAAAGCAGCAGGGCCACTGCGCCGAGAGTGATGCAGAAGCAGTCCACAGCCATATGGGAATACTGCTTGACCGCCTTCTTTTCCTCCGGTCCCGGCTCGACTTCCGCCTGCGGGTCGGTATATTCCTCAATCGCATCATATCCCTCGCGCCTGATGCCCCTGCAGGCTGACCAGATCTCCATTCCTGCAAGAATCACTATAGGAAGGACACAGCCCGAAATGGATTCAATCAGGCTTGGGCTGAGGACTGATGCCGGCACTGTGAGCTTGGCGGTGATACCGATCACCCATGTCGCTACCATAGCCCATATCAGCTGGTTGCCTCCGAGACGCTTGGAGAACAGCCCCCAGATGGACGGGATGTAGAGAGGGCACATGACCATTGTAAGCAGGGTCACCACCACTTTCTCCGCGCCTCCGGCAAACGGAACCAGCATAGACAGGCCTATTATGACAAGTCCGAACACCAGTGTGAACATCCTTCCCACCTTGATGCGCCTGCGTTCGTCCGCGCCGCGGTTCTTTTCTTTGTGTCCCCAGATCTCATATGTATAGACATTTGCATACACGTTGAGTATGCCGGAGACATTGCTGAGCGTAGCCGATAGCATGGCTGCGAGCATCATTCCCACCATACCGCCCATCAGCACGAGCTTGCTCATATTGACATAGGCGTGTTCTCCGTTGTAGGTCAGGGCGGCAGCATCAAGCTCCATCCCGAGCCCCGGCTCCATCACGCGGTATATCATAGTAGGGAGGTACCAGACAAGAGGCGTGACAAGATACAGTGCACCGATAAGATAGGTGCTCTTCCTGGCATCCTTTACGGTCGGCACGCTTATGTATCTCTGGACAAACGGCCAGTCGCCTCCGATCATCGACACATTCAGCACAACCCACAGCGCAAGCCATAGCCAGGTGTAGGTCGGTGAGGTGCCCGAAAGGAAGCCGGGAATCTGTGTTGCGCCTTCAATGAAACGATTCAATCCGCCGACAGCATTAAATGAAAGCGGTATCATGAAGACTACCACGGCGAACAGGACCCCGAACTGTATGACATCGGTCATCAGTACGGCAAGGAATCCTCCGGCTATTGTATAGACAAGCGCAATCGTACCGAGAATAAGCAGGGCCCACCATATGCTGAGGTATCCGGCAGGGGAGTCCCCGGCCATCCCGGTACTTGCAAGTATGCTTGTGTCAGGTACTTTGATCAGCGCACACATCACCACTGCGACAGCATAGAGGGCAACGGCAGTATGGACTGCCCTGGCGATAATGCCTGAAATGGTGTAGAAGCTTACCGAACTGTGGCCGAACCTGATGGTAAGGAACTCGCCCGGAGATTTGATGCGGAGCTTTCTCCAGCGCCCGGAAATCCATTTTCCGACGATGAATGAGGCTATTCCGAGACAGATGGCGACGACTGCCGCCACCAGTCCGGACTTGTAGGCGACTCCTCCCCACACCACGAATGTGCTTGCGGAGAAGATGGTCATATAGGAAGATATGCCGGAGAGCCACCAGGATGAGTTGCGTCCGGCTATGAACATATCCTCGGAGCTCTTGATCTTCCGCGACATGATGAGGCTCACGGTGATGAGGCCGAGGAAATAGAATAATATTACTATGTAGTCAAGTGTTCCCATACTAAATCACGGCTCCTGATTTCCTGAGAGTGTCGCGGAGTTTGCCGGTATCCGCGTCCTGTACCGTTGTGCCTGCGGCTGCGCACTGGGCGGCCGCAACGCCTGCTGCCTGCCCCGTCCCCATGCAGCTGGCCTGTACCCTGAGCGAAGCGAATGCTATCTTGTCCGCGCTCAGGCACCTTCCCGCAACAAGCAGGTTGGGGAACTCCGGTGCAATGAGGGATCGGTACGGCACATAAGCCGGTTCCTTGAGGAAGGTGACGTTCTGCTCGGCTCCTCCCGCCCTGTGGATATCAATCGGATGGGCTCCGCGCGAGATGCTGTCGGGATATTCGAATGCACCGAGGTATTCCTCTGCGGAGATGGTGTGTACGCCTCTGATGCGCCTTGTCTCGCGAATGCCCCCGTGCACGGCGATAGCGCTCACGTAGCAGTCCCTGAATTCGTCCACATTCTCCCTGAGCACGCGCGCCATCTTGAAGACATCTTCCCGCAGGCGGCATTCGGCTGCGGTAAAGTCACGGTTGTCGGTGGCATCGGCACCCGTACGCGTCATATTCACGGCAATGCATCCCGGGTGCAGGGTGGTGCAGAACCACGGCCCGCCGAACTCCGGAATCCCGAGCCTGTCCTTGAGAGCGAGCAATTTCTGCCGTACAGGGAGACAGTGGCAGTTCTCGCCCTGCCTGTTGTGATGAATGGCCTCCTGCATCATTGGAGTACTTGTGTCAACTCCTCCGAGAAGGAAATAGCTTGAGAGCGGCTGCAGCGGGCGTCCTTCGCTGCCCTGCATCGGCACTCCTGCGGAATGTGCGAGGTCGGCATCGCCCGTACAATCGACAAATACCTTTCCCTCAATTGCTTCGGTGCCGTTCTTGTTGTCCATGAGTATGTGTGTGATGCGGTTGCCGTCCTTGATGCATCCTGTAAGGAAAGAGTGCATATACATATCCACTCCGGCCTCGAGCACCATTCTCTGGCACATCAGCTTGTACTTTTCGGGGTCGAATGCCACATTGCCGAGCGGATGCTCGACCTGTGCGCCCCCGATTTCGCTGAGGCGTCCAACAAACTCCCACGGAATGCCTCCGATAACGAGTTTACCGTTGTATGTGAAAACACTGATCGGAGTGACATAGCTTGTGGTGGCCATTCCTCCGAAAAAGCCGTACTGTTCGACAATGGCCGTCCTTGCTCCCTGCCTTGCAGCGGCAATCGCGGCGATGAAGCCTGCCGGACCTCCACCGCAGACCACCACGTCATAGCTGCCGGCAACCTTTGCCGTCCTGTTTACCTGAAGTTCTTTCATTTCGTCATTATTATATGATTCAAGTTATGCAAGTTTTGCTGTCAATCATTCACCAGTACCGGCTCGAGTACCTTTGAACTGACTTCACGCCCTTCAATCAGGTCAATGAGCATCCTGAATGATTCTTCCCCGAATTCTTTTGTGGACTGGCTGATGTGGGGAATCCTCGGGGAATATACCTCAAACACGTCGCAGTCGTCAAATCCGAGATAGGCAATGTCGCCCGGAATGGAAAGCCCAAGTGTGTTGGCCACCGCGAGTCCCTTCACGGCTGCATTGTTGGAAGGGAAGAAAAGTGCATCGGCCCCGCTTCCCAATACCGTCGATATGGTAGTTTTGAACACCTCCGTGCCGCTGTTGTAGGGGAGGAATGTGACGCAGTGTTCTATGCCGAGCCTGTCCGCTTCCTGCTTGAATCCCTCGATGCGGTCCCTCAGGCTGGAAATCATTGTGTCATAGCAGATTACTCCTATTTTTGTGCATCCTCTCCGTGAAAACGACCTGGCAGCCATTGCGCCTGCCCTGATGTTGTCGAGGGCGATTGAAGGAATATGGTCGAGTCCGGGGAGCAGTCGGTCCATAATGACGACCTTTATACCCATTTCGGATGTTTTCTTTACGATCCGCTCGCTGTTGGCGCAGGGAGCTATTATCATCCCGTCCACATTTGAACTGTAGAGACTGTCCACAAGGCTCGAGAGCCTTTCCACGCTCTCGGAGGAGCTGCAGAAGATCACGGTGTATCCTTCCTTGAAGGCTGCCTCTTCAAGATGTCCTGCAATGTCGGCGAAAAACTTGTTGGAAATATCCGGGACAATGACCGCAATGGTCTTCATCTTGCCCCTTCTCAGTCCTGCAGCCTGCCTGTTGGCCTTGTAGTCGAGCTCGCGTACGGCGTCAAGCACTTTCTGTGCGGTCTCTTCCTTTACCGGGCAGTTGAATTTTCCGTTTTCATCGCGTTTGGCGTTAAGTACCATCGATACAAGCCCGACAGATACTCCGGCTTTGTTTGCGACATCTTTTATGGTTGGACGGTTCATTGTTTTGTACTTTGGATTAGTGTTGCAGCACAAATATATGAATTAATTTTTGAAACGATTCAATTTTCATAAATTTTTTTAAAAAATGTTTTATACCTAATATAATGCGATTCCTTCCAGATGACCTCCTCAGAATCTCCATGTTTTCCTATCCGCAGGCAAAAATACTCTGGCGATATTGCAGAAATGTTAAAAAAAATTTTCTTTTTCGGTAAAAGTGTATATTTTTGCATTTATTAACAACTTTGTTAAACAATAAGGTTAAAATGTCGAAGGACAATAAGGAACAGGATATACTCAGGGCGGCGGAGAAGATGTTCGTCCTGAAGGGATTCAAAGGGGCCACCACCAATCTGATAGCGGCCGAGGCAGGAGTCACCCACGCGATGCTCCACTATTATTTCAGGACCAAGGACCAGATTTTCCTCAAGGTCCTCGATTCGTATGTCGGGCAGATGCGCTCCGAACTCAAGGCGCTTATGGAAGAAGATGTGTATGACATTGATGTCATAGGCCGTGTGACGGAGGTCATGTTTGATTTCTTCAACAGTCACCGTCGTCATGTAGCCCTTTTCCTGGAGGTCGCCGCTGACAGGCCCGACCTTCTCGATTCATATGTCTCCGATTTCGGCAGATTCATCGGGACTGCGTTCACGGCACACGGGGAGAGGACGCGCAGGGCTGTGGAAAAAGGCCAGATCAGGGACATTTCCTTCCTTTCCCTTTTCGCCGACATAGTGACCGTATGCTCTTCGACACTTCTTTTCGAGCCGGTGCTGGACAATCTCTTCAAGCTTGACCCCAAGGCGAAGGAGAGCTTCCTTGCCGACCGCAGGAGAGAAGCGGTGATTCTCATTACAGACAGATTGAAAATTACTGATTGACTTACATTTGCAATACTTGAGCGATAGAATATGCGTAGATTTTTGTCCGTCATGCTTACATTGGTCGCGCTGCCGGCATTTGCCCAGCCCGATCTTTCCTCCTGCATAGAAATGGCATATGACAATTATCCCCAGATAATGGAATATGAGCTCATCGACAGGTCGGAGGCTTATGACCTGAGCAATGCCGCAAGGTCCTGGATTCCGCAGCTCGGCCTTTCTGCAAAGGCTTCATGGCAATCCGCAGTGGTGGAGATGCCGTTTGACATACCGGGATTCGAGTTTGACATTCCCCATGACCAGTACGGGATCACGGCCGACCTCACCCAGCCAGTATGGGACGGAGGTGCGGGTGCCGTCAAGCGTGAAAGCGCTGTAGCCGGAGCCGATGTCAGGCGCAGGCAGCTCGACGTCAATCTCTATTCCATTCGCTCCAGGGTGCAGTCGGTCTATATGGGCATCATACTGCTGGACAAGCAGCTTGGGCTCAACGATGTGCTGGCGGAAAACCTCCGGCGCAGCATTGAGGAGGTCTCTGCCCTGATGGAAGGCGGGATTGCGCTCCAGTCGGACCTTGACCAGCTGAAAGTCAGCCTCTTGTCATGCAGGCAGCAGCGTTCTTCCCTTGAAGCCGACAGAAGGGCTTATGTGCGTATGCTCGGTCTTCTGACAGGGGCAGACCTTTCCGGGGCGTCATTTGCCGAGCCGCAGGTCGGGTATCCGTCAGCCGACGCGGAAATCTCCCGCCCGGAGCTTGCCCTCTACGATGCCCAGCTCAGACAGACCGGTGTGCAGCGCAGGCAGCTTGACGTGAACTGGCAGCCGAGGCTGAACCTCAACCTCCAGGCAGGATACGGCCGTCCGGGCCTGAACATGCTTTCCGGAGAATCCGATCCATATTTCATAGCAGGCGTTAAGCTCCAGTGGAATTTCGGCCCGCTGAGCACCATCAGGAATGACAGGAAGAAACTTGATGCGGAGGCCTCGCGAGTGGAGCTGATGCGCCGTTCCTTCCTGCTCAACACATCCGTGGAGGCCGAGCAGAAACGTGGGGCGGTGGAAAAGGCTGCGGAAGTGCTTGCCTGCGACGATGAGATAGTGGAGCTCCGCCGGAGCATCACCGAAACGGCATCACGCCAGTACAGGGAGGGTGTAATAAAGATGAATGACTACCTGGGCATCCTCGACGATGAATTCACCGCAAGGCTCAACCGCAACCTGCATGAGGTACAGTATATTATGGCAGTATTTGATTTGAACTATACATTGGGAAAATGACTATGGCACGAAAAGTATCGGCATTGGCTCTTGCTGCAGCACTTCTTGCAGCATATTCCTGCTCACGCAGCATCCCGTTCGACGCCTGCGGACAGATAGAAGCAGTCCAGGTAACAGTCTCCGCCCAGGCAGGCGGAATGATATTGTCGCTTGACCTTGAAGAAGGGGACCGTCTCGAGGCCGGGGAGG
>CAMBMK010000010.1 GCA_945868745.1 uncultured Bacteroidales bacterium
GTCAGGTCGATTGCATCGGACAAATCGTATCGCAACTGGAAAAGTATGCTTGACTGTATGATAGGACCTGATACTGTTCAGTATTATATGGCCGCGACCTGTAGCAGTAAATACATTTTTGCTGCTTATAAAGGGATGACACTGAAAGATATGATGTCAAATGGCAGCGGGACTTCAATTCACATCTTTGACTGGGAGGGGAAATTTATCAGGAGCATACAAGTTGAAGAGGACATCAGGGAGATGACCTTCGATGAAAGTAATAATCAATTGTACGGTATAGACAAGTCATCCGGAAATATTGTCAGATACAACCTGCAGGATTATGATTAGCTATTACTTTCGAAATATGGGTTTGTTATAATCATTATAATACAGTTACCTTGCAACATGCGCTTAAATTGGCATATATTCCCTGTAGCGGCTTTATTGCTGCTGCAGGGATGTTCAGTGTCCGATGAAGAATATATGGCATTTGACGATGTCACCGTAGCCAGCCTGCCGGACTTTACCAGTTACGGTAAATTTATCAAGAACGGTAACGGGCCAATAGAGGCCACCTCCGCTCCATTCTTTTCCGGAGCAATCATCAGCGGCACGGAATCCGGGGAAAGGCTGATTGTCAAAGCAGGAGACAAAATGCTGAGTCTGAATGCAGGCACACCGTTTGACCCGGACAATGATGCAATAAGCTTCTTTAAGGACATTGTCTCCAATATGTCCTTCTATTCAATCCAGATCAATGATTCCACGACTATGACCAGAAACGTAAAATGGGACCGTGGCGGACAAGAAAGATCTCTTGTAATAAACGGCAATACACAAGTTGTCCCGTCTATGGAAAAACTCAACAGGACAGAGATTCCGATAAAGGAAGACGGATATCTTTTCAATGTAATGTCATCATTTGCAGGATATGACAAGACAAGCGGGAAGGTGGTGGAAGCATCGATTAATATCAACAATATCAATGTTTACAGCCTGTCCGGTGATTTTGAAAAGACCATTTGCTATGGTAAACGTCTTGACAATATTGCAAAAATTTGCAATAGTCCCAATGCCAATTTCACGAAGAATTTTACTGATTTGAGGCTGTATGATGGTTTCTTTGCCGTTGCGTTTTCCGGGAGAAAAGAATTTGCCGATATGACACTTGTACATCCTGATACAAGGATAATGTTTTTCAGCTGGGACTGTACACCGCTTGCAGAAATCCGTATTCCATCCAAAGCCGGAAGATTTGACATAGATTTCAACAACAAGACTCTTTATGTCCTTGATGTCATGAGAGATAAACTGAAAAGATACGGTATCAGTCAGGTACTTGATTGCTTGTATTAATTAATCACTAAATCAAAATAATATGACACACAACAAATTATTTTCTGTTATTATTGTTTCAGCTGTTGTTACGTTAGCATCTATTCTTTATATTGTTGCCGACAAGAAACAATATGATTATTTGAATGATAATATTGAGGCTTTGGCGGCAGTCGAATCCGGAATGAAAATCTCCTGTGATTTGAGAAGTATTATTATTTTTTTGCAGATATAGCTGCATATGCGGAACAGTTTTTACAACAGATGAAGGATATGGGGTCGGAACAGGTTTAAAAGGTATTTGTCCGGTATGCAAAAGACAGTATTAATCTTCATTTGTGTTGTTTGTACCGCTTTGTGCCACTCTTGCGGAAACGCCATCTCGGAATACAAAGAGCCTGTTTTCCGCGAAAAGGGACAGTTGGATGCTGTGATACTGAAAGATACACTGGACTTTTTCTACCCATTTGAAATGGCAGTGTCGGACAACTATGTCCTTGTTCTTGCAAGCAACGGCAGCAGCTATCTTCAGGCATATGACAAAAGCACTGGGGCATATGCCGGCGGTTTTATCCTTAAGGGGCGCGGTCCGGGAGAAATCGCTTCTGCGGGCAATATGACTTTTGACGGCGAAGAAGGCATTGTGTCCGTTTACGACCCGAGAACTTCAAAAATGGTTTCATACAGACTGCTTGAAGATGGTCTCCTGGAACTGGAATACCTGTCAGAAAAGAGTTTTGCGGATATTGGAAAGCCTTTGCGACGGGTTTGGGACCTGAAAGAAGAGGGTTATTTTATTGATGGCCAGCTCGGCGTTGAGGATGGGATTCAGGGCAGGTTCCAGATTATAAATGAAGACGGGCTCCAAAGTCAATGGAACTTTTTCCCTGTTGATGATGAAACTGAAAAGATGGTATATTTCAGCACATTATCGGCAATCTCCCCGGACAGGCGCCACTTTGCAGACGCAACCCTGTACGGTGCAATCCTTGAGACCTTCGAATTGTCCGGCGGAATCATCAGCCATGGAGGATGCAGGAGATTTCTCCAGCCGGTTTTTGATTTTGAAGATGGTGTAATTGTACCCAAAGACAAGACAACGTTCGGTTTTACATCGCTTTGCGCAACGGATGATTGTATTTTCGGGGTTTATGTCGGAAACTCCGATGCAGATACATTCAACAACATCTCGACATTCGACTGGAATGGAAAAGAAATGTGCAGATATGAAACTGACTGCAACAATCTCAGGATAGGTTGCCACCATGCAGATGACCGGAAGATCTATGCCGTTGCCGCTAACCCGGACAGAACTTTTTCCCTCGTATATTACGATCTGGACAGAGCAAGGTAATTTATTCTCAAAAAACTGATTCTCAATTAACTGACATTTCCAATGATCCGCCTTGTCCTGATTTTGGCATGCAATTGCATAGCGCTTTATGAAACGGTTGCCGGATTTCTTCAGCTATTCGGGCTGCAGGCATCCGGGCACGCCGGTTATGCAATGACAGGAACATTCCGGAATCCGGGACCTTATGGAGGCTTGCTGGCCGTCCTTTTTGCAATCCTCGGAGCTTATTCAATACAGAAAATCAAGTCTGGCAGTCTTCCGGAAAGGGCCGTGGCTTATCTTTCGGCACTGTCATGCGCCCTTTGTTTTGTGATTCTTCCTTCCACGATGAGCAGGGCGGCCTGGCTTGCATTGGGCATTGCAGCTTTGCTGCTGGGTTTCAGGGAATTGAATCTGGGCAAGTGGATTGCCGGTCATAAAAAGAAAAGCATTGCTTTGTCGGCATTGATTCTGGTGCTGTGTGCGGGACTGTTTCTCATGAAGAAAGAGTCTGCGATAGGTCGGCTGCATATCTGGAATATTGAGCTGAGGGCAATGCTTGCCAATCCGTGGAGCGGCTATGGAAAAGGAACTGTTCTTGGTGTCTATGGCAGCACGCAGGCGGAATATTTTGCTTTGAAGGAAAGGTCAGCATTATCAGTCCAGGCGGCCGGATGTCCGGAATATGCTTTCAATGAGTATTTCAGGATCGGAATCGAATACGGTATTCCCGCAATGCTTGCAGTCATGGCAATCCTTGCCCTGCTCATCATTTGCCTGCTGAAACGCCGCTCCCCTTTTGCATATGGACTGACCGCTTTCTGTGTATTTGCTTTTTTCTCCTATCCTTTGCAGGCTATCCATTGCCCTGGCAATTATGAAAAGATATGGCAGTCAAAGCATTTTTTGATGAGCACCGGTCAATATGATAAGGCGGCCGAGGAATTGTCAGAACTGTATCCCGAGCTGAACGGCAATTACAGATTTCTCTATGATCTGGGATATTCTCTTCACAAAACCGGCAGATTTGAAGAAAGCATATCAATACTGAAAGAAGGGGCGGCCATATCTTCCGACCCGATGTTTTACAATATCATCGGAAAGAATCATGAAGCTTTGGGCCATTGCAGGGAAGCTGAAGAAGCATATCTGCATTCGCATTATATGGTGCCCGGCAGGATATATCCCCTTTTGCTTCTCACTGAAATGAGTTTGCGCCAGGGTGATACATTGAAGGCCAGGAAGTATTGTATCGCCTCTCTGAAAATCAAGGTTAACGGCAAGAACGGCAATATGACAGGGCTGAGGGGAAAGATGGACAGTATTGCTGCGGAGTTGTCCGTCGTGGACCATACCAGAGAGGCAAATGCCGCAATAAGGCATTATGAGAATGAGCCGTTGAAGAAAAAGGCGGCGGAGGCGATGATTGCCCAAATGGAAAGCAATTACCACTATGTGGGGGCCGGTGTGGACAGTATCAGGGCGGTCCTTCGTGAAACTTACATCAAAGATGGGTATCTTGAGCCTTTCAGGCGTGCCGGATGGATGAACCGTTCATATCAGGACGGATCGGAAAAAATGAATGATGCGGATGTCATAGATGCTGCATATATCATTGAGAATATCGATCTTGCATTTGATGTATGGCAAGGCAGCCCTTGGGGGAAGCACTATTCATTCGAAGATTTTTGCAAGTATATTCTTCCTTACAAAACGGGAAACGAGCGGCCTGACCATTGGAGAAAGGCATTTTACCGGACTTATGCCCCGATTCTTGATTCGCTGTACAGCGGAAGCGATGTCGCAGCTGCAGTTGACAGCATCCAGCATTATCTTTCACACAACTGTGCTTTCCTGTACAATAATGACTTTTCATTTCCTCATCTGGGCGGGGAATTCCTGATTGAATGTCCGATTGGTGCGTGTCGCGAAGAAACGGATTATCTGACATATCTGCTGAGGTCCTTGGGCGTAGCCGCATCTTCCGACAGGTATCTTTATTCCCCGGATTCCTTCCTCGGCCACAGCTGGAATGTGTTTCTTGATACTACCGGCCTTTTCATCCCGACTGAAATAATGCGGACGGGTGTCACCCGCAACTGGCAAAACCGCAGGACGAAAGGAAAGGTGTACCGGGGTACGCAGGACGTTACTGCGCAGTACTATCCGTCAAATCACGTGATTGTCCCATCGGTGGCGATTGGACGGGGGCTTGGCAAAGGTTTCATAAGCGTGTTTTCAATGACAGGTTGGATTCCCATCGGTATGTATGACAGAAGCCTGACAGGGAAGGCCTGTATTGACAACATACAGACGGGCCAGATTTATCAGCCATTGGACGGAAGGACCAAAAGGCCGTCAGGATATCCATTTTTCATCAATGAAGACAATTCGGTCTCCCCTCTTATTCCCGACGGAGCCGACCTGCAGACCGTTCGTCTGACACGCAAGCATCCCCTTACGCAATATTGGGTCACTATGAGCCGCAGCATGGACGGAATAAGGATTGATTTGAGCCGGGATGGGAAAGACTGGCATGAAGCCGGAGTATCGGATACGGACAGCCTGTGTTCCAGAGACCGGCATCTGACTGTCTTTTCTGAAATGAAATACAACTATGTAAGATTTACACCTCCGGAAGATGTCCGGTTCAATGCGGCTGAAATCAAGGTATATTCTGACACGGAATGCCTCAAGCCAATCGCACTTGAACCTTATGATGTGCCTTCCCCGATGAATGGTCTTCCTGACTTTTCTGCAGATAAAGCCCTTGACGGAAAGAATCTTACAAGATATGAGTCGTCCAAGCCGGGGGCATCCTGCACTTTCAGGCTGGAGCATTGTGATAAAATCGGATGCATTGTCTATACTCCCCGCAATGATGACAATTACGTAAGTCCGGGTGATGAGTATGAACTCTGTTACCAGAACGGGACTGAAGGATGGAAATCTTTGGGAGTCAAGCGGGCCGAATCGGACACTTTGGTATTTGAAGGGGTCCCGTCAGGTGCGCTGCTATGGTTGCACGACAGGACAAAGGGTGTTGAAGAGCAGGTATTCAGATGGATTGGCGGCAGACAGCATTTTGTTTACAGACTTCCCTAATCATATATTTTGAAGTTCATTATTTATTGCTTATTTTTACTAAAACGAATATTCCGGGATTGAAAAGGCTTCTGAACATTGCTGTTGTACTGGTCTGCCTGGCGGCTTGTATTTTTTCCGTCAGGACAATCGTGCGCGCACTGTGGACCGGTCATCATTCCAGATGTACCGCAATTACATCGAGTGGGAACAGGGCCTTCCGCTGACTGTTGATGAGAAAGGCGTTGTCTCACTTGGCGACAGCCCCATTGATTCATATACTTTCCTCAAGAATTATTATTTTGTGGCCGGGGACAAGGCGGACAATTCACGTGATTCAAGGTATTGGGGGCTGCTCCCCCGCGACCACATTGCGGCAAAGGCCTGGATAATAAAAAAATCCGTTGACCCTGTCAGCGGAAAATGGAGATACGGGCGTATCGGGAAAAAAGTTGAATGATCATGAGAACGTCACATAAATACCTTATGCTCATTGCTGCATGCCTGTTGCCTCTTGTGGCGAGGGGGCAGCGGATGACGCTTGACGAGGCAATCCGCAGGGCCCGGAACCAGTCCGTGGCAGCGCTGGAGGCAAGGCACGAATTTGTCTCCACCTATTGGGCTTACCGTTCATACAAGGCCAGCAAACTGCCGGCCCTGTACCTGTACGGCAATATCATGAACTATGACCGTTCGATTGCAAACTTGCAGAGCTTCGAGGACGGTTCGTGGAAGTATGTCAGCACGGACAATCTCCAGAACAGCATCGGGCTACAGGTGCGTCAGAATGTCACCTTTACCGGAGGAACGCTTACCATGTATTCCGACCTCAACAGGATAGACCAGTTCGGACAGGAAAAATCCCTCACCTGGTATTCCCAGCCGCTTACGGTTTCCTATACCCAACCGCTTTTTGCCTACAACAGCTTCAAATGGGCCGACAGAATCGAGCCTAAAGAGTACGAAAGGGGCAAACGCAAGTATCTTGAGTCGATGGAGCAGCTGACAATCAACACTGTAAAAGCCTATTACAATCTCCTGCTTGCACAAAGCAGCAGTGAGATTGCCCGCAGCAACTATGAAAACACGGCAAGGATGTACGCCATTGCCAGGGAAAGGCTTTCCATCGGAAGCGTCACGCGCGACGAGTGTCTGCAGCTTGAGCTCAAGATGCTGAACGACAGCATTTCAATCAATGAAAGCGAGGTCAGTGTACGTGAAGCGCAGATGGCGCTCAATTCGCTGCTCGGTGCCGATGAGTCCCTTGATGTGGAGCCGGTGCTCGGAGATGCCCTTCCTGATCTTATGCTTGATTACGAGGATGTAATCATGCTTGCCGGAGCCAACTCCACCTTCGCCCTGGGCAATGAAATCGATCTTCTGGGCGCCGAATCTGATGTGGCCAGGGCAAAGGCTGACCGCGGCATCTCCATGACGCTCAGTGCACGGTTCGGCCTTTCGCAGACCGCCCCCGAGTTTTCAGGAGTCTATCGCTCCCCTCTTGACCAGGAAGTCGTAGGCCTGACTTTCAGTGTCCCGATTTTTGACTGGGGCCTCGGAAAAGGGAAGGTCCAGAAGGCAAAGGCTGCGGAGGATGTGGTCCGCGCCCAGATCGAGCAGTCGGAAAATGATCACAGGCGGACAATTTTCACCGCCGTCGGCCAGTTCAACAACCAGGGGCGCCAGTGTGCGGTGTCAAAGCGGGCGAAAAACATTGCCGCCGAGAGGTATGCCCTCATGATGGAAAAGTTCAGGAGCGGCAATGCTTCCGTGACTGACCTCAACAATGCCCAGAGCGAGAGCAACTCCGCTGCACGGCAGTATGTCACCGATGTGAGCAATTACTGGATATACTATTACACCTTGAGGCAATATACTCTGTATGACTTTATTGCCGGGGAAAATCTTGAGATTGACATTAACGAAATGGTAGAGCAATGAGGACAGGATATTTGATAACGGCTGCCGTTGCCGCCCTTCTTCTGGCAGGATGCGGCAATTCTCCGCAGGAGAAGCTGAGGGACGCCAAGGCAGACTATGTGCAGAAAACCAACGAGGTGGAGGTAATGACTCTGGAAAGGACGGATTTTGCCCGCCAGCTGCTCTCAAACGGCAAGCTCAAGGCCGCCAGGCGTTCGGAACTCAGTTTCCGCAGCAACGGGCCGCTTGCGGCCGTAAATTTCAAAAACGGAGATTTCGCGGGCCGTGGAGCGACAATTGCATCTCTGGACAGGAAGGACCTGCTTCTCCAGAGAGAATCCGCCTCCATTTCACTTCAGAAAGCAGAGCTTGACCTGTATGACTTCCTTGCCGGCCTGGGATACCCTTCGCGTGATACCTTGTCGGTCCCTGCGGACATACTGTCCACTGCAAAGACAAAAAGCGGCTATACGACTGCAAAGAATGCTTTCGCAATGGCGGACTATGAATATGAGGGCAGCATTCTCCGGGCCCCTTTCGCCGGAAGGGTAGCCGACATCAAACTTGGAGCCCACGAGCAGGCCGGTTCCGGGCCTTTCTGCATCCTTGTTGACGACAGCGTCCTCGAGGTCGCTTTCAATGTGATGGAGTCGGAGTATTCTTTTCTTGAGAAGGGCCTCAGCGTCAGTGTCTCCCCTTTTGCCGACCCTTCAAGGTCATATGACGGAAGGATCACGGACATCAATCCTCTTGTGGATGCCAACGGGCAGATCTCCGTCAAAGCATCCATCCGCAACGACGGTACCCTCATTGACGGCATGAATGTGAAGGTCATTGTGGAAAGGACCATACCTTCGATGCTTGTTGTCCCCCGCAGCGCAGTTGTGATAAGGGACAATCTCGATGTGCTGTTCACCTACAATGACGGCAAGGCCGGATGGACCTATGTCAATATCCTACAGGCCAACAGCACCCATCTCGCCGTGGAGGCCAATACCGGACGCGGTGCCGTACTCAATCCGGGAGACCTGGTAATCATCAGCGGCAACCTCAATCTCGCGGACAAGTCCTCGGTTGTAATAAAGAAGTGATAAAATGCTCAGGCGGATTATAGACAGACCCGTTGCCGTCACGATGATCATGCTGGCGGCCGTTGTTCTGGGACTTGTGAGTACGAGGCTTCTTCCTGTGTCGCTCATTCCGGACGTTGACATCCCCTACATCACTGTCCAGGCAAGTGCGGACAATATGTCTGCAAGGGAGCTGGACGAGAGTGTGGTGAAAACCCTCCGCCAGCAGCTCATACAGATTGAGGGACTCGAGGAGATTGTCACCGAGTCACGGGACGGAGGGGCTTCCATCAGGATGACATTCGCCCACGGCTCTGACATCAATTACGCCTATATCGAAGTAAATGAGAAGATTGACAGGAGCCTGTCCTTCCTTCCGGACATAGCCAGGCCGAAGGTGATGAAATCCGGTGCTTCCGACATACCGGCATTCTATCTCAATATGACTCTTGCGGAGGGCTCCGCCGGGGATTTCACATCTATGGGCAGGTTTGCCCAGGAAGTTGTGGCAAAGCGGATTGAGCAGCTGGAAGAGGTGGCGATGGTCGATATCAGCGGCCATACGTCCGAGGAGATACTGATTGTCCCGGACAAGTCCAGGCTTGCGCAGATGGGGATGAGCATGGAGGATTTCGAGAGGGTCATCCGTTCTTCCGACATTTCCCTGGGCAGCCTTTCCATCCGCGACGGCCAGTACCGCTACAATGTGAAATTCCTTTCCGATGCGGGCTCCGAAGAAGACATTGAAAATATCTGGTTCAAGCATCAGGACAGGCTTATGCAGGTAAAGGATGTGGCGCAGGTCAGCGTCAAGCCTTCAAAGATGACCCACCTTGTACGTTCTGACGGAAAAAGGGCTGTGTGCCTTGCCGTCATCAAGCAGAGCGATGCGAGGATGTCCTCCCTCAAGAAAAGCATTGCCGGACTGATGGACGTTTTTTCAAAAGACTATCCTGAAGTATGCTTTGAAATCACAAGGGACCAGACCGCACTTCTCCAATACTCAATCAACAACCTGATCCGGAACATTTTGGCTGGAGTGCTGTTTGCCTGCATCGTGATCTTCCTCTTCATGAAGGATTTCCGCTCACCGGCACTCGTGTCCCTTACGATCCCTGTGGCACTTGTCATATCGATGGTGTTTTTCAGGATTCTCGGCATTTCGGTCAACATCATTTCCCTGTCGGGACTCCTGCTCGGAGTGGGCATGATGGTGGACAATACCATTATACTTGTTGACAATATCACGGACAGGTGGAACCGCGGGGAACCCCTGCGGAAGGCCGTGCTTGAGGGAACCGGGGAGGTCACCGGACCGATGCTCAGCTCCGTGCTTACGACCTGCGCGGTTTTCATCCCCCTTGTGTTTGCAAGCGGCATTGCCGGCTCGCTTTTCTATGACCAGGCAATGGCCATCACCGTTGTCCTTCTGACATCCTATCTTGTGACAGTCACGGTCATTCCGGTGTATTACCTGTGGTGGTACAGGGGTATGGATTCATTCCGTCCGAGCCGTCTCCTGGACCGAATTTCCCTTGACAGACAGCTTTTCTCCGCGGAGGGGAAACTGATGGAGTGGTTCCTCGGTCACAAGGCGGTATCCTGGGCTGTTCTCGGCGTGTCCTTTATAGGCATAGCCGTATGCGTGAAGTTGATGCCGAAGGAAAAACTCCCGGAGATGACTTATACTGATGCCGTTATGACCGTGGACTGGAACAGCCAGGTGTCCGTGGAGGAGAACGAAAGGAGGGTTGCGGAGATCGAGCGTGAGGCCTGCGAAGGGGCAAGCCAGGTCACTTCCCTTGTCGGGCCGCAAAAATTCATCCTTTCACACAGCGGGGACCTTACCTCCTCCGAGGCCTCAGTCTATATGCAGTTCGGCGAAACGGAATCCCTGGAAAAGGCGAAGGATGAAGCCGCCTCGCTGATAGGCGGAAGGTACCCTGAAGCATCTGTGCGCTTTGAGACTTCCGGCAATATTTTCGATATGGTCTTCGGTGAAAAGGTGATGCCCCTGACTGCACGCCTGCGTCCGGTGAGCCGGCCGGAGCTGGAGACCCCCCTGCTGCGGGAAACGGTCGAAGAACTGAGGCAGGCGCTTCCTGGAGTGGAAATCCCTGACATTGCCGTAAAGACTGACATGGTGTTTGTGGCTGACCCGGAGATGCTTGCGCTCTATGACGTGAGTTACCGGCAGCTTTCCGACGCATTGAAGAACGCCTTGAACGAGAATACGCTGTTTACGATTGTCCAGGGGACGAGGTCGCTTCCGGTAGTGACGGGAGACAACCGCGGCAGCCTTGAAGAAGTCCTGTCCGAGACGGTCATTGAACAGAAAGAGAGAAACATTCCGGTAATGGCCCTTATGAGGCAGACCTATGCCGAAGACCTCAAGAGCATTGTATCGGGGCCGGAAGGTGTGTATTATCCCGTCTCCATGGACATCGGTGCCGACAAGGTGCCCGGCGCGATAGGGACTGTTGACGCGGTACTGCGCGAAAAAGGCGATTTCGAAGCCGACTACAGCGGCTCTTATTTCACCAACCGTAAGATGGTCAGGGAGATGGCCCTGATCCTGCTTGTGGCCCTTCTGCTGCTTTTCCTGATACTTGCATCGCAGTTCGAGTCTCTTGTGCAGCCCCTGATAATACTTGCCGAGGTGGTGGTGGACATTTTCTTCTCTCTGCTGGTGCTCTGGTGTCTCGGCATTTCCATCAACCTGATGTCCCTTATCGGCCTTGTCGTCATCTGCGGCATCGTCATCAATGATTCTATCCTGAAAATCGACACCATCAACAGGCTGCGACGCTCAGGCATGGAACTGCGGCAGTCCATCATGACAGCCGGACGAAGAAGGCTCAAGGCCATCATCATGACTTCTCTTACAACCGTCCTTTCGGTACTCCCGTTCCTTTCCCGAGGCAATATGGGCGATGACCTGCAGTATCCGCTTTCGGTTGTAATAATTGCCGGAATGACAGTCGGCACGCTCGTAAGTCTTTTCGTGCTCCCGACGTTATATTACTGCATATACCGCAATGGGAAGGTCAAGTAGGATACCGGCATTTTCCGTGTTGCTGATAATGGTGGCTGTGTCGCTCGTAGGCATTGCCTCCCTTCCTTATCTCAATATCCGCTACAAGCCCGAAAGGCCCCAGCAGAACATCACAGTGGCTTTCCGGATGCCCGGTGCCGTATCGCAAGTGGTCGAAGCCGAGGTGACCTCAAAACTGGAAGGGGTGCTCAATTCTGTGGCCAAGTGCAGCGGTATCTCTTCCGTTTCCTATAAGGGAGGCGGAAGCATCACCCTTGAGTTCGACAAGAATGCCGATATGGCAGCTGCCAGATTTGAGGTTGCCTCCGCCATAAGGAACATATATGACAAACTGCCTTCCGGAGTGACTTATCCGACGATTTCGCTCGGCTCCGACGGGTCTCGGAGCTCCACATCCATTGTCTATTATGTCAAGAGTTCCCTCCCCTCCCAGGAAATCGAAAAATTCATAGAGGGGCATGTCCTGACTCCCGTATCCTCTCTCAAGGGTATTGACGACGTGCAGATAAGCGGTACGACCTTCTATGAATGGGAAATAGTCTTCGATGCCGACAAGGCTGCCTCGCTCGGAATCACTGCTTCAGATATATCATCCTCGTTTTCATCCTATTATGCCGAGAGTGCGGCCGGAATCACCGATACTCCTTCAGGGACCCTTGCCGTAAGGCTTTCAGGCAGCGGAGCCCCAAGGGATTTCGGGGACATCCCCGTCAAGAAATCCGGAGAGATGATAGTACACCTCGCCGACATTGCAGAGTGGCATTACAGGGAGGCTCTTCCGGAATCGTATTTCAGGGTGAACGGGCTCAATACCGTCATCCTCGGCATCAGCACATCCTCCGGTGCCAATCTCATCTCCACGGTCAAGAATATCCGAAGGACAATGCAGCGCCTCCAGGAAAGCTTTCCTGACGAGATAACGGCAAGTGTCGCCTGGGATTCATCCGATTATGTGCGCGAAGAGCTCGGCAGGATATATTTCAGGACCGGCCTTTGCATTCTGATCCTGCTGCTGTTTGTCTTTGCGGTCAGCCGTTCGTGGCGCTATATGTTCATCACGGTCGTGACGATGGCCGTCAACCTTCTCTGCGCCCTGGCAATATACAGCTTTGCCGGAATACCTGTCCACATCTATACCCTTGCCGGCATCACGGTATCCCTCGGCATTGTCATCGACACCTCCATTGTGATGATTGACCATTACAGGCATTTCGGGGACAGGCGTGTGTTCCCGTCGCTTGTTTCGGCCGTGGGCACGACTGTGGCGGCCATCCTGCTGGTCAATCTGCTTCCGGCGGAGGAAAGGCTCAACCTGACTGATTTCATATGGGTGATTGTCATCAACCTGACGCTCTCGCTCGTCATCTCCTACCTTTTCATCCCTGCACTTATGGACACCTTCCCGATAAGGGAAAAAAAAGGAAGAAACCCCATCAGGAGAAAACGCTGGATTGTGCGCCATAACCGTTTTTATATCAAATACATAACTTGGGGAGTAAGGCACCGTTGGGTGTATCTTCTGCTGATTGTGGCCGGATTTGCGTATCCTTTCAAGAGATTTGCCGACTCGCTCGACCGTTCCAATTTCTACCGTGAACCTACCCGCAATACGCTGACCATTGCCGCAGGAATGCTCGAGGGATGTACAGTCCAGCAGCTCAACGAAGTGGTGAAGGAGATGGAGAATTATCTTGCTTCGTTTGACGGGATTGAAAGCTTCCGCACGGAAATCCGGGCCTACAATGACGCCGTGATTACCGTCGAGTTCAAACCGGAATACGAGAATACGTCTTTTCCTTCAAGGCTCAAGATGCTCGTGACCGGGATGGCAATCAATTTCGGCGGGGCCAACTGGAAGGTGTACGGGGTGGACGAAAGCTTTTTCAACAACACTGTCGTATCATCGCGCAGGTCGCACAAAATTGCCCTTTACGGCTATAATTTCCAGGAGCTTATGCGCTATGCCGAAATTGCCGGGGAGATGCTCTCGGAGCAGCGCAGGGTGTCCGGAACTGTGATTTCCGGCTCCGAATACGGATTCCCTTCAATGGAGTTCAACCTGGACTATGATTTCGGCTCAATGGTCGCTTCCGGCATAGACCCTTACAGGTATTACGGGGAGATGGCTTCGCTCCTGTACAACAATGAAATAGGACGCATCCCCTATAACGGGAGGCTTACCCCTGTGAAGCTGCGCTCTTCCGACAGCGATCAGTTTGACCTGTGGCATATCGTCAACACCCCTATCCAGGTTGACAGCCTCAAGATGACCCTGGGCAGTGTGGGCAGCATCGCCAAGAAACCGAGCGGAATCAATATCCACAAGGACAACCAGTCCTACAGGCTCTATGTACAGTTTGATTTCATAGGCAGTTATGAGCTGTCAAGAAAGGTTGTCGGGGAAATTGTGGACAGGCTCAACGACGAGGTACTCCCTACCGGCTACAAGGCTGAAGTGCCTGAATACGGCTGGTTTGACGAGAACAGGGACAGGTATGCGTGGCTGGTAGTGCTGATAATCGCCGTCATCTATGCAATGCTGTCGGTTTCGTTCGAATCCCTCCGCCTGCCATTTGCAATCATCCTGATGATCCCGGTATCGTTCATCGGCGTATTCATCAAATTCGGGTTTGGGAAGCTGGCGTTTGACCAGGGTGGATTTGCCGCTTTCGTGATGCTGTGCGGAATTGTGGTGAATGCCGGCATCTATCTGATACACAGCTTTATGGGTATCAAGGGAGGCAATTCGGCTGCCGGACTTGACGCTCGTGTGCGCAGCTATGTCAAGGCTTTCGGCCGTAAGGTCACCCCGATTTTCCTGACCGTTGTCTCCACAGTCCTCGGACTTCTGCCGTTCCTGTCCGACGGTCCTTCGGAAGTGTTCTGGTATGATTTTGCGGTCGGCACCATTGCGGGTATGGCATTTTCCGTGATTGCAATCTATTTCTTCCTGCCGGTCTTTGCTGTCAGAAGGGCGGACTGAAAAAATCCCGGACCCTGTACGGAGACGGGTCCGGGATGACATAGTTGAATTATCGGTCAGCCGTTATGGCCAAATTTCATATTACCACTCGAGAATCTTCTTGAAGTCGTAGTCCTCAGGATTAGGTACGAATGCCTTTGCAGCCTCGTAGTCCTCAGGAGTGATGAAGTGGCAGATGTGCTGGAAATAGTTCTGTGCAGTGCCGCCGTCGATGTTGACCCTTCTCGGAGGGATCTTGCCCTCTTCATTCTGGAGGTCCTTGAGGTAGAGCGGATGAGCGGCGCCGTCAGCGTCAACATATACCATGCAGCCGGTCTCTCCCTTGGTGAAGAGCTCGTAGGCTCCCATTGCAAGTTCGGAGCAGTATGTCAGGTCGTATGCAATCGGGTCCTGGCAGCGTACATCGTAACCGATCTCTACAGGACGGGTCTTTGTCTTGAGGCCGAGCTTCTTGAACTCTTTTTCGAGGATGTCGTTGAAGAGGACTGCCTTGCTGATCTTTCCGAGCTCAGGATGGCCGTGCTCATCGTAAGTCATATGCACTCCGGTAGCCTTGAGGTCTTCAGGATCAAGGTCGTGGAATACTCCTTCAGCCACAACAACGGTACCGTAGCCGATGCCGAGGATGGACCTCTTGATGATTGCGGAGAGGGTGAGACGGATGATCTTGTCGATTGAGATGGATGTCTTGTTGAACATCTCAGGGATGATGGTCATCGGGCTGTGGGTAGCCTCGCCGATGCCGAGTGCGAGATGGCCTGCGGAACGTCCCATTGCGGAGATGAGCAGCCAGTTGCCCGAAGTGCGTGCATCCTCGTAGATTGTCCTTGCAATATGTGCTCCCTCTGCCTTTGCGGAGTTGAATCCGAAGGTCGGTGCGTTGCCCGGAAGAGGAAGGTCATTGTCGATTGTCTTTGGGATATGGATGTTCCTGATAGGATACTGCTTTGCCTCAAGGAATTTGGCGATGCGGTTGGCCGTAGATGCGGTGTCGTCGCCTCCGACGGTGACAAGGAGCTTGATGTTGTTGTCCTGGAAGAGACTGAGGTTGAAGTTGTTCTCGAAGTCTGCGTCGGTCGGTTTGAAACGGCTCATCTGGAGGTAGGAGCCGCCCCTGTTGAAATAAGCGTCAGCCTTGTACCAGTCGAGGTCCTCGGTGCGCGGATTGGTGCTGAAAAGACCTGAATAACCGCCGTGGAGGCCGATTACACGATAACCGTTCGAAAGGAAGGTCTTGGCGACAGAACAAACGACAGTGTTCATGCCCGGAGCCGGGCCACCGCCGCAAAGAATGATGATTGAATCTTTCATTTTGCTGTATTTTTGAGAGTTATAATCGTTTTTGACAATCAATTGGGCAAATTTACACAAAATCATCGTAATTGCACAGCAGTAAAACGATACACGTTGCAATGGACAATAAAAAAAGATTTCCGGGCAGTTTCATCTGCATTTTCCCCGTCAGTCCCGTCGCGTTTTTGATGCAAATTCCTTATATTTGTATTTTATGCGCGCAATGGAAGACAAAGACATAAAGCAGCGGATCGTGTATCTCAGGGCTGTCCTCGAAGAGAACAGCCGGAAGTATTATGTGGAGAATGCCCCGGCAATCAGTGATTTCGAGTTCGATACCCTTATGCACGAGCTTGAGGCCCTGGAGGCGCAGTATCCTCAATATGCATCCGAAGACTCCCCCACCCGCAAGGTGGGCAGCGACCTCGAGCAGTCCGGCGGCAGCCCACAGGCTATGGAGCCGGGTATCCGGAGGGAATTTGCGCAGTATCCCCACGCTCATCCTATGCTTTCCCTTGCAAATACCTATTCCATAGGTGAAGTCGAGGATTTCGCCGCCCGCGCGGCAAAGACGCTCGACCACGGGTTCACCTACAGCTGCGAGCTCAAATTTGACGGCACGGCAATCTGCCTTACTTACCGGGACGGAAAGCTTTTCAGGGCACTTACCCGTGGGGACGGAGTCATCGGCGACGATGTCACTGACAATGTCAGGCAGATTTCCAACATCCCGCAGACGCTCAAAGGCAGCGGGTGGCCGGAGGAGTTTGAAATCCGGGGAGAGATACTGATGCCATATTCTTCGTTTGACAGGCTCAATGCCCAGCGCCTGCGCGACGAGGACCAGCCTTTCGCCAATCCGAGGAATGCGGCTTCCGGCTCGCTGAAACTGCTTGATCCCGGGGAGGTGGGACGCAGGGGGCTTTGGTGCACCCTCTACCATATCGCGGGCGACAATGCAGGGTTTGCTACCCACGAGGAAGCTCTCGACGCCGCTTCATCCTGGGGGCTTCCTGTTTCGGACAAAAGGCGCATCTGCCACAACATCAGTGAGATAAAGCAATATATCGACTATTGGGACACAGAGCGGCGGAATCTACCCTATGCCACTGACGGTATTGTAATAAAAATCAATGAGATATCAGCCCGCGAGGCGCTCGGTTTCACTGCCAAGTTCCCGCGCTGGGCGGTTGCCTACAAATTCAAGGCGGAGCAGGCGCTTACCGAGGTACTTTCCATTGACTATCAGGTCGGGAGGACCGGCGCCGTGACCCCGGTGGCCAATCTCTCCCCCGTTCCCCTCTCCGGGACCGTGGTAAAGAGGGCCACCCTCAACAATGCCGACCAGATGGCGCTTCTCGACATCCGCATCGGCGATATGGTCTATGTGGAAAAAGGCGGCGAGATCATCCCTAAGATTACTGCTGTGGAGAAGTCCAGAAGACCTGCCGGGGCCGTTCCTCCGGTATTCCCGACGGTATGTCCGGACTGCGGCACCCCGCTTGTCAGGGAGGAGGACGAGGCCAAATGGTTCTGTCCCAACAGCGACGGTTGCCCGCAGCAGATAAAGGGAAGGCTTGTCCATTTCATGGGCCGCAAGGCCATGAACATAATTGCAGGCGACGCTACTGCCGACCAGCTTTTCAGCAAGGGGCTTGTCAAGTCCCCGGCAGACCTATACAGCCTTGACAAATACCGGCTTATGTCCCTTGAGGGATGGAAGGACCGCAGTGCGGAAAGATTCCTTGCAAGCCTGGCGGAGTCGAAAAGCGTGCCGTTCCCGCGCGTCCTCTTTGCCCTGGGCATAAGGTATGTCGGTGAGACTACGGCAAAGGAAGTGGCGGTTCATTTCAGGGACATCGACTCTATTGCCTCCGCTACGGTGGAGACGCTGCTGGAGGTTCCTGACGTTGGCGAAGTCATTGCAAGGAGCATCCATGAGTTCTTCAGGGACCCGCGTCACGCCGGTGAGGTACAGAGGCTCCGGGCCGCAGGCCTGCGCATGTCAATGGAAGAGCCGACAGGCCCTTCTTCGGAGGCGCTCAAGGACCTCAGCATTGTGATTTCAGGCACTTTCAGCATATCCCGCGACGAGATGAAGGCCCTTATAGAGGCGAACGGAGGAAAGAACTCGTCCGGCGTATCAAAAAAGACATCATTCCTGCTTGCCGGAGAGAAGCCCGGCCCGGAAAAAGTCAGGAAGGCGCAGGAACTTGGAGTTAAGATCATCTCTGAGGCGGATTTCATGAAGATGCTGCCCCAAACCGATACTGAAGAAGACGGACAGTTCCCCGGGAGCCTGTTCGACACGATGATTTAAGACGTAACACTATGAGTTTTTCGGAATTTACACAAAAGGACTATGATGTTATAGCGAGAGAGTATGCCGACCTCAAGGAGGCCGCGAGGAAACGCTGTACAAATGAGCAGGAGCTTGCCGTCGTGCAGAAGGCATTCGATTTCGCCAACGAGGCCCACCGCAATGTGCGCCGTCGCTCAGGGGAACCGTACATTCTCCATCCGATTGCGGTCGCAAAGATCGTGATAACGGATATAGGCCTGGGCTACAAGTCAATAGCCGCTGCATTGCTCCATGATGTTGTAGAGGACACCGACTACACGGTCGATGATATCCGCAAACTCTTCGGAGACAAGATTGCCTCCCTTGTCGATGGTCTTACGAAGATCAAGACCGTGCTGGACAACCAGGACAAGAACACCCCCGAGGAAGAATACAACCAGAGCCTGCAGGCCGAGAATTTCAAGCGCATCCTCCTGACGCTCAACGACGACGTGAGGGTTGTCCTCATAAAGTGCGCCGACCGTCTCCACAACTGCCGCACCATCGAGTTCATGCCGGAGTACAAGAGGGACAAGATCTTGAGCGAGACCATGTTCGTATTCATCCCGCTTGCCCACAGGCTCGGTCTCTATGAGGTAAAGTCCGAAATGGAAAACATCTGGCTGCGCTACAAGGAGCCGGAAGCCTACAATGAGATCCAGGCGAAGATCAACCGCAACCTTACCGACAAGAAGAAGGAGATTGACGATTTCATCAAGCCTATCGAAGAGGCGCTTACCAACAACGGGTTCACTTTCCAGATACGCAAGAGGCTCAAGACACCTTACTCCATCTGGCACAAGATGATGACAAAGAACGTCACCTTCGAGCAGATCTACGACCTCTATGCCATCCGCATCATATTCGATTTCAAGCCGAAGAAGGAAACGGACACCGAACGTGACGAATGTTACCACATTTTCTCGATCATCACTGGCATCTACCGCTACAAATCCGACCGCGTGCGCGACTGGGTAAAGCATCCGAAGAGCAACGGCTATGAGGCTCTCCACTGTACCCTCCTGAGCAACAGCGGCATATGGGTGGAGGTACAGATCCGCACCCGCAGGATGGACGACATTGCCGAAAAGGGCATCGCCTCCCACTGGGCCTACAAGCAGGACGGCTATGCTTCGGAGAACGACAGCGAGATGGACAAATGGCTCACCAAGGTAAAGGACATCCTCACCAATCCCGATGTCAATGCCCTGGAGCTTCTGGACCTCCTTCACAGCGACATGACCTCGTCCGACATCGTTATATTCACGCCAAAGGGCGAGCAGAAGACCATCCAGAAAGGGGCCACGGCACTCGATTTCGCCTATATGATCCACTCGCATATCGGGCACAAGGCAATTGCCGCCAAGGTCAACATGAAGCTCGTGCCTCTTTCCTATGTCCTCAAGACCGGCGATCAGGTGGAAATCATCACGGCGGAGGACGAGCATCCGAAGCGCGAATGGCTCCAGTTCCTCCAGACCATTCAGGCCAAAAGCTTTGTAATGAGCTATTTCCGTTCCGACAAGGCTGCCATCATCGAAGAAGGGCGCATTGCCCTTAATGCAAGGTTCAAGGAGTCCGGCTACAAGGTGACCGACAGATACATGGCCCATCTTGCCCAGGCCCTCCAGCTGCGCAGCTTCGACGAACTGTATTTCCGCTTCGCCCTCGGTCTTGTCAGCTATGAAAGCATTGAGGCTGCGTCACTTACCCTCAATATCCCGGGCAAGACACGCTGGTATGACATCACAAATCTTTTCCACAAAAAAGACGATGCTCCGGCAAAGCCCAACAAGAAGGAAGAATATGTCATCGGCTCGCCGAAAGACAAACACAAATACATCATTTCAAAATGCTGCAATCCCATCCCGGGCGATTCCATTATCGGCTTTGTGAATGCCGACGGCAGCATCACGGTCCACAAGAAGACCTGCCCGGAGGCCAACAGCCTTGCCAGCAAGCACGGAGACCGCATCGTAATCCCGCGCTGGGCGGACCGCGAGGATATGTATTTCCTTGCAAGGCTCAGTCTCAAGGGCACCGACAGGGTGGGCCTCCTCAACGAAATCACAAGATACATCTCCCTTGCGATGAATGTCAACATCAAGAGGCTCAACCTCGGTACGGAACAGGATATATTCAGCGGTTACATAGACCTTTACGTGCCCGACAAGAAGACTCTTGACGCTCTCATCGTAAAGCTGCGGAGCATCAACGGCCTACAGGAGGTCATGAGAACAGAGATTTAATGCAATGAACTTCAAAGGATTATTATCTAAATATTTTCCGGTCATCCCAGTGGCGCTGGTGCTGGTGCCCCTGCTTTTCTCGCCGTCGTGCGCCAATACCACCACGCCGCCGTCCGGAGGAAAGAAAGACACCATTCCCCCGGTCATCATCGGGCTCAATCCCCTGCCGGGCTCGACCAACGTGCCGGTCAGGAAAACCCAGATTACCATCACTTTCAATGAATATGTGAAGGTCAAGGACCCCAAGAGCATCTTCCTCTCCCCTCCGCAGCAGAAGCCTCCGAAATACAAGATGAGAGGCAAGTCGCTCGTGGTGTATTTTGAAGAGGACCTTCTTGAAAATACCACATACACCCTCGACCTGACCAATGCCATTGAAGACAACAACGAGAGCAACCTGTTCCCGGGATATACGCTGACATTTTCGACCGGAGACACCATAGATTCGATGGTGGTGACAGGTACGGTCCGTGACTGCAACACCCTCCAGCCGATCAAGGGAGCCACTGTGATGCTCTACAAGGACCTTTCCGACTCCGCGGTTATCCTCAGGCGCCCGGATGCGGCAGTCAAGACCGATGCGTGGGGCTTCTTCTCGCTCAGGAATGTGGCCGATACGCTATACAGGATTTATGCAGTCGTGGACGAGGCAGGCAACAATCTCTATGACCTCGACAACGACAGGATCGGATTTGTGGACACCGTGTTCCGCCCGGTGCTTGTGGCAAGCGATACCCTCAGGGAGCTGCTGAAATACGATATGGAGGATACCGTAAGGTGTATGGCACGACGAAGCGAACACGAAATCAACGTCTTCAAGGAGCGCCCTTCCAAGCAGCTCATTGTCAACAAGATGAAGACTTCCGACAGGAGTGCCTACGTCACTTTCATGGCCCCGGACGCGCAGATTGATTCCATATGGATTCCGGGCATACCGTCGGACAGGCTGATAATGCAGTTCTCACCTCGCCGCGACAGCCTTGAAATATGGGTGAACGACAGGCGACGCCAGAGGGACACCATGCATGTGTTCGTGGATTATCTCAAGACCGATTCCACGGGAGTACTCAGGCCGTTTACTGAGCATCTCCGCCTTACTCCGGAAAAGGGCAAGTCCACTTCGAAGAGCTCCAGGCGCAATCTCAAGCACGAGGACACAACCTGTGTCGTTTCCATCAAGGGTGAGCCGGAAAGGGTCGAACAGTACGGATTTGAGTTTGAATTCAAGTACCCTATAATCTCGGAGCAGTTCGACTCCATCAGGCTGGTTTCCATCAATCCGCGCCAGCAGGAAAGCAGGATGAAATTCAGTGTCAGGCGCGACTCCGCCAATCTCAGAAGGTATTCGCTCTTCCCTGAAGGAAAGTTCATGAAGGGCTATGAATACAGGATGAAGGTGCCTCACAGGATCTTCAGGGACATCAACGGCTTCTACAGCGACAGTACCGAGGTGAAGGTGTCGCTGCCTTCAGACGACAAGCTCGGCACCATCAATCTGGAGCTTACCGGGGTGAACCATACCTACATAGTGGAGCTTCTCAACGAAAAGAGGGACAAGGTGCTGCGCAGCTACAACATAGATTCGGACTGCACCCTGGCCTTCCCTTATCTCAAGAAGGGCAAGTATTCAATCAGGATCACGGAGGACTACAACGGCAACGGCATCGTAGACTCCGGCGTCCTTCTCCAGCACAAGCAGCCGGAAAAGGTCAAGTTCTTCACCCTCAAGGGCGGCTCCTATGTCATCGATGTGATGGAATCCGTCACTCTGGACCAGAAGATCAATGTCGATAAATTGTTCAATGACTGATGTTTAGATATTACAGATACATATTGTCGGCTTTTGCCCTGACTCTTGCCCTGGCGACCGGCGCACAGCCGGCAAGGGATTCCTTAAAGGTGCTGGCTGCAGTGCCGTCGGAGGATACCGTGAAAGTGGATGTCCCTGTTGCCGACACCTCGGTCAGTGTCCCTGTCATCTATACGAAAGAGTATCTCGATACGGTCAATGTACGCAAGAAGATAGTAATCAATGACTATACCCTTGTAGGATTTGAGTACGGGTTCGGGATGAGCAGGATGATGTTCAATCCTCCCAAGCAGCAGTCCATGCTGCCGACCCGCAATATTATGGGCGTAACCCTGACCACCTACGGGAAGATGTTCGGATATATGCCCTATTTCGGCCTGAAATTCGGACTGTTCTACGGCGAGAACGGCCTGCGTACAAAGGAAAACAAGGAAACCGGCATCAGGCCGACCGTTGACGGAGCTTATGAGATAAGATACACCTATCTAGAGGTGCCGGTGCTTGCCCATTTCCATATCGACTTCAGCAACAGCTTCAAACTCGTGGCCGACCTCGGTCCTTACGGTGGCTACAAGCTGACTGTCAACAGGATGGGTACCGACGAAATGGATATGGACTATGTTGACAGATTCCACGACTATGAGCACCGCTTCGAGTACGGAATAAAGGGCGGGTTCGGTTTTGCAATCATGAAGAGTCCGTTCGAATTTTTCGTGACGGGAAACCTCAAATATGCCTTTTCCTCACTTTACGAGCCTGACTACTACAGCCAGTATTACTACAGGTTTGCCTATCCGCTTGACATCTCAATTACGGCAGGCCTCCATTTCCAGCTGACCAGAAGAAGCGGAATGACAAGGAGGGAGCTCAGGCGCAAAGCCCGCGAACAGGTCTATGGTACAGAATAACAGCTATTTGATATGGATACGATTACAGCAAGAATAGGGAATGTCCTTGTAGGCAGCGGTCATCCGATTGCCGTACAGACAATGTGCAACACCCATACATATGATGTCGATGCGACAGTCCTCCAGTGTGAAAAGATGGCCGGCGCCGGTGCAGACATTATCCGCATCACCTGTCCGGGTCCGGCCGATGTGCCGCACATCAGGGAAATCAGCCGCCGTCTGCGTGCTGAAGGAATTGATACCCCGCTTGTTGCAGACATACATTTTTCTTCTGAAACTGCCATTGCCGTTGCCCCTTATGTGGAGAAGGTCCGCATCAATCCGGGCAATTTCAGCCGTGACCACGGGGAGGCCTGCCGTCAGTTTGCAAGGCTTGTGAGCGTGTGCAGGGAGCACGGGACTGCCATCCGCATCGGTCTCAACCACGGTTCCCTCGGGGAGCGCATTACCAATCTCTACGGCAATACTCCGCGTGCTATGGCGGAGGCTGCAATGGAGTGGATCAGATTGTGCGTGGAAAATGATTTCGACAATGTGGTGGTGTCCCTGAAATCGAGCAACACTATAGTGATGGTGGAGGCTTACAGGCTGCTGGCCAAGGCCATGCAGGATTATGGCAAGGTGTTTCCGCTTCATCTCGGAGTGACCGAGGCGGGCAACGGGGATTCGGGCAGGATCAAGTCCTGCGTCGGCATCTCCGCCCTTCTGTCCGAGGGCATCGGCAATACGCTCAGGGTATCCCTTACCGAGGATCCTGTCAATGAAATACCTGTAGGACAGTATCTTGCAGACCGTTACGACGGCAAACTCCAGTCATCTCTGCGTGAAGTCCATCTTGAGGGACGCACTGCTGTAGCTACATATGAGGCCCCTTCGCGTGAAAGGCTGCTGATGGATTTTTCGTGTGATTTCGGAAAGAGGCTGCTCGACAGGGAGATTGACGAGGTCCATATCCGCGGCACATTTGCAGATGAAGACGGTACTGTAAGGGACATTGTCGGGAGCGGTCTCGCCGGCTATCTTGAGGATGAGCTTATGCAGGCTTCAAGGCGCCGTTTCTACAAGCCGGAATACATAGCCTGCCCGGGCTGCGGCCGCACGATGTACAATCTTCAGGAGGCATTCGAGGCGGTAAAGGCAAGGACTGGACATCTCAAGAATGTCGTCATAGCCGTGATGGGCTGCATTGTCAACGGTCCGGGCGAGATGGCTGATGCCGACTGGGGATACGTAGGAGAGGGCAACCACAAGGTGTCCATCTACAAAGGAAAGGAGGCAGTCTTGCGCCATGTACCTGAAGAAGAGGCGGTTGACCGTCTTGTGGAACTGATGGAAAAGGACAATTAGTCCTCTTCAGTGGCCGCAGGCTTTTCCTCCGGGACTATTTTTACAAGCAGTTTGTCGATACGGGCTCCGTCCATATCGGCAACTTCTATGTGGAAGCCGTTCCAGTCGATGCTCTCCCCTGCCGTCGGCACGTGCTCGAGCTCTTCAAGTACAAGTCCCCCGACTGTGGAGAAGTCAAAATCCTCCATGTCGTCACCCTTGTCGAAATAGGTCAGGAAATCATAGATTGAGCACTGTCCGTCCACATAATAGCCGTCCCCGTTCTTTCTCGCAATGATGTCGGGCTCCGTGTGGTGTCCCCCGTCCGTACTTCCTACGAGCGCGTCTAGGATGTCCTTGAGGGCTATGATGCCACAGAGGGTGCCGAACTCGTCGCAAACGAGCGCACGGTTGACCTTCTGCTGCTTCATGTATTCGAGCACGGCATAGATGCTCATGTTTTCGTGGACATACACCGGCTGCTTCATCATCTGCTGCAGGTCAATACCGCCTTTCTGCCTGATTTTCAAGACATAGTCCTTTATCATCAGCACACCAGCGATGTTGTCGAGATTGCCGTCGGCGACAGGATACATCTCATAGATGTTGCTCTCTATGGTGCTGACAATCTCATCCTCCGCCATCCCGAGTTCAAGCCACACGATGTCGTCCCTGAGAGTCATGATGGTGCTTACGCTGAGGTCTCCGAGAGCAAATACCCTCTCCACGATATCCTGCTCGACCCGGGAGACCTCCCCTTCATCGGAGCCTTCCTGGATGAGCGACATTATCTCGTCCTCGGTCACCTTGTCCTCCGTCTCCCTGATTCCGAAGAGTTTGGACACACCGTTGGTGCTCTTGGTCAGGAGCATCACGAGAGGGCCGGCAATCTTGGAGAAGGAGTTCATCCCTCCTGCAACCCGCTTTGCCACCTTCTCGGAATTGCTGAGTCCGATGCGTTTAGGGACAAGCTCTCCGAAAAGGATTGTGAAATAGGTCACTATGATGACGATTACGGCCTTTGCGATGAAATATGACAGGCTTTCGGAAAGACCGAGACCGATCATCCATTCTGCGAATATCGAGGCAATCTTGTTGCCGGAAAAGATACCGGTAAGGATGCCGATAAGGGTGATGCCTATCTGTACGGAAGAGAGGAATTTGTCCTGGTCCTCAGCCAGCCTGAGGGCCGTGGAAGCCTTCTTGTCACCGTTTTCCGCCTCCGCCTGGAGCTTGCTCTTGCGCGCCGACACCAGGGCTATTTCCGACATCGAAAACAGTCCGTTGAGGAAAATGAGGACAAAGATGATGATCAGTTCGTACATTATCTTACTTCAATTCTGCAATTACCGTTTCACAGGCTTTGGTCAGGTCGCCTTTCTTGACCTTGATATCTGAGTCCAGAGGCAGGAACAGGTCAATCCTTGACCCGAACTTGATGATTCCGCACTGTTTTCCGCATTCAGTAGGCAGTCCTTCCTCGGAGTAGCAGACAATCCTTCTGGCAAAGGTGCCGGCAATCTGCTTCATGAGGATTTCCCCGTGTCCGTTACGGATTGCGGTGGAGGAATGCTCGTTCTTTTCAGATGATTTCGGAAGGAAGGCCAGCAGATAGCGTCCCGGATGATACTTGTAATAAGAGACTTCTCCGGTCATCGGCCAGAAATTGGCGTGGACGTCGAAAAAGTTCATATAGACCGAGACCTGTATGCACTCACGGTGGAGGTATTCATGCTCATAGACAGTATCTATGATGACAACCTTGCCGTCGGCAACCGATGTCACTACTCCGTCCCCGGTGTTGCGCGGACGGTCCGGGACCCTGTGGAACCAGGTAACAAATCCCATGAAACATACCAGAATAGCGGTCAGAATGTAGGAATAGGGACTCTTGACGAGCCACAGGACTATGGCTATCAGAGCAATTGCAATCAGCCAGGCAATGGCTATTGTACCGTAACAGTCTTTGTCAATCAGCATATGTGATCAGATTAGGTTGAAAAACATAAGGTATAGTACTCCGGAAGGAATTGCGAAAAGTGATGAGTCGAGCCTGTCGAGGATGCCTCCATGGCCCGGAATGATGTTGCCCGAGTCCTTGAGGTTGTAGAGACGTTTCCATTGGGACTCGAAAAGGTCGCCGCAGATGCCGCTTGCAGTTATCGTCACAGAGAGGCCGAGGGCGTGGACAAGAGGGATGTCAAGGCCCGGAAGCATCGACATGGCCGCCGCTGCCGCCATTGCGAAAAACAGTCCCCCGAATACTCCTATCCAGGATTTCTTCGGAGAAATGGACGGGCAGAGCTTTTTCCCGTGAGTCTGGCCGAGTGCCGTTCCGAGAGCATAGGCACCGACATCGGAGGCCCAGATGATCACGAAGAAAAAGAGCAGGACCATTCCGTCAAAAGACCCGCCGGCGTCGAATATAAGAAAATTGGTCACCGCCATGGGCAGAGCGATGTAGATGATGCCGGTAAACAGATAGGAAAATTTCAGGAGATTATCGCGGTCGCGCACAAAGAGAAATGAAATCATCAGGGCAAGGAGCGGTATGGCTATGATAATGAACCACTTGACATCAACTACGAAAGCGCTGGCGGCAAAGGCGAACAGGAACATTGCAAGCGCCGTAAGAACGGCAAAAACCCTGGAAACGGGATATCCGTCTCCAAGGGTCATTGCAAAGAACTCCTGCAGCATCATAAAGGTAAGCAGTGCAAACACTGCAAGAAACACATACTTGTCTATCAGCAGCGCCGCTATTATCAACGCACCGTATCCGATGCCGGATGCTATCCTTTTAAGAACATTGCTCATTTCCATCTCCGTTGTCTTCTTTCACAGCGTCCGTTTCCGCCTTGACCTTCGGACCGAGAATGGCCTCGAGGTCATCAGCGAAGATTACTTCCTTTTCAAGGAGGATTTCCGCCACTTTTGTGAAGGCATCCATATTGGAACGCAGAAGGTCCATTGTCCTGTCGTGCATTCCGTCCACCAGCGACCTGACTTCCTGGTCAATCATTTCGGCCGTCTTCTCGCTGTAAGGCTTGCTCAGGTCATATCCCCTCGAGCCGGTAGAGTCGTAGAACGAAATCTGCCCTATCTTGTCGCTCATGCCGTAATACTGCACCATGCTGTATGCAATCTTCGTGAGCCTTTCAAGGTCGTTGAGCGCACCGGTAGCAGGCTCCCCGTTGATGATTTCTTCCGCTACCCTGCCGCCGTAGAGCATACACATCTGGTCGAGCATGACGGACTTTGACACAATCTTGCGCTCTGACGGGAGGCTCCAGGTGATGCCGAGCGCCTGGCCTCTCGGGACAAGGCTGACCTTGAACACAGGGTCTGCATTCGGAAGAAGCCAGCCTACAACGGCGTGACCTGCCTCGTGATATGCTGTAGTGCGTTTTTCGGCCGGAGTCATAATGGTGGCATTCTTGCGCTCTATACCTCCGACAATCCTGTCAACCGCATCAAGGAAGTCCTGCATTTCGACAGAATTCTTTCCCTTGCGTGCAGCTGTAAGGGCCGCCTCGTTGCAGACATTGGCGATGTCTGCTCCGGAAAAGCCCGGGGTGTGCTTTGCTATGAATTCAAGGTCGAAATTCTCCGCAATCTTGAGGCTGCGCATATGGACCTTGAAGATTTCCTCGCGCTCCTTGAGCTCCGGCAGGTCCACATGGATCTGCCTGTCGAAACGGCCTGCACGCATGAGAGCCTTGTCGAGGATATCGGCACGGTTGGTGGCGGCAAGCACAATCACACCGCTGTTGGTGCTGAATCCATCCATTTCCGTAAGCAGCTGGTTGAGAGTGTTTTCCCTCTCGTCATTGGAAGAGAATCCCACATTCTTGCCCCTGGCGCGGCCCACTGCATCAATCTCGTCGATGAACACGATGCACGGGGCTTTTTCCTTGGCCTGCTGGAACAGGTCGCGTACCCTTGATGCACCCACGCCCACAAACATTTCAACGAAATCAGATCCTGAAATGGAGAGGAACGGCACCGCTGCCTCGCCTGCTACGGCCTTGGCAAGAAGCGTCTTTCCTGTACCCGGAGGGCCTACGAGCAGTGCTCCCTGAGGAATCTTGGCACCGAGGGCGGTGTATTTTGCCGGAGATTTGAGGAAATCCACAATCTCCTTGACCTCTTCCTTGGCACCGTACAGTCCAGCCACATCCTTGAAAGTGACCGGATGCTCGGGCTTTTCGCTGATTTTGCTCGGGGCCTTCCCGGGATTGAATCCCGGCATTCCGCCACCGCCGCCCATATTGCGCCCGATGCCGCGGAACATCCATACCCACATGAGAATCAGCAGGATAGGGAAAATCAGCCATTCAAGCACCTGGGTCCAGGTCCTCGAGTTGTTCTCCATCACCACCTTGAATCTCTGGTCAGCTGGAAGCTCTCCGTTGAGCTGTCCGAATGTCTCCTCAGGGAAGAACTTGGTGGATGTGAGGAAAATGAAATGGGGGCTCTGGCGCGGGATATTGCCGCCGAACCTGTCGGAATACTTGGCAAGACGGTCCTGCCTTATGGTGACAGAACCTTTGTAGTCATTCCTTACAAAATGGATTTCCTTTACGTCTCCTGCCATTATCATTGCCTCGACGTCGGCCCACTCCACTTTCTGGGGGTTGGCCGAACCGTTGGTCATCAGCAGGTAGCCGATGCCGAGTATGAGCAGGATATAGAGCCACGATAGGTTGAACCTCACTACGAGTCTCTTGGGCTTGTTGCCGCCTCTGTTATTCTGATTGTCTGCCATTTGCTATTCTTCAACTTTACGGACCTTTTTAGCGGTGGCACGGACTTTAGAGCCTGCTTTCGTCTTTTTCGCAGACGGAGTCTCCTCCTGCTGCGGCTCATCCCTGTACTCAACGCACGGAGCGTCTGCCCAGAGGTCCTCCAGGCGGTAGAACTCCCTGTATTCTGTCTGGAACACGTGCACCACTACGTCGCCGTAGTCCAGGATAACCCAGATGTCGTTTTCAAGACCCTGCATGCGGAGCACCTTGCGGCCGAGCTTTTCCTCCATCCTGTCGAGGATGTTTTCGGCAATGGCTGCCACCTGAGTGGTGGAGTCGGCGTTGCAGATGACGAAGTGGTCCGTGATGGCTGTACCTATTTCCCTGAGGTCGAGGGATATCGGCCTCTGTCCTTTCTTTTCGAGTATTGCGTCGGCAATGACCTTAACTGGAGATGTCTTCATATTTATTATATTTGCAATTTACAAATATAACACAATTTCCGAACCAATGAAAGTTTTATGGCTTGATACGGTGGATTCTACCAATAATGAGGCACGCAGGCGCATAGAAAGTGCTGACAGTTTGTCAGTAGTGGCCGCAAAGTGGCAGACTGCGGGGCGCGGTCAGCGCGGCAACACCTGGTCTTCCGCTGCCGGGGAGAACCTCACCTTCTCGGTAACGCTCAAACTGCCGCAGGACTCCCTCCCGGCTGCCGACCAGTTTGCCGTCAGCGAGGCTTCCGCCATTGCCGTGGCGGATTTCCTGTCTTCCAAGGGGATTTCCGTCAGGATCAAATGGCCCAACGACATCTATGCCGGCGACCGGAAGATATGCGGAATGCTTATAGAGAACATCCTCAGGGGCAGCTCCGTAGCCTCCAGCATCATCGGAATCGGGCTCAATATCAACCAGACAGGCTTTCCTCCCGGCGTGGCCAATCCGGTGTCGCTGTCGATGCTCACCGGCAGGAAATACGACATTGCGGAATCCCTCGAAGAGCTTTTGCAAATCCTCGGGGAGCGTCTCAAAATGATTTCGGACGGAAGGCGCCGGGAGTTGCGGACTCTCTATCTCCAAAGTATGTATCGCCTCGGAGAAACACACACCTATACCGATTGTACCGACGGGCGGGTATTCAGGGGTACGATAAAAGGCATCTCCCCGCAAGCAAAGCTTGTCGTAGAAATGCCTGAAGGTAATCTCAAAGAATTTGCATTCAAAGAGATAAGCTATATTATCTGAATGGATTGATCAAGCTTCTCCGCGGATAGCCCTAATGACTGTTTCCGGATTTTCCGCCTTGAAGACCGCGCTGCCGGCAACAAACAGGTCCACACCGGCCTGGGCAAGTGCATCGGCATTTGCCGCGCCGACTCCCCCATCAACTTCTATCAGGCACTGCGTGCCCAGGCGTTGTATCTCCGCCTTCACGGCGCGCACCCTTTCATAAGTGGCTTCTATGAACTTCTGGCCGCCGAAACCGGCAAATACCGACATGATCAGCACATAATCAGCCTTTTCAAGATATGGGAAGAGGGTTTCCACAGGTATGTCGGGATTGATTACAAGCCCCGCCTTGCATCCGTTCCTGCGGATAAGGTCGAGGATTTCCCCCGGGTCAGAGCCCTCTGAAAGAGCGGCCTCCGCGTGAAAACTTATCATAGAGGCGCCGGCCTTTGCAAAACGCTCAATGTATTTTTCGGGATGGACAATCATCAGATGGACGTCCATAGGCTTTTCTGCGACCTTTGCAATCGCTTCCACTACGGGGAATCCGAAAGAGATGTTGGGAACGAATGTCCCGTCCATAATGTCAAGATGGAATATGTCCGCCCAACGGTTGACAATGTCCACGCTTTCCTGCAGATGAAGGAAGTCCGCAGCAAGCATCGATGGGGCTACGAGTCTCATAATTAACTGAAGTTCCGCTAATTGTAATTGTTACCTGAAGGATGTCACCACATCGATGAGATGCTTTGTGAACTTCTCGTTCGATTCAAGGTCAAGCTTTTCCCCCGGTGCATGCACTCCGCGGAGGGTAGGACCGAATGAGATCATGTCCAGGTCATGGAATTTCTCAAGGAACAGTCCGCATTCAAGTCCGGCATGTATCGCCTTGACTTCAGGGTCTTTGCCGAAGAGCCTGCGGTAGGAGTCAACGCAGACTGAAAGGATGTGCGAATTGACATTCGGAGCCCATCCCGGATAAGGGTCTGTCCTGACTGTCCTTGCACCCGCGAGGCGGAAGCAGGCTTCAACCTTGTCGGCTATGAACTCCTTTGCCGAATCCACGGAGCTCCTCTGGCTTGTGCAGACTTCTATGACTCCCGGACGGTTCATCCTCACGGAGGCAAGGTTGGTAGAGGTCTCCACGAGGTCAGGAATGTCCTGGCTCATTGCAAGGACACCGTGCTCTACGGCAACGAGCGCGCTTATGAGCCTTATCTTGGCTTCATCGGCTACAGGCTTTTCGGAGCAGACTGTCTCCGAGGCCTCCCACTTGAGGTCAGGGTCAGTGGTATGATATTCTGCCGCAACTGTTTGGGCAAATTGATTGAATTCATTGATGAAGCTTTGCGCGTTGTCTTTCGCGACAAGGACAATGGCTTCGGTCTCCCTCGCGATGGCATTGTGCTTTCCTCCTCCGGCCAGCAGCATCAGATGGAACGAATCCATACGCGGATAGAGGAATCTTGCCATCTGCTGGACCGTATTGATGCGTCCCTTGTTGATGTCGTCCCCGCTGTGGCCGCCGAGGGTGTTGTGGAGCCTGAGGCGCAGACAGGCCTGCCCCATTGCAGGATTGGTCCTTTCGTAGTCAAACTCGGCGAGAACGCCCACTCCACCTGCGCAGCCGATGAACATCTGTCCTTCGTCCTCAGAATCAAGGTTGATAAGGGTCTTTCCGGTAAAGAATCCTTCCTCAATGGCCATTGCCCCGTCCATTCCGGTCTCTTCGGAGATTGTGAAGAGGCATTCGAGGCGGCCTGTAGGCAGGTCGCTTTCCAGAATGGCGAGACTCGCTGCAATTCCGATTCCGTCATCTGCGCCGAGAGTGGTCTCAAGTGCGACCATCCAGCCGTCACGGATTTCGTAGCGGATCGGGTCCCTGTCGAAATTGTGTGCGGATGAAGCTGTCTTTTCACAGACCATATCCTGATGGCTTTGGAGCACGAGCGTAGGCACATCTTCCTTGCCCGGTGCTGCCTCTTTGGTAATCAGCACGTTGCCGATACTGTCCGTCTTGCATTGGAGATTGTGGTCTGATGCGAATTTCTGCAGGTATGCGGTCATCTTTTCTTCATGACCGGATTCGCGCGGGATAGTTGTTATCTCGCGGAAAATGTTCAGAACGGAATTGGAGTCCATAGTGTTATGTGTGTTTATTCTCCCTCTGCCACAAGCAGTCTCTCGATGTCCGTAACGAATTTCTTGAAGTTCCTGTCGGTTGACATCATATCCGAAACGGTAGAGCATGCATGCATGACAGTGGCGTGGTCTTTTCCTCCGAGTTCAGCCCCGATTGTGGAGAGTGAGCACTTCAGCATATTCCTGCTCAGGTACATCGCTATCTGTCTGGCCTGCACGATATTGCGCTTGCGTGACTTTGAAAGGATGTCCTCCTTGGTGATGTTGAAGTATCCGCATACGGTATTCTGTACCTTCTCGATGCTGATTTCGGTCTCTTCCTCCCCCACTATCTGGTTGGAAATGGTTTTTGCAAGTTCGACGGTGATTTCCTGATGGCAGAGAGTTGCCCTGGCGACAAGCGAGATGAGTGCTCCCTCGAGCTCCCTGAAATTGGACTTTATCCTTGCGGCAAGGAACTCAAGAACCTCGTCGCTGATGCTCACTCCCTCACGGAAACTCCTGACTTTCAACATCTCAAGCCTGGTCTGGTAAGATGGACGCTGGAGCTCCACTGAAAGTCCCCATTTCATCCTGGAAAGGAGCCTTTCCTCAAAGTTCTGCAGGTCGGCAGGCGAACGGTCCGATGTGAAAATCAACTGCTTGCCTGTCTCATGAAGATGATTGAACACACTGAAGAACGCGGTCTGGGTGCCCTGGCCGGACAGTTCGTGGATATCGTCCACAATCAGAACGTCGATTCTGGAGTAGTATGCCATGAAGTCCGTCAGCTTGTTCTTCACGAACGCTGCATCCATATATTGCGTCTTGAACTCGTTACCCGTCACATAAAGGACAACAAGCTCAGGGAATCTTTTCTTGATTTCGATACCGATTGCCTGTGCAAGATGGGTCTTTCCAAGTCCCGGTCCTCCGAAAAGGAAAAGCGGGTTGAACGGGGTCTTGCCCGGAGACATGGATATGCTTTCTCCAGCCGTGATGCCCATTTTGTTGCACTCGCCCACTACGAGATTGCCGAAGCAGTATGTCGGGTTGAGACGCGGATTGACGGTAACCCTTGCGAGACCCGGGAATACGAAAGGTCCGGGATTGCCCGCCGAAGGATACACAGGCACATTCATCGGCCCGTTTACCGGTGTGCTTTCCTTTGTGGCCGGGAAACGCATTGACTGCTCGGACTGGACGGGACGTACTTTATAGATGAGACGTGCATCCGTGCCTATTACCCTTTTCAGGGTAGCTTTCAGCAGATCGAGATAGGTGCCCTCAATATACTCCCTGAAGAACTCTGTAGGGACCTCAAGCGTAATGGTGCTGTCTTTGAAGGATACCGGCTTGAGGGGCTTGAACCACATATTGAACTTCTGGGGCTCAATGATGTTCTCAATGATACTCAGGCAGCTGTTCCAGATTTCAATATGTTGTTCGGTATTGTTCATCGTATTAGTTAAAGGGCAAAAAAGCATCCGGCTCGTCGGCAGCTCCAGCATCTGAAGCTTCGTCCCGGATGCGATTGCAAAGATGGGGGAAAAATAAGTGATAAAAAAACGTATTCAGTATTGTTTTTTAATTATTTTTCCTGTATCTTGAATAACGGATACGAATTTTTACTCTTTTTATAACTTTCTGATAATCAGAAGGTATTCCGTTTGATAAAACGATATAAGCCGTTGAGGCTATATCTTATTATTTTGAATTCTTCCAAATAAGTACAATAGTGGATTATTGCACCCTGGAAGTTTTGCCTTCTTCAACCTTTACCATGAATGAGTCGGGAAACAGCTTTTTGATTTTCCTGTATTCCTCTTTTGCCTTTGCAGCATCTGCAGATGTCCCTATTATGTATTTGAATACATTTCCGGCGGGGATGACCATAGGCTTGTATCCCCTGAAGAAGGAATCGCCGCTTTCCATCTGCCTGCCTGTTGCCAGCACCTGTGTGCCGTAAACTGTCCCCTCCTCTGCGGCATCCGTACCGGAGACGGCCTTTTCCGGTTCCTGTTTGACGGAACTGCCTTCATCTGAAGCATTGCTGCCGGAGATGACCGGTTTTGTAACCGGAATGTTGAGGCTTTCGTCATATCGTGTCTTGAAGCGGACAATCGCTTCGACAATCCTGCGTGCGATTTCATCCTGGCCTGAGGAGGATTTCATCTTTTCAAGGTCTGAAGGGCTCGTGATGAATCCGCATTCGATAAGGACAGCCGGCATCGTGGTCTTCCAAAGCACGAGGAAAGGGTCCTGTGATATGCCCCTGCTCTTTTTTACCGGACCGGCGGAAAGGCTTCGCGCAAGGTCGTCCGCAAAAAGGAGGCTTTGGACTAGATTGGCGTTCTGCATCAGGTTGAATATGATGTAGGACTCCGGGTCGTTGGGGTCAAAGCCCTGATAAGTAGTCGAATAGTCGTCCTCCATCAGGATCACGGAGTTTTCCCTCTTGCACAGCTCCATATTGGATGAATACAGGTCGGCCCCGGTCCTTGACTGGCCGAGCGTGTGGATCGAGAAACCGTTTACGCTTTTGTAGTTCTTGTTTTTCTTCGGATCAACTGCGTTGACGTGGATAGAGATGAAGAGCCCCGCCCCGGCTTTGTTGGCTATGTCAGCCCTATTTCCGAGAGGGATGAATGTGTCGTCGGAGCGTGTCATCACCACCTTCAGATCAGGGTAGCATTCTCCGAGCAACTTCTTGACTTTCAGTCCAACGGACAGGACTATGTCCTTTTCCCTGATTTTTGTCCCGTCACGGCTGACGCATCCGGGGTCATTTCCTCCGTGGCCGGGGTCAAGACAGATTACGGACAGCCCCAGACTCCCCTTTTTGTCCTGGGAGGAGGCGGAAAAACAGGTCGCATACAAAAGTATGGCAAGCGACAGTACAATATGGGTTTGCTTAAGTTTCAAAATGGTATTATATTTGCGTTTTGCAAATTTACAAATTTGCGGGAAACAGACAATATTAATTGATTTGAGTTTCGCGCTTGCGGAACCTGTAATCGGTTTATGTTTGCACTTGAGCAGCTATAATTCAATGCAAGGATATAAAGTCGGAAAAAGCCGTCCCGGTATATGCGCAAGGGTGCTTGTCAGCATCCTGGTGCTTCTTTTTTTTGTCATATGGGATGCCGGAGCGCAGACAAGAAGGCGCGGACGCGACCGCAACACGACTTTCAACCAGGCAGTTGTATTCAACAGGGACAGCGTGCAGGTGTCGGATTCCGTAAGGGCACGCCTGGATTCGCTCCACAGGGTTGACTCGCTTTTCAAGCTCGATTCGATCGCAATGATGAAGCAGAGTTCGCTCGATGCCCCTGCATTTTCCGGCGCAAAGGACTCCATCCGTGAGGTGTTCTCAGACGGCCAGCGCAAGGCTTACTATTACGGCGATGTGACCGTGGAGTATGGCAACATGAAGCTGACGGCCGACTATATGGAGTATGACATGAAGACCGGAACGGTCTATGCCAGAGGCACTTTGGACACTCTGACAGGCGAATGGAAAGGCCAGCCGACGATGACCGAGGGCGGTTCGACCTACAGGATGGAGGAGCTGCGGTACAATTTCAACACCCGCAAGGCGCGCATCACCAATATGATTACGCAGCAGCAGGAGGGCCTTCTGCACGGTAAGAATATCAAGATGATGCCGGACAAATCCATCAACATCACCAACGGAAAATACACGGTCTGCGACCTGGAGCATCCTCATTACTATATGACGCTGTCAGCGGCAAAGGTCATCACCAAGCCTTCACAGAAGACGGTATTCGGCCCGGCCGGAGTGGTCGTGGAGGACGTTCCCCTGCCGCTGGGCATCCCGTTCGGATTCATTCCGAAGAAGCCTGACCGTGCCACCGGTATGCTCATGCCTACTTTCGGAGAGGAAAATGCCCGCGGCTTCTATCTGCGCGACCTGGGAATGTATTTCGTGTTCGGAGACCATCTCGACCTGTCCGTAACCGGTGACATCTACACTCTGGGCTCGTGGAGCATCGATGTGAATTCGCGTTACAAATTCAATTACAAGGCCAACGGTTCGTTTTCGATGACGTTTTCCAATGACCAGACGGGAGAAAAGGGAGCAGCTGACTTCTTCCAGACCAGGAACTTTGCCGTAAGATGGTCCCATTCGCAGGACAGCAAGGCTCATCCGGGAAGTACCTTCAGTGCATCGGTCAATTTCTCAAGCCCTTCCAACAGCAGGTACAACTCCCATTCCGTCAACGAGGCGCTTCAGAATCAGGCATCTTCTTCCATTTCGTATTCACGCAACTGGAACGGCAAGTTCAACCTTTCCGTCAATGCCCTGCACAGCCAGAACTCCAGGGACAGCTCCTATGCATTCACTCTTCCTAATATAACATTCTCGGTTACAAGGTTTTATCCTTTCAAGCAGAAGAATCGTATAGGCAAGGAGAAGTTCTATGAAAAATTCTCCCTCGGTTACAGCACCACTCTTCAGAACAAGATCAATTTCAAGGCTTCGGAATTTGGGCAGGAGGGTTTTCTGGACAAATTCCAGAACGGCATGACGCACAACTTCCAGATTGGTCTGCCGAATTTCACTTTTGCCAAGTATTTCAATTTCACTCCGAGCGTGAACTACGGAATGAACTGGTTCTTCAAGAGTGCCGACTACTACTATGACCCCGAGCAGAACAAGGTCGTGCAGGAGCAGGCAAAGCAGTTCAGCAGTTTCGGCATAACCCAGACTTATTCGGGAAGCCTTTCGATGAGCACGCGAATATATGGTCTCTTCAATTTCGGAAAACACCATAAGGTGCAGGCTGTCAGGCATGTGATCTCCCCTTCCGTTTCCCTTTCCGTCAGCCCTGAAAAAGGTACTTACGCAAACGGTTGGAGGACCTTGCATTATTTCGACAATTCAGGCAATGAGAAGACCTACGACTATAATATCTATGCCGGTCAGATATATTCTGCTCCGGGAAAGGGCAAATCCGCTACTGCAAGCATCTCAATCGGCAACAACCTCGAGGCCAAAGTGCGCAATATGAGGGATACGACCGGAACCGGTGTAACAAAGATCAAGCTCATCGACCAGCTCAATATTTCGACAGGCTACAATTTCCTTGCTGACTCATTGAAAATGAGCAATGTGGGCATCTCGATGTCAACCAATCTCTTCAGCAAGGTCAATATCTCCGGCAACCTCAATTTCGACCCTTATGCAATCAATGAGCAGGGACGCAAGATCAACAAGTTTGTGCTGATTGACAGCCATTTCAAGAAGCTTCTCCGATTCAATTCCGCAAGTGCTTCCCTGTCGTATTCGCTTTCGGGCAAGGGCGCAATCAACGGAAATGACGGCTCCAAATCGGCTGAAGGACAGGGCGGCGGGGCCTCGGCCAATCCTGCGGACTATTACAAAAGGGTGTACTACCATCCTGTGACCGGTGAATACATCCCCGGCGGATGGCTCTACTATACCAATCCGAATGTGCCGTGGTCCCTCAACATCAATTACAACTTCAGCTACAACAGGTCTTACCAATACACCAACAATCAGCTGATTACAAAAAACAATATCACCCAGACAGTCGGTCTTAGCGGCAATATCAAGCTTACTCCGAAGATGGCGATCAATTTCACTTCCGGATTTGACATGATGGCCATGAAGCTGACCACTACCCAGCTATCCGCCACATATGACCTGCACTGTTTCAACATTTCGATGTCCTGGGTGCCGACCGGAAACTGGCAGTCCTGGAGTTTCCGTATCGCAGCAAATGCCGCCGCACTGTCTGACCTGTTGAAATTCAAGAAGACAAAGGGCTATTGGGACCAATAGTTTTGCGTTTTTGAAAAAAGGTATTATATTTGCACTGTTCTTGACGAGCAGTGCTTATTTTTTCATTCGGGCACTTTTCTTTGAGTATTATCATTTCATCAACATATTTATATGGCACATACTCTTTATGAGCTTAATCAGATGGGCGAAGAGCAGCTTCGTTCACTCGGCGCGGAACTCGGAATAAAAGGCGCAGGCAAGATGAGCCGTGAGGATCTTGGTTTCGCCATCCTTGACCAGGAGGCAATCAACGTATCCCAACAGCCTGATGCTCCGAAAGAAAGGAAGAGAAAGCCGAGGACTTCGAAGCAGGCAAAGGAGCCATCTATGCCGAAATCCGAAGTTAAGGAAACTAAAAACAAGACAAACGATAACGCAAAGTCCCAGCCTGAGGCTGCGGAAGAAGCGGCGAAAGCGGCTCCGAAAAAACGCGGCAGAAAACCGAAGAATGCCCAGCCGGCCGCCCAGACGGAGGTGCAGCCGGAAAAGGTTGAAACCCAGCAGATTGTGCCTGTAGAGAATGCTTCCGAGGCTGAACCTGCAAAGCCTGCACCGAAAAAGCGCGGAAGAAAACCGAAGGCACCAGTGCAGCAGGATGCCCAGGAGCAGGTAAATACTGTGGAGGTGTCAAAGAACGAGGCTATGCCTTCAGAAGATGCACCTTCAATCAAGGATATTGAGGCAAAAAATGAAGAAGGGCCCGTTGCTGAGCCTGAAGCATCCGCCCAGGAAAAGCCGGCGGAGGACCGGAATGCCGACAGGCAGCAGTACCAGCGCAACGACAACAATTTCCAGCAGCGCGGTGACAACAGAAGGCGGGATTTCCAGCAGCGCCAGGCACAGCCACAGAGACCGGAGTTTGAAGGGACAGTTGAAGCAACCGGCGTACTCGAAATAATGCCAGACGGTTACGGCTTCCTCCGTTCTTCGGACTACAATTACCTCAACTCCCCTGATGACATCTATGTGTCCCAGAATCAGATTAAGGCCAATGCCCTCAAGACTGGAGATACGGTGACGGGAGAAATCCGTCCTCCGCGCGAGGGTGACAAATATTTCCCTCTTGTCAAGATCAAGTATATCAACGGCCGTCTTCCTGAATTCATCCGTGACAGGGTGCCGTTTGATTTCCTTACCCCGCTTTTCCCTAATGAGAAATTCAATATCCTCGGACACGGGCACGAGAGTGACATTTCCTGCAGGATTGTGGATATGTTCACCCCTATCGGAAAGGGCCAGCGCGGTCTCATAGTGGCTCAGCCAAAGACGGGTAAGACTATGCTGCTCAAGTCTATAGCCAATGCCATTGCGGACAATCATCCTGAAGTATATGAAATCGTGCTTCTCATTGACGAGCGTCCGGAAGAGGTCACCGACATGAGCAGGAGCGTCAAGGCAGAGGTGGTTGCTTCCACTTTTGACGAGCCGGCAGAGCGCCACGTGAAAGTGGCCAATATGGTACTTGAGAAGGCACGCAGGCTTGTTGAATGCGGACACGATGTGGTGATCCTTCTTGACTCGATTACCCGACTTGCACGTGCCTACAACACAGTACAGCCTGCTTCAGGCAAGGTCCTGACCGGAGGTGTGGATGCAAACGCACTGCAGAAGCCGAAGCGTTTCTTCGGAGCTGCGCGCAACATCGAGGGCGGAGGTTCCCTTACCATTCTTGCGACGGCGCTTACCGAGACCGGTTCCAAAATGGATGACGTGATTTTCGAGGAATTCAAGGGAACCGGCAACATGGAGCTCCAGCTCGACAGGAATCTTTCCAACAGGCGTATCTTCCCTGCCGTCAACGTCATTCTTTCAAGTACGCGCCGGGATGATCTTCTCTACAATGCCAGCCAGAACAACCGTATCTGGATCCTGCGCAAGATTCTCGCCGAAATGAACCCTACCGAGGCGATGAAATTTATGCTGCAGCTTATGGATGAGTACAAGACCAATCAGGACCTGCTTGACAATATGAGCAAGGTAAGTCCTTTGGATGCAAAGAATTACGATTTTTAGAAATGTTCTCTGAAGATACTATCACAGCGCCCGCCACCACACCGGGGACGGGTGCTGTTTCAATTGTCAGGATAAGTGGGCCCGATGCCTTTGCCGTTGCCGACAGGGTGGTGAGGCTCCGCAGGGGCGACATTTCCTCTTCTGAAGGCTACAGGCTGCATTTCGGTACGGTGAGCGGCCGCGACGGTGCTCTTCTGGACGAGGTCATCGTGTCCGTGTTCCGTGCGCCGCATTCTTATACCGGGGAGGATTCCGTGGAGATAAGCTGCCACGCGTCAGCGTATATCGTGTCGGAGATGCTTTCGCTGCTGTGCGATGCCGGTGCAAGGCTTGCCGAGGCAGGTGAATTCACCATGCGCGCCTATATGAACGGCAAGATGGATCTTTCCCAGGCTGAAAGCGTTGCGGACTTGATTGCTTCTTCGGACCGGGCGTCGCACAGGGTTGCCATCAGGCAGATGCGCGGGGGCTATTCAGAGAAATTGGAGGAAATCCGCTCGCAATTGGCACAAATGTCCGCACTTTTGGAGCTTGAGCTTGATTTCAGCGAAGAGGATGTGGTATTTGCCGACAGGACTACCCTGCTCCGACTGGTTGACGAGGCTGTTTCGCATATCGGCAGCCTTGCCGATTCCTTCCGCGACGGCAATGCAATCAAAAACGGTGTCCCGGTGGCCATAGTCGGAAATGCCAATTCTGGCAAAAGCATGCTTCTAAATGCCTTGCTTGGCGAAGACAGGGCAATTGTTTCCGATATAGCAGGTACTACACGTGATACGATAGAAGAGGTCTTTACGATTGACGGCATCAGGTTCCGCCTGATTGACACGGCAGGTCTGAGGGAAACTGACGAAGTCATTGAAAAAATCGGGATTGAGCGTACTTTAAGGAAGCTTGCCGAGGCCGATGTTGTACTTGCCGTTGTCGATGTCTCGGCGCCCCGGGAAGAGATACTCGCTTCACTGGAGAAGGTGTCGGACAATATCGATTTTACTTCTCAAAGGGTATTTGCGGTTGTCAACAAGTGTGACCTTGTACGGGAGAAATCTTCCGTTGACGGCTTCCCCGGTCAAGGACGGGACAATACCGTCAAAGACGTTGATTCAGGGCATTCCGGGGGTGAAATCTTTGATTGCATTTCCGCTAACAAAAATGTTAGTGCTATTAACATGTTTGTTTCTTCTATTAATAAAGAAATACTTACATATTGCATATCAGCCAAGAGCGGTTTTGGTCTCGATGCGTTGAAAAAAGCGCTTGCCGACTCCCAGAAAAACAGACTGGAGTCCACATCCGATGCCATTCTCGTGACAAATGTCCGTCATCTCAATGCCCTCACCCAGGCAAAGGCCTCCCTTATCGATGTCCGCTCCGGCCTCCTTGACGGCACACCATCCGACCTTGTCGCCCAGGACCTGCGCCACGCCGTCTCCTCCATCGGCTCCATCCTCGGCAGGGCCATCACCACCGACGAAACCCTCGGCATCATATTCAAGAAGTTTTGTATAGGCAAGTAATATTTTGTATCGGAAAATAGTTGATAATCAACAACTTACGGAATCAATCGGCATCTAACTGACTTATACCTCGTTAGGGGTTCAGAGGTTTAATGTTTAACAGTTAGATTTCTATGCATTTCGAAACTTATTTGCCGACTTTTGTACCTTATTTGTACCTTTGCGGTACAAATGGTCCGTTGTACACCGACCTCCTGGCTTAACTCGTGAAGGGATTTAACAACCCTGAACAACCTTGAGCATCGTTGAACAACGAAATTTGGCAGAAAGTAGACTATGCTGCGCAAGTACCCCTATGGACACGCAGAGACTCTACCTCAAAGTCTGTGAGCAGTGCGGATGTGCCCCAGTCGAACTCCATAAGTTCTCCTGGAACATACTTCTGTTTGATGAAGCAG
>CAMBMK010000011.1 GCA_945868745.1 uncultured Bacteroidales bacterium
GATTTAGGAGGGATTTTATATAGCAAACGCCCCTGAGATACTCTCAGAGGCGTTTCAAGAGGTGCCTAGCGGAATCGAACCGCTGTAGCAGGTTTTGCAGACCTGTGCCTAACCGCTCGGCCAAAGCACCGTTATCGTTTGGGAATGCAAATATAGGTCTTTTTTCTTTATTTGCAAAATATATTGCAATAATCCTTACCTGCCGCCCTACTCGACGTAGAGGAGAAGCCCTTTGAGGTACTCCCCTTCCGGATGATAGATGTTCACCGAATGGTCCGCCGGCTGGTTGAGCCTGTCGAGAATCCTCACGCTGCGTCCGGCCTGAGCCGCGGCGGAAAAGACGGCAAGCGCAAACTGCTCCTTGTCCACGACCTGCGAACAGCTGAAAGTGAACACGAGCCCGCCCGGAGCGACCTTCGAAATCGCAGCGGCATTGAGCCTCTGATATGCCCTGAGAGCATTTGAAAGGGCACCCCTATGCTTTGCGAATGCAGGCGGGTCCACAATCATCAGGTCATATTTCCCCTCAGGAACATTCTTCAGGAAATCGATGGCATCGGTGCAGTAACCCGTGTGCAGGGCCGCGTCAAACCCGTTCAGGGCCACATTCCTGTCCACCATGTCCATCGCCTTGCGCGAACTGTCCACAGAGTCCACATGGACCGCCCCGGCCCCGAGTGCATAGATTGAAAAACCGCCCGTATAGCAGAACAGGTTCAGCACATTGCGTCCTCGCGCATACCTTCCGACCAGAGCCCTGTTTTCCCTCTGGTCAAGGAAAAAGCCCGTCTTCTGGCCCTGGCTCCAGTTCACCAGAAACTTGTGGCCGTTCTCAAGCACTGCCTGCTCATCGTCGGAAAAACCTTCGGCACGCCAGATATAGCCGTCCACAAGGTCCAGTCCGGCCTTGAAAGGCGCAGTCCCGGAGCTCTTGTCGTAAACAGCCTTCAGGGAGTCCCCATAGACCTTCACGAGAGCCTCGGCAATCTGTCTCTTGGCGCGGAACATACCGGCACTGTGGGCCTGCATCACGCACACGCCATCGTAATAATCGATGATAAGTCCCGGAAGATTGTCCCCCTCGCCGTGCACCAGACGGTAGCAGTTGGTACCGTTTTCCCCGGCACAGGCAAGCCCCACGGCGCGGCGTACCTCGAGCGCCCTGGCAATCGCCACCTCCCAGAAATCACCCGGAAGCGTCGGGGCGTCAAAGCTGAGCACCCTCACGGCAATCGATCCGATCTGGTAATGCCCGCACGCAAGGAAATCACCCTTCGAAGAAAACACACCTACCACATCACCCTCCGCAGGATTGCCGATGACCTGCGCAATGGCACCGGAAAAAACCCACGGATGGAAACGGAGCAGGGACTCCTCCCTGCCCTTCTTCAATATAACCTTATTCATTGTCAACAATCTGTTTGGAATTGGAATTGAGAGTCAGATACATTTCGCGGCAAATCCACGCATCCGTGGCCGCATACTGCCTCTGTGAATCGGAAAGGGACTCCGCCTCCCAGTTGGAAAGCTGCTGCGTCTTGGACACCTTCACCCCGAGAATGATGGCCGCCATCTTCTTGACGCTCTTGTCCCTGATGCCATAGTCCCCCACAATCTTCTGAAGGTCAACGACCCCGCCGGGCTCAAACCTTGCAATCTTCTGGAGCCCGCTGAAATAATCGGCGACAGCCGCGCCCACCTTCTTCAAATCCGGATCCGCTAGAATCGAGCACAGCTTCTTAGGAAGACCTATCTTCTTGAGCCTGAACAGAAAGGCCCTCTTCTCCCCCGAAAGCTGCAACAGGGACACCCCGTAAGGCTGCTGTCCCGGGCTGAAGCAGGGACGGGACTCGGTATCGAAGCCTATCACCTTCTTGGAAGAGAGATACCTGCACGCCGCATCAAACTCCTTTCCAAGAGAATCAATCACGCAGATCTCGCCGGGAAATACGGCACGCGGCATCTTTTCAATCTCTTCAGGAGCAATCGACTCAACGTACATACAGGGAAAAAGTCTTTGGATATTGTTTTGAAATCATATCGAGAATGGCATCAGACACATACCTGTCGCGCATCTGCACGACGACATAGCCCGGGCTCGGACGGTCCTCCGCCCTGCTGTACTTATAGGCATAGGCAAGACTGCCGTCCACATCATAGTCGGTTTCATTGAGGTCCGCCTCCGGTGCCGTCACATAAGGCTTCATGTCCGGATAAGCAATCCTGTGCGTAAACAGATTGTATTCCCTCAGATAAGAATAGCACAGCTCGGCAATGGCCCCGACAGGCGTGACCACCTCAAAGTCGGAAGCAAGCATATTTCTGTACACCAGCAGATTGTCCTCATCAGTATTCATTATCTCGTCAACAACCTGCATCAGGGCATCCGGGGAAACGGTTACATCGTCAAGCATCAGACAGGTCAGGCGGTCAGTCACATCCTCATCCATATACCTGTCCAGAAGATTGAGGAACTTTGAACGGACATTGTAATCTCCCCTGTATGTCAACGGATTGACATCCGCATCCAGCGAATCCGCCTCCGGGCTGATCACGGAAAAGGCAGACCCGGCATCACCTCTGGATGACAATTCCCGCGCAAGGACATTCTGATATATTCCGTCCTGATACACTTCCGGAGACACCCACGCGGCAATTCCCTGAGGACCCTCACGACGTGAGAATACATATTCGGCCATTGCCTGCACAGGCGCGAAAACCGGCACCACCGACTTTGCGACAGTACAGAGAGTATCGATTTCCCTGTATCCGTACATGGAGGCATAAGACGAAGCGAAAATGACTATCTTGGCTTTCTGTTTGAAAACGGGCACGTCGGTATTGAACGGGCTCTGGAAGGCAACGGTATCCATCGCCCACAGGAAGTTCCTGACATTGAGCTCCTTGAGAAATGCCTCATTGCCGATGGAAAGATAATCGGAATACGGCGTATTGGCAATATCCACAAGCGGGGCAATCACCTCTCCCGAAAAGTCCGGGAGACCGTCCGGCCTGTGGGTCCCGGAGATATTGTTGTGGATGTCGTATGTCAGGAGGCCTTCGGTCACGGCAAGCGCTTCCCGCGGCGAACCGATGACCGTAATGCTGCCGGCCACATCATCCCTTGTCACAGTCGAGAAGGATTTGAACACCGCTGATGTAGTGTCGGAAAGAATCCTCTCCACATATCTGATGGTAGTTCCCCCGGCATTTCTCCGGGAGGAACATCCTGCCAGCACAACTGCCGAGAGCACAATGGATATGGAAAATATTTTTATCCTCACTGCTGAAAATCTTTAAACTGCAAATTTATTAAAATTTCGCGTATTTTCGGTACAAGAAGGGACACAACATAGCCCTCCTCCATGAAATGGGTGCCGTCATACATGGTAAACGAATTGTCACCGAAGTATTTGCGCCATTTTCTTATACTTACCACCCCGTATTTGCGATAATGGTCCCTTCGGCCGAAAAAAGCATGGAAGAAATCCTTTCCTCCGCGTGAGGGGGAATTGTCCAGGGCGGCTTCAAGATGGGCCGTATATTTGAGAAGGACATCCTTCGAGAAATGAAGGGGCTGGCGGTCACCGGGCCTCGGCCGGTAAAACCGGTCCAGGAATGCCGTCACTCCGGGGATTGATGCAAGAGGGGCCATCCTGCCGAATATTGTCGGAGCCCCGAGCGAGGGAGAAACGAAAAGATGCGGCACGCCCCTGAGCCTTATGGCGTGGATTGACCCGAGCGACTCCCCTACAACAAGTACCGGCTTCAACTCTTCCATCCAGGCAGCAATCTGGCCTGCAGCCACTTCCGGGTCAAAACTGTATGTCCTCACGATTACGCGGGCGCGTACTCCTTCGGGGGAAAACGCAGCCTCATTGTCCCGCAGAATCCCCGGGATCCTGCTGTCCCCGCCCCCTCCCATACCGTGGATATAAAGAATGTTGACACTGTCCATATCGAGTCACCCGTTAAAAAGCCGTATCGAAAAGCCGCTTACGGATTGCGAATTTAGCAATAATTGTCTATTTTTGTAAAAACTGATTATAAGGATTTTTTTGAAGATACCTAATTCACTGATTAATAATAATGAAAAAAGCCTTTATCACCCTCGCGGCGGCTGCCGTTGCGCTTCCGCTCGCAAACAATCTCCAGGCTCAGGAAAAAGCCGAGTACAAATTTACCACAGTAAAAGAGAACCCGATCACTCCTGTCAAGAACCAGAACCGTTCCGGTACCTGCTGGTGCTTTGCGGGAATCTCATTCCTCGAGTCTGAAGCAATCCGCATCGGCGGCATAAAGAATGAGGCGGACTATCCTGATTTCTCCGAGATGTTCGTGGTAAGCCACTCCTATCAGGACAGGGCCGACAAATACATCCGTCTGGACGGCAACCTCACATTCGGACCCGGCAGCGAGTCGGAGGACGTTCTCCACATCATGAATGACTACGGTCTTGTACCTCAGGCTGTCATGCCGGGCACCAACTACGGCACCGAACTTCCGGTACACGGAGAGCTCGACGCCACCCTTTCAGCCTATGTAAAGGCCATCAACACCAATCCAAACCGTACCCTCTCCACCGCATGGAAGCGCGGCTTCAAGGGCATCTGCGACGCCTATCTCGGAGAGACCCCGGAGGAGTTTGAGTACAACGGAAAGACCTACACCCCTGCATCATACAGGGATTCCTACAAGCTCAACGCAGACGACTACGTCAGCCTGACCTCATTCACCCATCATCCTTACTACACAAAATTTGCTGTGGAAGTATGCGACAACTGGCGCGGTGACCAGGCCTACAACGTACCTCTAGACGAGTTTATGGAGGCCATCTACTACGCAATCGAGCACGGTTACACCACCACCTGGGGCGGCGACGTCAGCGAAGCCGGATTTACCCGCAACGGTCTCGGCGTAATGATTGAGAACAAGAAGCCTTCCACCGCCGGTTCTGATCAGGAAAGATGGGTTGGCAAGGCAGGAGAAAAGGCTGAAGAGGCCCCTGCAGAGCTTCCAAAGGAGATTACCGTCACCCAGGAACTCCGCCAGGAATACTTCGACAACAAGAGCACTACCGACGACCACGGTATGCACGCCTTCGGTATCGCTGTTGACCAGAACGGCAACAAATACCTGATGATCAAGAACTCCTGGGGTCTTACCGGAGCTTACGAAGGCATCTGGTATCTCTCCGACAGCTTCACCCGTGCTAAGTGCATCGACTTCATAGTGCACAAGGACGGTCTTCCTAAGGAGCTCAAGAAGAAGCTCGGCATCAAGTAAAATGCATCTGCTCAAGTTTATACCAAACACAATCACCTCGATGAACCTCCTTTGCGGGGCCATCGGGGTGATTTGTACTTTTCAGGGAAGGATGGACATCGCCTTCCCGCTGATGATTGCGGCCGCTGCAGCCGATTTCTGCGACGGACTTTCCGCCAGGCTACTCGGTGCCTATTCCGACATAGGCAAGGAACTTGACTCCCTTGCAGACGACATCAGCTTCGGGCTTCTTCCCGCCCTGATGCTCCACAAGACCATGGCGGATGCAGGCTGCAGTACCGTTCCCGGTCTCATCCCGCTGCTGATTGCAGCGTTCTCCGCCCTGAGGCTAGCCAAATTCAACATCGACGAGCGCCAGCACAGCTCATTCCTCGGGCTGCCCACACCTGCCTGCGCAATGGTATGCGGTTCTCTGGCATATTTCGTCGCAGCCCATCCCGGATCGGTCCTCGCCTCGCTATGCGGCACGGTCTGGTTCATTCCTGCCGTTTCCATAGTCCTATCGGCCCTTCTCGTCTGCGAAATACCGATGTTCGCGATGAAATTCGGCAAAGGCACCAGTTCCGACAGGGTAACCGCACTGCTCAGGGTGATATTTCTGGCCATCGTCTTCATTATGGCCATCGCCGCTGTCTTCACAAGCCTTGACTGGTCCCTGGCAGTATTCTTTGCCTTTTCGGGCTACATCCTGCTGAACCTTGCAGCAGCTCCCTTCACAAAGCGCCAAAACAGCTGAAAGGTATTTTTGTGGCCTTGACCGGTTACACTGCCAAAATGCCAGCGAAAAAAGACAACATACGCCCACGGAAACAAGCCGCCGCGACAAAAAAGAATACGGCAAGGCACAAAAAGAAACCGCGGAAAAAAAAGCCCGTCAGGAAGATCTCTCTCGGATGGAAGTCGATTGCGGCCATTTCCGCCGCAGTCCTTGCCCTCGTCCTCATCCCGCTTGCCCACAGGAAAGCCGGGGAAACCGGGGCCACGGTACCGGAAGGATTCCACGGGAAATACGCCATTGACATATCCCATCACAACGGCGGGAAAATCGCTTGGGACTCGCTCTTTGTCTTCACAGACGCCTCCGGCCGCACCACCCTTTCGAAAGACAGGGCCACTGACATCCACAGGGTGGCCTTCGCATTCATAAAAGCCACAGAGGGAGAGAAAATGGTGGACCGGATGTTCAGCGAAAACTGGAAAAACGCCGGGGAAAGCCCCGTAAGGCGCGGAGCCTACCATTTCTTCAGGTCCTCAAAATCCCCCGCGGCCCAGGCGGACAATTTCATACGCACGGTCGGGACACTACGCCACGGCGACCTTCCGCCTGTCCTCGACATAGAGACAATGCACAAGGGATGCACAAAGGAGGCACTCAGTGCATCCGCACTGCAATGGCTCAGGAAAGTGGAAGGGCACTATGGCAGGAAGCCCGTCGTCTATACCTCCGACCACTTCGCCAAGGAAGTTCTGTCCAAGGAAATAACAGAGGGCTACCCTCTCTGGATAGCCCACTATGACACGCCCGCTCCACTTACTGAAGACTGGGCCATATGGCAGTTTACCGACAGGGCCGTCATCGTGGGCCTGCACGGCAAAGCCGACCTTTCTATTTGCCGTAGTTTTCCTTGAATCCCTTTGCGAGACCGCCAGTGGAGGTCTCCTTGTAGAGTGAAGGAAGGTCCTTTCCCGTCTGCTTCATCACCTCCACCACGTGGTCAAAAGTGATGCGGTGCTGGCCGTCGGAGAAATTGGCATAAAGGTCTGCATCGAGCGCACGCGCCGCCGCAAAGGCATTCCTTTCGATACACGGTATCTGGACAAGGCCGCAGATAGGGTCACAGGTCATGCCGAGATGGTGCTCAAGGCCCATTTCCGCAGCATATTCAATCTGCGCCGGACTTCCCCCGAAAAGCTGGCAGGCAGCGGCAGCGGCCATCGCACAGGCCACTCCGACCTCTCCCTGGCAGCCGACCTCCGCACCCGAGATGGATGCATTCTGCTTGACCACATTGCCGAACACGCCGGCGGTCGCAAGAGCATGCAGGATCCTTCTTTCAGGGAATTCGTGTCCCTTTGCAAGATGGTAGAGGACAGCAGGTAGCACACCGCACGAACCGCAGGTCGGAGCAGTCACAATCGTCCCGCCGGAGGCATTCTCCTCACTCACGGCAAGCGCATATGAATAGACAAAACCCCTTGACTGGAGATGCGGCTTGTAGCCTGAGGCCTTGACATTGTAGATATTGGCCTTTCTTGCGAGATTGAGCGGCCCGGGAAGCACGCCCTCGTTGGCAAGACCGTTCTCCACGCTCTGCTTCATCGCAGCCCAGATATCACGCAGATAGTCCCAGATGTCCGGCTCGCACTCGTCCACATATTCCCAATAGCCGCGTCCGTAGTTCTGGCACCACGCCTGGATCTCCCCGAGGGTGTTGAGGCCGTAGATTTCCTCGCTTACATCGACGGTATTGTTATTGCCGGTCGAAAGGGCGCCGCCTCCGACGCTATAGACAGTCCACTCCTCCATAAGATGGCCCTCCCCGTCAAAAGACTTGTAGAGCATGCCGTTGGGATGGAACGGGAGGAATACCGAAGGCTGCCACACAATCCTGACCGGGGCCGTCGCAGAGAGGACCTCAATGATTGCCGCATCGGTCATATGGCCCTTGCCGGTAGCGGCAAGACTTCCGTAAAGAGTTACTTCAAAAGACTTTGCGTCCCTGTTTCTGGCAAGGAACATCTTTGCCGCCCTTTCCGGGCCCATAGTATGGCTTGAGGACGGGCCCTTGCCTATTCTGTACAGTTCTCTGAGTGTTTTCATCCGATAAAGAAAAATCTTGCGAATTTACGAAAAAATAGCACAGGAAGCAAAGAAAAAGGACGCCCGGAAGGACGTCCCCTGATAATTCGGTATTCAAAAATTACTTGCTGATGACACGTGCCATTTCGCAAACCTTGTTTGAGTAACCCCACTCGTTGTCATACCATGAAACAACCTTCACGAAGGTAGGGTCAAGCTGGATACCTGCCTTCACGTCGAAGATGGAGGTATGAGAATCGTTGCGGAAGTCGGTGGAAACAACAGCCTCATCGGTGTAGCCGAGGATGCCCTTGAGCTCGCCCTCGGAAGCCTCCTTCATTGCAGCGCAGATCTCATCGTAGGTGGTAGGTTTCTCAAGCTCTACGGTAAGGTCAACAACGGATACGTCAGAGGTAGGAACACGCATTGACATGCCGGTAAGCTTGCCGTTGAGTTCAGGAAGAACCTTGCCTACTGCCTTTGCAGCACCGGTAGATGAAGGGATGATGTTCTCAAGAATGCCGCGGCCGCCTCTCCAGTCTTTCTTTGAAGGACCGTCAACGGTCTTCTGGGTAGCTGTAGCAGCGTGAACGGTAGTCATGAGACCCCTCTTGATGCCGAAGTTCTCGTGGAGAACCTTGGAGATAGGAGCGAGACAGTTGGTGGTGCAGGAAGCATTGGAGATGATCTTCTGGCCTGCATAGGTGGTGTGGTTTACACCATATACGAACATTGGGGTAGCATCCTTTGAAGGAGCAGACATGATAACCTTCTTGGCACCTGCCTTGAGGTGAGCGCTTGCAAGCTCCTCGGTGAGGAAGAAACCGGTTGACTCTACAACAACGTCTGCATCGAGAGCGCCCCAGGTGATGTTAGCAGGATCCTTCTCAGCGAATACCTGGATCTTGTGACCGTCAACGATCATGTAATTACCCTCTACCTTCACATCGTGGTTGAAGCGACCGTGAACTGAGTCGTACTTCAGCATGTATGCGAGATAGTCCGGATCGAGGAGGTCATTGATACCTACAACCTCGATGTCATTGGAAAAATTCTCTACTGCTGCACGGAATACCATACGGCCGATACGGCCAAATCCGTTAATACCAAGTTTTACCATTGTGTAATACAGTTAAATATTGTGTTATACATTTTTCTTCAAATCGGAGGAATCTCTTCCCCTGAAACCGCGCAAATTTACCAAATTATCTTGAAAAATCCATATCTTTGCAAACCAGATTGCCGGAAAAATTCACATTAAACGATAAAAATGCATATTCTCATCACAAACGACGACGGATACAGGGCAAACGGGATTCACGCCCTTGCCAAAATAATGGCAAAATACGGGGAAATCAGCGTGATAGCTCCGAAAAGGCACGAATCAGGCACCGCAATGGCAGTGGATCTGGGACTGCGCCAGCTTGCCTACAAGGACCTGGGAACCATAGACGGAGGACACTGGGCATATCTCGATGCGACTCCTGCAAGCTGCGTCAAGTTCGGCATCAACAGTATGGACCCTGCCCCGGACCTGGTGGTAAGCGGCATCAACCACGGAAGCAACGCCTCCACCGGGGCCTGCTACTCCGGGACCCTCGGGGCCTGCCAGGAAGCCACTCTCAACGGCATCCCAGCAATCGGAGTGTCGCTTGACTCTTTCCATGTGGATGCGGACTTCTCTCCTGTCGAAAAATACCTCCCGGGCATCATCGACGCCATCCTTGCCAGCCCTGCAAGCCGCTACGGGATATACTACAACATCAATTTCCCCGCCATCCCCCCGGAGGAAATCAAGGGCATCCGCATCACCGGGATGGGGCGCGGACGCTGGGTAAAGGAATTCTGCGACTGGAATCCCGACCTCTACAGGGAAAAATTCGGGCTCACGGCCGAAAATATGGGCAGGGACACCGATGTCAGGCTTGAGGAGGGCGAAAAGCTCTATATGATGACCGGGACCTACGTCGATGCCCCCGACAATGCTCCTGATGCCGACCACCACACCCTTGCGGCCGGCTACATCACGATCACCCCTCACAACATAATCAACAACGACACGGCGGAGGCACTGCGCCTCAAGGAAAACGGATTTGAAAGGGATTTCCGATGAGATACTACATTATTGCCGGAGAAGCGTCCGGAGACCTTCACGGGTCCAATCTGATGAAAGGGCTTTACGAATGTGACCCGCAGGCGGACATCCGCTTCTGGGGCGGAAGCCTTATGGACGGCGTATTCAAGGAGCACCAGAGCGGACAGGGACTTGTAAAGGACTATGCCGAAGGAGCAGTGATAGGATTCAGCCAGATCATCCTTCACGCGGGCTCATATTTGAGAAAGTTCAGTGACTGCTGCAGGGACATTGAGTCTTTCAACCCTGACGCAGTGATACTTATAGACTACCCGGGCTTCAATTTCAAAGTTGCAGAATTTGCCCACAAAAAAGGATTCCGTGTCTTTTATTACATAGCCCCGAAGGTTTGGGCCTCAAGGGAAAGCCGCGTCAAAAAGCTCAAAGCCCATGTTGACAGGCTCTTCATAGTATTCCCTTTCGAGAAGGAGTATTTCGACCGCAAGGGCGTGCAGTATGTCTATGAAGGCAACCCCCTGATTGACGCCATCGACAACTCCCCGTCCCTTAGGGAAAGCCGCAGCGGCTTCCTTGAAGGCAGCGGCATCGGTGAAGGCCCCTATATTGCCATTCTGGCCGGCTCCCGCAAGGGCGAGGTCAGCAGCATGATGCCGGTATGTGCAGCATTTGCCGACAGGCTCCGCTCCGTACCGGGCTATGAAGGATACCGCTTCATTGTGGCGGGTGCACCTTCAAGGACAATGGAAGACTACGCCCCGTTCCTTAAAGGGCGCGAAGAGTATATGAAAGTGGTATTCAACCGGACTCACGCCGTCATCCGCCACGCCGAGGCTGCGGTTGTCAACTCCGGCACAGCATCGCTCGAGACCTGCCTTATCGGCACTCCGCAGGTTGTGGCATACTCTTCATCCGACTTCAACTTCAACATTGCCAAGCACATAATCCGCATCGACACCATCAGCCTCGGCAACCTGATTCTCGGCAGAAAGGCCTTCAAGGAACTGATGCAGTATTATTTCACTCCTGACAACCTTGTCTCCGAGGTAAGACGCCTGATTGAAGACAGCCGGTACCGCTCCGCAATGATTGATGACTACGGGGAGATCCGAGAGCGCCTCGGAGGCACCGGTGCAAGCCTGAAAGTGGCCCGGGCAATGGTGCAGCTGATGAAATAGATTGAGTCTATCTGCTGCCGCCTCCGAAGCCTCCTCCGGAAAAGCCGCCTCCGCCTCCGAATGAGGTATGGCCGCCCATTCCGGCAGCCTCGGCCTTTGTGGCTGTGGCACGTACAAATGCCTCCTGGGTAACCCTGTTGTTGTTGATGATGAAGTAATACAGCATCCAGTCATTGAGCCCGCACTCATCAGCAAGCTGTCCGAACTGCTCCGGATAAAGCTTCCGGAACTGCTTTGCCACCTTGTCGGCAATACCGAAAAGCTGGGCATACACAAGGTATTCCTTCCACAGGGCAACCTCCTCCGCTCCCCTTTCCCGGCTGAGCGTGAAGTCCTTGAGGAAATTCCTGAACTCGATGACGCGCCTCGCCTCGGCCTTTCCGGCCTCGGAACATCTCGTCAGCCCCTCCATATACCTCCTGTCGGCAAGCCAGCCGAAGCCGGCACTTTCGATTTTCTCCGGGATGCTCATAAACTTGTCGGCATTCTTTTCGCTCCAGCGGTTCAATTCATTGGTCTCGAGGATAAGATTGCTTCCTGCAGCTTCCCTGGCAATGCTGTAAACCTCCTTTTCGCAACTGTCAGGAAAATCCGGCGCCTCCGCGGAAAAATCAAGGCTCACCCGCTTTCTGTTCCTTCCGTCCGGGATGACCCTTACCACCCCGTCCATAATCCATTTCAGGAACTACACTCCGAGGATGCCCGACTGCCCGTTGGACACAAGGCAGCCCTTCTTATAGATATAGTAAGCGGCCGGGATATTGCCCCCGAGAGGCACATCGCGATACCAGCCCGTAATCTTTCTCGTGCCGAAAATGCTCTTCCTGTATTTGTAACCCATCCCTATCATAATAGGGAACACCACCACGACAAACAGGAATGCACCCACGGCAAGGGCCATCACAAACTTGATGAAACCCTCGATTGGGTCATCCTCCCCGTAGCTGCTGCCCTTCATCGCCCTGTCCTGAAGGTCGCTGAACGGGCCTTCATTGACAACTGCCGGACTGAACAGCCCCTTGTCGAAACGTACCATGGTGATCACCCTGGCATCGGACGACATCTTTCCGGAGGTCTCCTGCACCACCCTTCCATCCGTTACGTGGATTTCACCCTCATGGCCGAAGCCCCACACCCTCACATTGCCGGAAGTCCATAGCGAATCGGAAGCCCCGTTCTCAAGCACCACCCTTACGTGTGCAGGGCCGGAGCCCATGCCCGGGTTGACAAACATGAAATTGAACCCGTCATAGTCGTCATATGCCTGCACAAGCCCCTCTATCCGGTATCGGACTGTCCATCTGTGAGGACCGTAACTGCCCTGTCCCCAGCACAGCTCAAGTCCCTGGCGGCCCTTGTCCACGATACCGCACCTTCCGGCCTTTTCCCGGGCACTCCTGTCAACATCCCAATGCCTTCCCTCATTGACAAACTCGACACCGTTTTCGTACACGCGGAAATCCTTGATGTCCATCCTGTCGAGATTGCCGACTGGCACATACCATTCGGTGCCGCTTTCGACCTCTACATCCCAGACCTCGGACAGGTCTCCGGACCCGTCCGGATTGAGACGGACCGTAATGTCTATATCATTGATCTTCTGGGCATAAGAGTACGACACCGCCCCGCACAGGAGCAGTGCCGCAAACAATAACCTGAGACGGCCCATCAGATTTCCGGATATTCGGTCTTTGACGAATCTTCAGCAAGATAATCCCTGCGCGGAAAGCCGAGGATGCCGGCCACGATGCTTCCCGGGAACATACGCACGGAGTTGTTGTACTTCGTGACGGTATCGTTGTAAGTCATGCGCGCGAGACGGACATTGTCCTCATACTTGTTGACGCTGTCCATAGTCTTGGTGTACTGGGCATTGGCCTTGAGGTCCGGGTAGCGCTCGGCCACTGCCACGAGTCTTGCGAGCACCCCGCCCAGGGCAGCTTCGTTGGCATTGATGTCCGATACGGAAGGATTGGCGGCGGAAACGATCTTTCTCTCCGCAATCACCTTCTCAAGAGTCTCGCCCTCGTATGCAGCATAGTCCTTGGTAAGCTTGACAAGCGCCTTGAGCGCATCGTAACGGCTTACCTGCTGTACATTTATCTGCTTGAGGGAATTGTTGCAGAATTCGTCGGCCTTCACCAGGGAGTTCTGGCATGAGATGAACCAAAGGACGATTACGGCCAAAACCGCGATGACGATGATAAGTGTCATAATACAGATGCTATAGGTTAATACTGGCGTTCTCCGAAAATCGATGTTCCGATGCGGACACAGGTGGCACCGTACTCCACGGCAATCCTCCAGTCTCCCGACATCCCTATCGAAAGTTCATTGAACTCCTTAAAGGTAGAAAATTTTTCCTTATAATGTTGCATCAGTGCGGAAATCCTTTCGAAATCGCCCCGGATGATGCCCTCGTCATCGGTATTGGTAGCCATACCCATAAGTCCGCGCAGACGCACGTTGGGATAATCGGCGGCAGACGACAGGACGGCCTCAATCTCCTCAGCGGTAAAGCCCTGCTTGGTCTGCTCGGCACCGAGATGGAGTTCCAGAAGCACATCCACCGTCTTTCCAGCTCCCGCACACCACCTGTCGATTGCCCGGAGCAGATGTTCGGAATCCACGCTCTGCACCATCGACACATATGGCAGGACCATCTTGAGCTTGTTGGTCTGGAGATGCCCAATGAAATGCCACTCTATATCTTCCGGAAGCGCCTTCGCCTTGGCTTCAAACTCCTGCGGCCGGCTCTCCCCGAAGCACCTCTGCCCCGCCCCGTAGGCCTCCATAATGGCTTCGGAGGGGTGGAATTTGGAAACTGCCACAAGTTTTACACCCTGTGGCAGTTCCTTTCTGATATTTTCAATTGCCTGTGCAATCATTTTGTCTAACGTCTTTTACGCTGCTCGCGCAATGCCTGTTCCTGCATTTTCTGTGCCTCTTCAAGCCTCTGCTGCCATTTGCTCTTCGGTGCAGGCTTGCCCTCGGCGGCCCTAACCTTCGCCTGGATTGCCTCCGGCTTGACACACCATTTCCTGATGATCCATGTCTCAAGCATAGTGATGAGGTTGGACAGGAGGTAATAGTAGCTGAGCGCCGATGAAAGGCTGTTGCAGATGAAGAACATCATTATAGGCATCATATAGAGGCTCATGAACTTCATCGTACCCGCAGTAGGGTCGTCGGAAGACACCGTGCTGTTCATCGTTATCTTCGAATAGATGAACATCGAGAGGGCCATCAGAAGTGCAAACAGGGAGATATGGTCTCCGAGAAGCGGAATCCTGGTGCCGAAATCGATGATCGAATCATATGCGCTCAGGTCCTCGGCCCAGAGGAAACTCTGCTGGCGGAGCTCGATGGATGCAGGGAAGAACCTGAACATCGCCCAGAGGATCGGGAACTGCAGAAGCATCGGGAGACATCCTCCCATCGGGCTTACACCTGCCTTCTGGTAGAGCTCCATAGTGGCCTGCTGCTTCTTCATCGCATCTTCCGGCTTCGGATACTTCTGGTTGATCTTGTCAATCCACGGCTTGAGGGCCTGCATCTTGGCGCTCGAAGCATAGGACTTGTAGGAGAACGGAAGCACCACTATCTTGATGAACAGTGTCATCAGAAGGATGATTATGCCGAAGTTGGAGATGAACTTGTGGAGGAAGTCAAACAGAGGGATGATGACAAACCTCGTGAACCAGCCTACAAGCCAGCCGCCCAGAGGAATGATCTTCTCATATTTGTTGCCCATCGCCTTGAGGGTGCGGAAATGGTTCGGACCGAAATAGAACTCATTGTCATAGTGGTATTCGGAGTCCCTTCCGAGCTCCTGGCGCATGGAGGCCGAGCAGGTCATGAGATTGCCGTCCTCATCGTTTTCCGGCTTGAACGCTATTGCGAGATTGCCTGACTCAAACTCCTTTTTGCTCGTCATTATGACGGAGAAGAACTGCTGCTGGAAAGCAAACCAGCTGAGCCTGTTGTCAATCTTCCTCTCCTGTGACCTTCCGCGGCCGATTTCCACCGGTTTCTTGTCTCCGGAGAAATAATAGTTGAGCTTGGAGTACTGGCTTTCATTCTTGTAGCCCTTCTCCATCCTCGGCACGGTCACGTCCCAGTCCATATCGAAATAGGACACGTTCCTCGGGATTTCCCTGTCCATGCCGACAAAGGACAGCCTGTTGTCAACTACATAAGAATCAGGCCTGAGGGCATATCTCTGCTCAATGTAGCCACCCTTGACGAAGGTCAGGCGCATGGCCACCGCAGTATCGCTCTTCTCCACGATGTCGAACACGAAATCCTTCGTATTGACGGTCTCGCCGACATAGATTTCGTATCCCATGCTGCTGCTTCCCTCCGTGAAAAGATAGAGGTCCGAACCGCCATAGCTGGTATATCCCTCCACCTTGGCGGAAAGCGGCTGCGCTCCTTTTGTGGTGAATGCGACCTCAACCTTTCCGTTGCGGAGGACCACGGTCTGTGGCTCCTTTACTGAAGCGGCTTCAAGAAGGGTATCCTTGTAGATGGATGTTCTCCTGACGGCCTCACCCAGCACTGCATCGGTGGCCTGTGCCACCTGTGAAGAATCGTAAGGATGCTCCGCAGCATAGATGGAATCCGCACGCATCCTCTCGACTGCGGCAATGGAATCCAGCTGGGCCTGATATGCTACCTGCTTTTCAATTTGCTTTGACTGGAACCAAATGAAGCCGATCATGATGGCTCCTATCAATATCCAGCCTATTACAGTGTTCTTGTTCATACTTCAATTTATTCCTGGCTCTCCTCCAAAGTGCGGATTCTTGCTTCAAGGTCCTTGAGCTCCTTCTTTGCTGCATCAATCCGCTCCTGCATCTGGGCGATGAGAGTCTCAGCATTCTTGGAAGCGGCGAAGAAACCGATATTGTTTTCGTAAGTGTCTATGTCCTGCTGGAGCGAATTGTATTTCTGGACGAGGCGGTCCTTTTCGGAAAGAGGCGCTCTCTGTCCCCTCTGGCGTCCCGGCTGCTGACGGTCCCCGCGCCTGCCTGAAAGGTCATATCCCGGGAACTTGGCCTCCATTGCCTCCCTGTATGCGGCTGCAATTGCATCCTTCTCCTTGAAAGGAACGAATCCGATGGCCTTCCAGCGCTCGCTGAATGACTGGGCAGCATCCTTGAGGAGCTGAGGGTCGTCGCTGCTGAAAGCCCTGATCTCCTCGATGAGGGCCTTCTTGGCCTTGAGGTTGGCGTAGAAGTTGTTTTCAGGCTTTGCCTGCCTGTCCCTCTCGGCAAAGAACTCGTCACAGGCGGCACGGAACCTCTTCCAGAGCTGCTCGGACTTCTTGCGCGGCACGGCTCCGATCTCCTTCCACTGCTTCTGGAGGGCGATAAGCTGGTCAGTAGTCTTCTTCCAGTCTGTGCTTGTCTTGAGGGCCTCTGCCTGTTCGATAAGCGAGAGCTTCTTTTCCATATTCTCGTTCATACTGTCCTTGAACGAGTTGTAGAACTCCCTCTTGCGTCCGTAGAACTTGTCGCAGGCGGCGCGGAAACGGTCATAGATCTTCTGGTTCTCCTTGCGGGAAGCAAATCCGATTGTCCTCCACTGCTTCTGGATGTCCTCAATCTGCTTTGACAGCTCGTTCCATTCGTTGGAAGAAGTGATGTTCTCCTTGTCGGCAATCGCCTCGACCTGCTCGCACAGAAGGGTTTTGGCTGCAAGATTGGCGGCCTGCTGCTCCTTCTGGCCGATGAAATATGCCTGATATTTCTTGTTGATCACTGCAGTTGCAGCCTTGAACCTGTCCCAGATCTGCTCCCTGTATTCCTTTGCCACAGGTCCGAGCTCCTTCCAGCGCTCGTGCAGAGTCTGAAGCTCCTTGAAAGCCTCAAGGACGTTTTCATTCTCCGCAAGCTTCTCTGCCTCTTCGCAGAAGGCCTGCTTTGCCTCGAGATTCTTCCTGAAGTCGAGGTCGCGCATCTCGCGGTTCATCTGGACCTTGTCATAGAACTGCTCCACGCAATACTGATATGTATCGTTGACCGTGCGGAAATCCTGGGCCGGAACCGGTCCTGTCTCCCTCCAGCGGGCCTGGAGCGCACGGAACTGAGGGAAGGCCGCACTCACGTCATCCTGACTGTCAATCAATGCCTTGAGCTCCGCAATAACCTCCTGTTTCCTGACAAGATTGGCGGAGCGCTCGGCTTCCTGCTGACGGTTGTATTCGGCACGCTCCCTGCGGTATTTGTTGAAAAGGGCCTTGAAGCCGCCTTCGATGGCCTCGAAAGGATTGTCGCTGCTTTCGTTGACATCCTCCTCCGGTGCTGCCTCTTCATCAGCCTGCTCCGGGGAAACCTCGATTCCGGCATCAGCCTTTTCCTTGGAAAGCTTCTTGTAGAACGCCGATTTTATGGCCTCCGCCTCTTTGGATTTCTTCATCCTGTCCTCGTCCTCCATAAGCTTCTGGAGAAGCTCGGAAAGCTCTGCGAGGGACTTGTCCGCAAGATTGAGAGGTTCTTCTTCTACCCCGATTGACTCGGCTGTCTGGTTTTCAACTGGGGTTTCAACTACATCTGGCACCTGTTCTTCAACGATACCAGGATTCAATTCTTCACTCATAATAAAAAGAGTTGGTTAATAATTATTGATGCAAAGCACAAATATAACACAAAGCGAGTGCAAAAACAATTTTATAAACGCAAAAATATTTACATTTGCACTTCAAAAACGCTGACGATGAGAATAGACATACTTACAGTAGTGCCGGAGTTGCTTGAAAGCCCGCTCAGCCACTCCATAGTGGGCAGGGCCATAAAGAAAGGACTGGTGGAAATCAACATCCACGACATCAGGAAATACGGACTCGGGCCGCACAAGAGGGTGGATGACTACTGCTACGGAGGCGATGCCGGCATGGTGATGATGGTGGAACCGGTATTCAGGATGATCGGCGAGCTTGCGGCCGAAAGGCACTATGACGAAATCATCTATATGTCTCCCGACGGGGAACAGTTCACCCAGAACACCGCCAACGAACTCTCCCTCCTTGAAAACATAATCATTCTTTGCGGCCACTACAAGGGCATAGACCACAGGATACGCGAGCATCTGGTTACCAGGGAAATATCAGTAGGCGACTATGTTGTCAGCGGAGGAGAAATCCCCGCCGCCCTCGTTGCCGACTCGATTGTGCGCCTGATTCCGGGGGCTCTCACCGACGAGACCTCCGCCCTGAGCGACAGCTTCCAGGACGGGCTTGTCTCCCCTCCGGTCTATACAAGGCCGGCCGAATTCAACGGATGGAAGGTTCCCGATGTGCTTTTGAGCGGTAATCCCAAAACTATCAGGGCATGGCAGGATGAGCAGGCACTTGCACGCACCAAAGCCCTCCGTCCAGGGCTTCTGGAAAAGAGGTGATTTCGGGCTTTTTTCGCCCTCGGGATTAAAAATCGATTAAATAAATTTGGAAATCAATGATGATTGAATTACCTTTGTATTAGTAAAACGATACATACAGGCTACAAGCCTTTGAGAGATATTTTTCTAACCAACAATAATTAATTACCCAAAAGGGAAAAACACTACTAGCTAACCAATAAAGGGACGCAGAGATGCGTCCCTTTATTACTATTGTTGCAAATGACCTTAAATAAGGCCGTTACAGCATTGTCCGGCTCTGTTGCCTGTTTCTGGCCAAAATCTTCTGGCGCAGTGAAGGAGAAAGGGAAATCGGCATGTCCCTGTCGCTCATGTCAAGCCACTTTTCGGCAAGCTGACAATCTCCAAGTATATAGAGAGCCACGGCGATATTGTATTCGGCACAGGACCGCTTCTCCATATTGTCCGTGTCAAGCAAAGCCATCCAGGCATCGACAGCCTCCTTCCAGCGGTATCCGTATGCAAGCTCCGCCGCCTTTTCCCAGGCTGAAGTCTCATAGTACAGGAACGTGAGCGCCTCCCCGGTCCATTCAGGGATGAAGGAAACGGCAGATTTTTCACCGATTGTCTCCCCCGCTTCCGCAAGTTTGTCCCAGACTGACAGCTTCAGGCTTTCTTCCGACGAACTGTCGCCGAAGAACAACGCCTGGCGGACTGTGCTGGTGCCGCGGAACATCCTGACCGTATCCTCTTTGGCCATGGAATCGTAGGCGTAGAGATTGAGCTTGAACGGAATGGTGGCATATGCCACGTTGGACGAATCCTCCTGGCCGCCCGCAATGCGCTGGCGCCCGCCGAGGGACACCTCCCCGAACTGCGGGGAATCAAAAAGGAAGACCACGTCATCCCCGGTGTCGAGGATAAGGTTGACAAGGGTATCCTTTGCAGAATACACTCCTGCCCGGTCCTTTGTCATCGTATAGATGTTGACCGCCTCCCTTCCGTCGAAATACTCCTTTTCAATGGCCCTGGCAAAGCCTTCGGCAACCCCTTTGGTAAAAGTGGTGTCACGCCCCGAAAGGTCATCCAGATACACTACGGACATACTCTTGCCGGACAGGTCCAGCCTGCTGGACGAGGCGCCCTTCATCTCGATATCCATCACGAAAGCCTGCGGCGAACAGGACACTGCAGCCGCAACTGCCGCCGCGACCGGCAGCCACCTTTTGAAGAAGTTTCCAATCAGTCCCATAATCAGTCAATTATCGGTTTGCAGGGCCCTCGTATGCGGCCGTAAGGTCATATTCATCGGCGGCAGTGATGCGCACATTGATGAACCTTCCCGGCATCGAATCCATATCGGCGCCCATCCGGTCATCATACTTTACAAGAATCTCGCCATCGACCTCCGGACTTTCAAATTCGCTGCGGCACACCAGGATACCGTCGCTTACGGAATCCACAAGCACCTTTACGACCGAGCCGATCCTCGAGGAATTGAATTCCGCGGAGATGCCCCTCTGGAGCTCCATGAGCCTTGAAAGGCGCGACTGCTTGGTCTTTTTGGCGACACTGTCCCTGAAATGTGAGGCACCGAAAGTACCCTCCTCCTCGGAATAGGCAAAGGCTCCGAGCCTTTCGAAACGGGCTTCGCGCACGAAATCAAGAAGTTCCTCAAACTCGGCCCTTCCCTCTCCCGGGTGCCCGACAATCATTGTGGTCCTCAGCACAATCCCCGGGACCTTCTCGCGCATCTTCCCGATGAGAGCCCTCGTCCATGCCCCGTCCACATGGCGGTGCATATTGTCCAGAACCTTGTCTGCAACGTGCTGCAGAGGGATGTCCATATACCTGCACACCTTAGGATTGTTTGCCATCCTGTCGAGGACATCCTCCGGGAAATCGGCCGGATACGAATAATGGATGCGTATCCACTCAATGCCCTCCACCTCCGACAGGCGGTCAAGAAGCTCGGCAAGTGCCCTCCTGTGATAGATGTCAAGACCGTAATAGGTCGTGTCCTGGGCAATCAGTATCAGCTCCCTGACACCGCTGCGGGCAAGCTCACCGGCCTCACGCACAAGGTCTTCCATAGGGACGGACCTGTGGGCGCCGCGGATAAGCGGGATGGCGCAGTAGGAACACCTCCTGTCACAGCCTTCGGATATCTTGAGATAGGCATAAGGAAGCCCGCTTCCCCCGCGGAAACGGAGATTCCCGCCGGAATGACGCCCCCCGAGGTCACGGATTATCGGTTCGAGGTCTCTTGCCCCGTACCACCTGTCAACCTCGGGAATGAGTCCGGGCATCTGGTCCATATATCTCTGCGCGAGACATCCGAACACTATCACTTCCCCGGCAAGTCCCCTGTTCTTGCGGTCAACGGCGGCAAATATTGCCTGGATTGACTCCTCCTTGGCATCCCCGATGAAGCCGCAGGTATTGAGCAGGACATAGTCAGCCCTGCCCTGATAGTCCTCAGGAAGAATATCGAAGTCCTGCAGGCCGGCAAGCAGATGCTCGGTATCCACCGTATTCTTCGAGCAGCCGAGCGTAATGACCTGAAGCGATTTCTTCCCTTCCATACCTATGCGTTTTCAGAGTCTTCGGCAGAATCCTCACCGGAAGGCTGTCCCTCAAGCTCTGCCTTTGCTGCCGCCTCGATCTCCTCGTCTGTCATGAAATCGAGGGATGCAAAGTTCTTGAGGGCATTGTACCAGTCCACGACCTTCTTCATATGGGACACATAGAAACGGTCCGCATCATAGTCCGGAACAGCCTCGGCAAAGAGCTTTTTGAGCTCGTCTGCAGAAGCCTTTGAAGATGGGGCATCGCTGTCTCCGAGCACTCCGTGGAGCTTGTCGAACACTTCGCGGAGCTTGAGCTCCCCGTCATTGGTATAGATGCTGATATCTGCGAGGGTGGTGATCCTGCTCTTCATATTGAAACAGGTCCTCGACCCGTCTTTGAGCGATTCTACGATTGCGCCGTTACGAGCCTGTGCAAGATAACGGAAAAGGCCGCTCTGGCCTGCTACGGACAGTATTCTTGAAAGGTCCGTCTTGTTTGTATTCTCCATTTTTCTATAAAATTAACTCAGGTTCCGCATCTGCGGAACATAAAAAACAATATGCAAATTTATCATTTCCGGATGATGTTTCCAATACGGAGGAATGCCCCGTCGGTTCTCCTGCGCAGGACCTCCTCAGTGCTGTCATTCACAATGACGGCATCGGCACGCGAAAGGTCAATATTCTGGGCAGCGATGCGCCCGCAAACAGAACCGCTGTCTGTACCGTCACGGCCCATCACCCTTGAAATCCTGACCGGAAGAGGGGCGTCCACGGCCACAACCGCATCGAAAACCCCTTGGAACAAAGGCTTTTCCAGCACCAAGGCAGACTCCATCACCACAAAAGGCGGAAGATCGGCATAACCTCTCCAGACCGCGCTCCGGAATCCGTCCCTCCACCGGTTGAAGTCCTCAAGGACGGCAGGATGGACCAGCGCCTCTACTGCAAGCCTGTCCTTTTCGGAGGAAAAGAGCTTCTGCGCCAGCAGTTTGCGGTCAAAAACGCCGCCCGGGCGGAGCGTACATCCGAGCACCTCCTCAATCCGTGAAAGGAAACCGCCGTCAAGATAAAGCTTCTTCGCCTGCGAATCGCTGTCATAGACGGGCACCCCATTATCGCGCAGATATGCCGCCACGACAGACTTCCCGCTGCCGATTCCCCCTGTCAGAGCCACGGCAAAAGGCCTCATCTCACCCCTTCCACACATTCCAGCACCTCCGGTTCAATCTCATAGCTGAACACATCCTGCGGGATTCTGTTGGGCCTCGGGATGCAGTGCCCGCCGATTGAATTGGCAAAATCCTCATAATCGACAAAGAACCACATATCCGCATCTGGCTGTGAAGAGACAGGGAATGCACATCTGAAAGTGACGGTCACCGTGGAAGGGAAAATGGTCAGGGAATGGTTTCTCGGCACATTCACGGCCTTGACCGGCATTGTGGTCCTCACCTCCACATAGCGCCTGACATCCAGCTTGTAGTCAACCCTGTTTGCAGAGAGCCTCACGCCACGGATGTTCTCAAGCCTGACATCTCCCCTGACAGGTCCGGAAAGCCCTGAAAGGGTGAAGGATCTGGTATAGACCCTGTCGATGTTGTCAAGATGGTGCTGCTCTCCATAGACAGTCACCGAATCCGGCATCATCTCAAGACCGCCGACCACCATATACTGGGATTTGCAGTCTATCGAAGTGACCGGGCATACCGGCACCCGCTTGTGGTTTTCAAACGGGAAACGGAACTCCAGGGTATCGGTCACGAATGACTCCATACCGGCTTTGTCCCCGAAAATCGACTGGACGTAACGGTTGAGATCGGAAGAAGTGATATAGAAGATGTCACCTCCCCTTTCGTGAAGGTCCGATGAAGCCACCTGAAGGGTAATCGGCTTTTTTTCGGAGGCCCTTTCAAGACGCAGAAGGTCAAAGCCCCTGGTGCGGCAGCGTGCCGTCACCACAGCCGTATTGGAAGAAGTCCGCGACCGGCCTTCAAGGTTGCTTTCGGCCACTACAGGCACGCTCACAAGCTTGGTATAATTCTGTGACAGGCTGTGTATCATCCAGATACTGAAAGCCGACAAGAGAGACAGGATGAAAATCACCCCGTCCCTCCCGTTGAATCCAAATCCTCTGTCCGGCTTGCCCGTGCCCACGCCTTTACTACTGCTGTGCAGTGTCCGAGAAATCCCTTACGAGAGAGTTCTTGTCAACGCGGAGCTTGGTCTCCCCGTCAACCTTGATGAGGACGGACTTGTCGCTGACCTCGGCCACTGTCCCGAAGATGCCGCCGACAGTCACGACCTTGTCTCCCTTCTTGAGCTCGTTCCTGAATTTCTCGAGCTCCTTCTGCTGTTTGCGCTGCGGGCGGATCATAAAGAACCACATCACAACGAAAAGAAGAAGAAGCATTATCCACATGGACCAGCCGCTTCCGGCAGGTTGTGCAGGCGCAGCCTGCAGAAGAATTGTCAAAAATGTCATAATCAGTTTATTATGTTTTCAATTGTTATTGCAATAACCTTTTGGCCCCGCTGATCCTGTCGTCCTCCTTCAGCAGCTTGTCTATAAGGCCGTTGACAAACTGGCGGCTCTTCGGGGCACAGTAGAACTTGGAGATCTCCACATATTCGTTCATCGTCACCTTGAGCGGGATGTCCTCAAAGGTCTCGGCCTCAGCGAGCGAGAGCGCTATGAGTGCGATGTCCGGGATGAAAAGCCTGTCCTTGTCCCAGTCAGGCACTGCCTCCGTGACCATTGCGAAGAACCTTGCATAACCCGTGCAGGCGGCCGTAACGAGCCTTCTGACGAAATCACGGTCGCTTTTCACTTCTGCAGCCGGATTCTTCTGCCTTGCGATATCGCTCATATACAGCTCCGGAAGCCTCCAGGACTTGCCTGCAGAGAGGTCGTCGAAGGTACGGCAGCACCAGGTCAGCGCATATGCAAGGTCATCTACCCAATAGATGGAAATCTCTTCGAGAATCCCTTCAAGGCTCTCGTCATCGACCAGTTCCTTTTCGAAAATCCTGGTGAACAGACGGCAATCCTGCTCCAGCGAGCGCTGCGGATCTGCCATATAATCGGCAAAATACTGCTTTGAGGATGCGGAGTCGAGAATGCCCTTTACGGTCACATCGTAATTGTCCCACGACAACTTTCTTGACTTGAACTGCTTCTGGAAATCAGGATCTCCGCCTATAAGGGCCGAGAGCCTGTTGGTTGCGAATTTGTCATTTGGATTGAGGTCCTCCTCGTCCGGACGGAGCTTGTTCATTCTCATCCGCAGCCTCTCCGCAGCCGTGGCAGTAAGGGCCGGCACAAGGCCGAGCATATATACATAGAGGTCCCTGACCGCTTCGCTGGACCTTTCGAGCTCTTCCAGGACCTCGGGAAGCTCCATCCCTCCCCTCACCGAATATTCATATAGTGCTTTGAATGCCTTTATCCTTAAAATACGTCTGTTCAGCATATCTTTTCCAAAAAATTTATACAAAGATAGCTCAATTTCGAAAAAATAGCTATATTAGACTTGATAAAAGGACAATTTTGTCCTTTTTGCGAAACCGAACAAGATTATGTACAAATCAGATTATGACAAGTCCTTCCAGCAGGACCGCGGAGCCGAAGAGATTTACTCAAAGCCCGTTAAAGCTGGTAAACGCACCTATTTCTTCGATGTGAAGGCAACCCGCGGCAATAATGATTACTATCTGACCATTACCGAGAGCAAGAAAAAAGTGGAGAGGGACGGAAGCTTCACATTCGACAAGCACAAGATTTTCCTTTACAAAGAGGATTTCGAAAAATTTGCCGAAGGGCTCCAGGAGACAATAGACTACATCCGCAAAAACTGCCTGGCCGGCCTTCCGGAGACCGACCGCGTGCCTAAGGACGCCGAGTATCTCCAGGACGACGACAGGTTTTAGACACTTCCTGCCCGGGACAGCCGGCATAAAGAATCGTACCGAAAGGTAAAAAAAGGTATCAAACCGTAAAAATACTTGATTTTCCGAGAGTTGCAAGTCGGAAAGATTTGGATGGCAAGCTTGGCCGGGCTATATTTGCACCACAAGACAGCTCGAATCCCCGAATCTTTTCAATACTTGTTTGTTATCAAACATTACTCTCACGCAGTTAAGCCCGGCCCGATGCCGCGCTTTTCTGTTTTTTGAACGGAACGATTTTTTTGCTAACTTGCGCTACAAGCCGCATCAGGCGGATTGCCATGTACACATACCATATGGAAGCGATATTACTTACAGACATACTTACGGACATCTTCTCCGGCAGCGCCAGGTCAGACATACTGATCAAGGGGGACCGCATTGCAAGGATTGCCCCTGCAGGCACCCTCAGGGGCAGCGGGGAGGTTCCTTCAGGCACAAGGACAGTTGACTGCGCCGGAAAGGCCGCCGTCCCGGGATTTGTCAATATGCACACCCACGCGGCAATGTCCCTCATGCGCGGCATCCAGGAGGACGTCCAGTTTACGAAATGGATAGACAACATCTGGAAGATTGAGTCCAGGCTCGACTCCGATTTTGTATATTGGGGCACGAAGGCTGCCGTGCTTGAGATGATTATGACCGGGACAACCACATTCAACGACCAGTACTGGTTCTCCCCGGCCGCCCACAGGGCCGCCGTGGAGATGGGTATAAGGCCGGTCATTTCCTATGTCGTGCTCGACAAGAACAATGAGGAAGAAGCCCGCAGGCAGATGGACCAGTGCGAGCGGATGTACGCGGAATCCCTTTCGTGGAAGGACGGGTCGATGTTTGCAATGGCCTTCCACGCAATCTATTCGGTCAGCGAAAAGATGATCCTCTGGACATCGGACTTTGCAAGGAAGCACTCGCTCAAGCTCCACATCCATCTTTCCGAGACCTCCGGGGAGGTCAAGGACTGCCGGGAAGCCCACGGAGGCCTCACTCCGGTGGAGTATCTCGACAGGCTCGGAGTACTTGATGAAAATGTCATAGCGGCACATTCCCTGTGGCTGACTGACAACGACATAGACATCCTCGGAAGACGCCGTGTCAACTGCGTCCACAACATCAATTCCAACGCGAAGCTCGCATCGGGCTACCGTTTTCTCTACAACGAGCTCAGGGATGCCGGAGCCAATGTCTGCATCGGCACCGACGGCTGCGCCTCCTCCAACAATCTCGACATGCTTGAGGCGATGAAGACCTCTGCCCTGTTCCAGAAGGCCTGGAGGATGGATTCGGCAGCAATGCCCCTGGACGAATTGCTCAGCGCCGCGACCGGCAACGGGGCAAAGGCCCTCGGAATGGACACAGGACGCATTGAAGAAGGTGCGCTTGCCGATATCCTGATTGTGGATACACGCAACACTTTCTTCCTCTCGCCGGGCTCTTTCCTCGCCAATTTCGTCTATTCGGCCCACAGCGACTGCATCGACTCGGTCATCTGCGGCGGCAGATTCGTGATGGAGCACCGCGAGGTCGCCGGACGGGAAGAGATCCTCGAAGGAGCACGCAAGGTCCTCAAACAGATAACAGTATAATCACAAAGAACACACGGACTATGGACACAAGAATGGAAAGGATCAATAATGCTGCCTCATACCTTGAAGGCATTCTCAAAGAACACGGGCTGAAGCCACAGATAGGCATCATACTCGGAAGCGGCCTCGGGAAGCTCGCAGAAAGGATTGAAAACCCCGTTACAGTCCCTTACAGGGATATCCCGGGCTTCCCTGTGTCAACGGCAATAGGCCACAAGGGCAATTTCATCATAGGCACTCTGGCCGGAAAGACGGTGATTGCGATGCAGGGGCGCATCCACTACTACGAAGGCTATCCCATGGAGCTTGTGACCCTCCCTACGAGGGTCATGACAGTCATCGGCATCAAGTACCTCTTCGTATCCAATGCCGCCGGAGGAGTCAATTACGATTTCAAGGTCGGTGACCTCATGATCATCACTGACCATATCAACATGCTCCCCAACCCGCTCATCGGCCCGAATCTCGACCAGTTCGGCCCGAGGTTCCCTGACATGACACGCCCATATGACAAGAATCTCATCCGCATGGCAGGGGAAATCGCCGCAGAAAAGGGCATAACCCTCAAGAAAGGAGTGTATTACGGCGGCACAGGCCCTACCTATGAGACCCCGGCCGAATACAAGTTCATCCGCACCGTTGGAGGCGATGCTACGGGTATGTCCACCATTCCGGAGGTGATTGTGGCACGTCACAGCGGCATTCCGGTCTTCGGCATGTCGGTCATCACCAACGAGGCGCACGACGATTATGCCGACGACTATGTCAATGACGGCGACGACGTCGTACGTGCTGCCAATGCTGCCGCGGACAGGATGACGCTGATTTTCGAAGGAATCATCAGCAGGCTATAAATCATCAGCAGGCTATAAAAAGGAAAACCCGCAGCCATAATGGGTTGCGGGTTTATATTATATCTTTTCCAGGTCGTCAATCCAGAGCTTGACCTGCGCATCGGTTGGCATCCTCCAGTCCCCTCGCGGAGAAAGCGCCACCGAACCGACCTTCGGGCAGTCCGGGGTGCAGGACCGCTTGAACTGCTGGGTAAAGAACCTCCAGAAGAACTTGCGGAGCCATTTTGCTACAGTCTCGGGAGTATATGACGGCTCCTGCCCGGAAAAGACGGCTGAATCAGGCTGCACGCCCCCGAAAGCCTTGCACGCAAGAAAATAGATCTTTCTCGGGGAATAGCCGAATTTCATGAAATTGTAGAGGAAGAAGTCGTGCAGCTCGTACGGGCCCACAAGGTCTTCCGTTTTCTGCTTGATATGGCCTTTGTCATCCGCAGGGGTAAGCTCGGGGCTGATCGGGGTGTCCACCACGTCAAGCAGGGCCTCGCCTATTCTTGTCCCGGCATACTGCGACTGCGCCGCCCATTTCACGATATATTTCACAAGCGTTTTCGGCACATCTCCATTGACTCCGTACATCGACATATGGTCGCCGTTGTAGGTACACCATCCGAGAGCAATCTCCGAAAGGTCACCCGTCCCGATGACAATGCCACCGGTCTGGTTGGCTATGTCCATAAGTATCTGCGTGCGCTCCCTCGCCTGGCTGTTCTCGTATGTGACATCGTGGACTTCAGGGTTGTGGCCGATGTCATCGAAGTGCCTGAGCACGGATGCGGCGATTGAAATTTCCCTGAAAGTGACACCGAGTTCCTTTATGAGAGTCACTGCATTGGCATAAGTCCTGTCCGTTGTGCCGAAGCCCGGCATGGTGACTCCGACAATGCCCTTGCGGTCCCATCCGAGGGCATCGAAGGCCCTTACAGCCACAAGCAGCGCAAGGGTGCTGTCTAGGCCGCCCGAGATGCCGATTACCGCAGTCGGATGGCCGAGATGCTCGAGCCTCGAGGCAAGTCCCGTCACCTGGATGGAGAGGATTTCCTCCGCGCGCTGGGAGATTTCCCGGGGGTCGCTGCCCGGCACGAACGGATGCCTTTCGATATGGCGCCTGAGTTCGGCTTCGAAGTCGGTAGGGGCATCCGCACCGAGCTCAACCGTCCTGTAGCGGGTGACGAAACTGTCGGACGACACGGCATCGGGCGATACGCAGTAGAAATTGTTCTTCTTCTGGCGCATGGAGATGAGTTTCTCCAGGTCGATGTCCGCCGTAACGGTCTCGCCGTCCATCCTGAACCTTTCGCCCTCCTCGAGCATCGAACCGTTCTCGCAGATGAGCGTGGCGCCGCTATAGACAAGGTCCTGGGTGGACTCGCCGTAGCCGCAGGAAGAATAGACATATGCAGAGATGGTGCGGTCGGTGATTCCGATGATCCTGCGGTTGCGGTATCCCCTCTTGCAGATGGTCTCGTTGCTGGCGGAGAGGTTCAGCAGTATCTGCGCGCCTGCAAGCGCGTGGTATGTGGAAGGCGGTATGGCAGTCCACATATCCTCGCAGATCTCTATGCCGAATGTGGCCTCGCCGAGGGTGAACAGCATGTAAGGGTCGAACGGGATGCCGCCCGCAAGCTCCGCACGCAGGCCCACAAGGTCCGTTCCGCTTGCAAACCAGCGTGTCTCATAATACTCCCCATAATTGGGAAGGTACATCTTCGGGACCACTCCCGCAATCTTTCCCTTTGAAATGACTGCCGCGCAGTTGTAGAGATGGGTCCGGAAAAACACCGGCAGCCCGACTGCAACGGTCACATTCTTTCCGGCCGTATGTCCGGCAAGTTCTTCAAGAGCATCCCAGGACCTTTCCACCAGCACTTTCTGCAGGAAAAGGTCGCCGCAGGTATATCCTGAAATGCAAAGTTCGGGCAGCACGAGGATGGACACCCCGTCAGCCTCAGCCCTGTCGATACAAGCACGGCACTGAGCCGTATTGTATGCGACATCAGCCACCTTCACCCTCGGCGAGGCGGCTGAAACGCGTATGAATCCGTATTTTTCCATAAATGGGGTTATGCAAGTCGCAGCATTGTCATTTGCAGCTGCCGGCAAATATAGTCATTTTGCCGCAATATCTTCATTCCTGTGCCATCATCTTCTGAATGGCTTCCATCGGAATCCTGCCCTCGATGCTTATCCAGTGGACCCCGTCGGGTGAAATGTCGAGAAGCACAAAGTCCGAGACGGTGTCCCCGTCGATGTGGGCATAAATCGAAGTGTCGTCGGTGTCGTCCTTTGTTGACACCAGCAGTTCATATTTGCCGGCATCGACCATCTTCCTGACCTCTTCGGCAATCTTCCTTCCCACCTCCTTTGACTCGGTGTCGAGGATATAGAGCCCGGTGAGGTCGGCTGTGATGTCCCCGAGCCTGAGGCCTGCCATATCGTCCAGGTCCATATTGAGGCCGCTCATGAGCTTGAAGGTGGCAGGAGACACATACACGGCCTCCACACCCTTGCCCTGCGAGAATTTCTGATAAATGCCCCTGCTTGTCTGCGCTGAAGCGGAAACGTAGAGAGCGAAAAATACAACTATAAAGCTTACAATCTTTTTCATATTTTACTTACATTAATGATTCAACGATTTTTTTACTATTTCCACAGGCTTGGAGAAAGACTCGACCCCCTCGTCCGCCCTATCTACACCGGACTTCATCGCCCGTCCTATCCTGCCGAAGCTTTCCTGCACCTGCGCATAGGCAAGATACGGGTCGTCAAAGGTATCGGCCGGTCCGGCCTCCGGGCTGAAATGTGAAGCAAGGCCTATCCCGACCACGAGTACCAGGCCTGCGGCTATGCTTGCGACCGTCCGCTTGGTCCTGAGCGACATTCCGCCATCCGCAAGGCCCCTCGCCCTGTCCAGCGCGTCAAGCATCTCGCCCGTTGTGCGTCCAAGGCCGTCGGGCACTTTTATCGAAGTGTCATGGGCGATTTCCCCGAGACGCCGCCTATCAAGTTTTTCGATTTCTTCAAGACTTTTCATATTTCCACATTCAATCTGTTCATTTCTTTCCTGATAGTTTTCCGGGCCATGCTCATCAAGACCCTGAGATTGAGCCCCGAAAGGCCAGTGCGGGCGGCAATCTCATCATATTCAGCACCTTCAAACACCCTCATCCTCATCACGGTCCGCTGCTTTTCCGGCAGCCGGCCTATCATCTCCTCCACTATCCGGAGCGTCTCCCTTCCGGAATACTCCGCTTCGATGCTCCTGCCGTCAGCCACATCCTCCCCGCCGTCGATCGGATCTGCCGCCGCAACCCTGGAGTGCCTTACCCTGTCCATACACATATTCTTGAGCAGCGCAAGCCCGTACGCCTCGGGATTGAGGACAGAATCAAGTGCCGGGCCCATTTTCCAGAGCTTCGCATAGAGATCCTGGACTGCATCAAGAGCTTCTTCACGGCTCTCGAGGATATAGAAGGCTACCCTGTAGAACATGTCGGAAAGTGGAAGCCACCTGCGTTTGAACTCTCCGGTTCCCATCCCGTCAGTCTTCCATTATCCGGTTGAGGTCCTCCATCCGTATCGAGCCGAAAAGGCAGATCAGAGCCCCCTCGTCCGCAACGTGGATGATGACGTCCTCCACCCTGGTGCCCTTGCCGGAAAGACTTCCGTAGATTCTCATGGTCGAACCGTCCTCCTTTGTCTCGACCAGCAGGTCTTCCTCCGGAAGAATCCTGTCCAGACTGCTGTCAAACCCCTTCCTGATGTCTTCAGGACAGTCGCAATAGTCAACGACACATATGGATTTTATGCCTTTGAGAATGGCGGCCTCGTCCCTGTCGAGCCGCGAGGCATTCTTTGCAAGCCCCATAAGGAAGCCTCCGATATTCACGACATCAAAGGAACTGTCCTTTGTCCTGTAGTTGCGGATGAGCGCCGTCAGCTTGGTCCTGTTGACCTTTTGTGACGCAAAGGCACTTCCGCACGGAACAACGGCCATAGCAAGCACAAGCATTGCCGCAACCGCAAGTTTTCTGTAAATTGTCATAGCATTAAAGTTTTCGCAAGAAATAATTGTTTTTTCATTTTGCCGGAACAATCCGTTTACCGGCAGCCGCTCCGGAGCGCCTGCATCATAAAGACGGACACGAAGGCATTTTGTTAAAACATTTTTCACTTTTTTTTCAGGACGCGGGACCGTTCTTGCAGCAATATATGAATAATCTGCGGTTTCTTGATTGGATTTGAGATAAAAAAACAGTATTTTTGCAAAAATATAACGGTGCCGGCAAAGGATATGATTTCGGATCTTGGTGAAAGCATACAGAAACTCATCGCCCTTTATGAAGGCGAGAGGGACAGGCGCAGACGCCTGGAGGCAGAACTGGCCGAAAAAACATCCGAAGCCGACGACCTGAGGAAGCAGATTACCGAATTGACCAGAAAGGTAAACAACCTCGAATTGGCACAGGCTTTCACTGCCCAGGCCGACAACGCAGCGGCCAGGGACAAGATAGAGAAAATGATAAAGGAAATCGACAGATGCATTTCCCTGCTTGAGCAATAAGGTTATGGGACAGAAGATCAGGGTCAGGATTGCCGGGCGCGAATATCCGATTGACGCGCAGACTCCCCAGCAGGAGAATCTCATCCGGCTTGCGGCTGAAGCGGTCAACAAGATGCTGGACGGCTACAAGGCCGCGCATCCGGGCAGGAGCGAGACCGACCTGATGGCTTTCGTTGCTCTCAACAAGTCGATTGCCGAGATTGCCGCCATCAGGCAGAACGAGGCAGCCAATGCCGAGGTGGAATCCTTGAGAAAGGACCTTGACAACTATCTGGACAATATTGAATAACAGCCGCTGGCCCCCCGCTGAAAACAACACGTTCCCCGGAACCGGGTAACTTGCGCCGGAGATGTCGGGCCAATGTGACCTTTATGGGATTTTCCTTCCGCGGAAGGAAGACGGTGGATTACTGAACCGGACGCAGAGCCCAAATCTTGCAATACAGATTTTTCTGTCCTACGGTCAGCGGCATTTCTTTACGGTCGTCACGCTTCATGCACGGACGGCCGTTTTTTATTGAATGTACCATAAAATAGATTGTACTATTACTTTAAATAAACTATTTTTATTAACCACCTATGGCATTTTTGTATATTTTGACAGGATTGGTGATCGGCGCAGCAGCCACGGCAGCCATCCTTATTATACTCCGCAGGAGACAGCTCAACGGCCGCAAGGAGGATATCATCCTCAAAGCTGAGGCCGAGGCGGAGAACATCAAGAAAGAACGCATCCTCCAGGCAAAGGAGAAGTATTTCCAGCTCAAGAGCGAGTACGACAAGAACGTCGCCGAGAAAATCGCCCAGCTCAAGGATGCGGAGATCACCCTCAAGCAGGAATTCGCCAACCTTGACAGGCGCATGAAGGAGGCCGAGGAGGCCAAGGCCGGATGCACCGCCAAGCAGGAAGTCCTCGACAGGAAGATCCAGGAGTGCGACCGCAAGATCGCCGAGACCAACAAGCAGATCGAGAGCATCGCGGGGATGAGCGCGGCCCAGGCCAAGAACATCCTGATGGAGAATATGAAGGCCGAGGCCAGGACCGAGGCCCAGGCATACATCAACGACACGATGGACGAGGCCCGTCTCAATGCCGCCAAGGAAGCAAAGAGAATCGTAATCACCACTATCCAGAGGACCGCCACCGAGACCGCCATCGAAAACGCCGTGACCACCTTCCCTATTGAGAATGACGAGATCAAGGGACGCATCATCGGACGCGAAGGCCGCAACATCAGGGCCCTGGAGGCCGCCACGGGAGTGGAAATCGTCGTTGACGACACCCCGGACGCCATCCTGCTTTCAGCATTCGACCCTGTGCGCAGGGAGGTAGCAAGGCTTGCACTCCACCAGCTCGTAATCGACGGCCGCATCCATCCGGCCCGCATCGAGGAAGTGGTGTCCAAAGTGCAGAAGCAGCTTGAGGAGGAAATCCTCGAGACCGGAAAGAGGACCTGCATCGACCTGGGCATCCACGGCATGAGCATGGAGCTCGTCAAGATGATCGGACGAATGAAATACCGCTCTTCCTACGGCCAGAACCTCCTGCAGCACTCCCGCGAAGTTGCCAACATCTGCGCGATAATGGCAGCCGAGCTCGGTCTCAACGTAAAGGCAGCAAAGCGCGCCGGACTCCTCCACGACATCGGAAAAGTATCCGAAATCGAGCCTGACCTCCCTCACGCAATACTCGGCATGAAGCTCGCGGAGCAGTACAAGGAGCGTCCTGAAATATGCAACGCCATCGGAGCCCACCATGAGGAGGTAGGGATGACATCGGTTCTTTCCCCTATCGTGATGGTCGGCGACGCAATCTCCGGGGCAAGGCCTGGTGCAAGACGTGAAGTGATCGAATCCTACATAAAGAGGCTCAAGGGAATGGAAGACCTTGCGGCAGCATATCCTGGAGTGACCAAGAGCTACGCCATCCAGGCGGGAAGGGAGCTCAGGGTAATCGTCGGGGCCGAGGAGGTGAGCGACGAGCAGGCTGCAGTGCTTTCTTCCGACATCGCCCAGAAGATCCAGAATGAGATGACCTATCCTGGGCAGGTGAAGATCACCGTAATCAGGGAAACCCGTTCTGTAGCATACGCTAAGTAAAACCATGTATCTTAAGAAACTTTATCTGACGATGGCCGCACTCCTTTTGTGGAGCGCGGCTTCTTTCGCCCAGCCGAGTACTGTAAGCTGGAGCGCCGGCAGTTCGCAACCCGACAACGACGGCATCTGCGAACTGGTCTTCACCGCCAACATCAATCTCGGGTGGCATATCTACAGCCTCGACAAGACTGCTGACTACAATGCCACATCATTCGAGTTTGAGCAGGGCAGCGGTTACTCTCCGGTCGGGGAGCCTTACGGACTTACCCCTCTTGAAAACTTCAAAGGCCACAAGGTGTTCTCCGGACAGGCCAGGATCGGCCAGAAAATACGCGTCCTTTCAAAGGATCCGGTTGTGGTACGATGCACAGTCACCTGGCAGTCCTGCAACGACCGCGACTGCCTCAATCCGGAAGAGCACGAATTTGAAATCACGCTTCCGGGCAACCCGTCTTTGGCATCAGAAAAGGCCGAAAATGAGGTTAACAAAAATGTTACCACTATTAACAAAGAAGTTTCATCAGTTAATACTGAATCACTTACATCAGAGCCAGCCGAAAACGGCAAAGAAAGCGGTTCTCTATGGGGTCTGGTGCTCGAAGCCATCCTCTGGGGCTTCGCAATGCTCCTTACTCCTTGCGTTTTCCCTATGGTTCCGATGACCATTTCCTTCTTCATGAAGAGCTCGGGCTCCCCTGCCGAAGGAAGGTTCAAGGCATCGATGTACGGACTGTTCATCGTGCTGCTCTACACTGTGCCGATCTGCCTTATCATAGGCCTGACCTGGCTCATCGGAGGAGATGCGGTGACTGCCGATATCTTCAACTGGCTCGCTACCCACTGGCTCCCGAACATCATCTTCTTCATCGTATTCATGATCTTCGCAGCCTCATTCTTCGGTGCATTCGAAATCACCCTTCCTTCTTCGCTGGTCAACTCATCCGACCAGAAATCCACAAAGAAGGGTCTCGGCGGCATCTTCTTTATGGCCCTCACCCTCGTGCTGGTGTCATTCTCCTGCACGGGCCCGATTGTCGGCACTGTGCTCATCAAATCCACCCAGGGCGAGTTCTGGGCGCCGATGGTCACGATGCTTGCATTCTCCGTCGCATTTGCCCTTCCGTTCACCATCCTGGCCATGTTCCCTTCCCTTCTCACAAAGATGAAGAAAGGCAGCGGAAGCTGGCTCGGCAGCGTGAAGGTTGTACTCGGATTTATCGAAATCGCACTCGGATTCAAGTTCCTCAGCACTGCTGACCAGACCTACCACTGGGGCCTCCTCGACCGCGAGGTCTATCTGGCAATCTGGATTGTGACATTTGCAATGCTCGGATTCTATCTGCTCGGCAAGATCCGCTTCAAGGGAGAAGAGGCTGTCGAGAAAATAGGTGTAGGCAGGCTTTCGCTTGCAATCATAGTGTTAACATTCGTCGTGTATATGATCCCTGGTATGTGGGGAGCACCTCTGAAGGCCCTTTCAGGATACCTTCCTCCTATGGAGACACAGGATTTCATAGTGTACAGCCACGCTGACGGCCCTCTCGCCGTATCCTCCGGAAGCACCTCGGAAAGCACTGAGGCTGAAAACGATTACGGACTCAAGATGCCGCTCGGCCTTTCCGGATATTTCACCATCGAGGAAGGACTCGAGGCATCAAAAAGGGAAGGCAAACCTGTGTTTGTGGACATCACCGGCCACGGCTGCGTGAACTGCCGCGAGATGGAGCAGAAAGTATGGAGCCAGCCTGAAGTGCTCGAGATCCTGAAGAATGACTACATAGTGGTAGCACTCTATCTCGACGACAAGACAAAGCTTAATGAAAAAGATTATCTAACCACATCAAACGGCAAGGTTCTCAAGGATTTGGGCCGCAAAAACGCCTATATAGTAAGGGAACGTTTCTCCGTGAATGCACAGCCCAACTATGCACTGCTCGACTCTGAAGGCAACCTGATGGTGCCTGTGCGCGGATACAATCTTGACGTGCAGGATTTCGTAAAGTTCCTCAAGGAAGGAATCAGCCGGTTCAAAGACTAACGGTCAACATGCAGCTGTCTGTGCTGCGACCTTCTGTAAAGCTTCTCGTTTTCGAGGAGCTTTTCTTTTTCGCTTTGCGGGAGTGCAAAGTCGATGAACCGCTCCCAGATATAGCCCACGGCCACATCCGAAGGGTGGACCATATCCTCCGCATAGAAACGGTAGTCCCGCAGCTGGTCCATCATTATCTCATAGGAAGGGAAATATTCGCAGATGTCGCTGTGGCGGCGGCAGATTTCATCTACGGCAAGAAGAAGAATGCTCTTGCTGAGCTGGTTGCCGTGGGCGGTATCCTTAAGGTGCCGGATCGGGCTGACCGTAAAAATGTACCTCTTTCCCGGACGGGTGATGGCCTCGAGACAGTCTGCAACCTCATCGGCGGAAAGACGCCGGCGCTCGAATTCACACGCGGGGCGCTTCAGGCAGTTGCTCACCGTACGGCCCGTCTCAATATAATCGTAACACCAGGCAGTACCGAGAGTTACAATCAGTTTATTGCAGCTTTTGTAGAAGTCCGAAGCTTTTTGCAATTCATCGTTTGCAACCCTCAGGAAAGTCTCCCTGTCCTTGCGTGCAAAGGATGTATGGTGGCTGAATGAGCACACAAGACCTGCACCCGCTCCCATCTCCACGCAATCCCCCGCTTCGAAAGGATGGCCGTCAGAAAGCCTGGCGACGGATTCGGAGATGGAGACAGGATTGTAGAGTGTCCCGAAAGGATTGACCGACACGTCAAACCCTGCCGCCGCAAGACGCGCGCCGATGCTGTCGGCAAAACAGCTGCCGAGTACCATTATTCTGTCTTCGTAGGAGATGCCGACATGGCTTTCCGATACCTCCACGGGTGTCTGCAATTTCAACATTTCAATTCACTTTTGCCGTAAAATTAAGTAATTTTGCAAAATAATAACACCACCCGCATCAAAAGCGGGTACATTATTTCTGTAATTCATGAAAACAAGACTCATATCCCTCATTGCAGGCATCGCCACCCTTGCATCCTGCTCCAACGGTCCTGCAGACGGGACCTACCGCCTCGAACTCCTTACCACCAACGACGTGCACGGACGATGGTTCGACACAGGCTACACCGACGGCAAGGTCAGGAACTCCCTTTTTGCAGTCAACCACTATGTGGACAGTGTCAGGAATTGTGCAGGTGCCGGAAATGTGGTGCTTGTGGATGCCGGAGACTGCCTCCAGGGCGACAACGCGGCATATTATTTCAACTATGTGGATACGCTCTCCCCTCACCTCTTTCCGCGCCTTGTAAAATACATGGGCTACGATGCCATTGTCGTAGGAAACCACGACATAGAGACCGGACATCCTGTGTATGACAGGGTTACGCGTGAGCTTGAGGCCGAGGGCATCCCTTTCCTCGCAGGCAATGCCATCAGGAACGATAACGGAAAGCCTTATTTCCGGACTTACATTACCCTTCAGAGGGGCGGAGTCAAGGTCGCCGTGCTCGGCTTCACCAATCCCAACATGAAGGCTTGGCTCTCGGAGAACATCTGGAGCGGCATGACATTCGAATCCCTCCTTTCGCTCGTCCAGCAGGAAGTGGACAAGGTCATCAGGAAGGAAAAGCCTCAGGTAGTAATCGTGGCAGTCCATTCGGGAAGCGGCAACGGTGACGGCTCAATGCTTGAGAGCCAGGGACTTGACCTCTTCAAAAGCCTTCGCGGAGTGGATTTCGTGGTCACTTCGCACGACCACCGGGCCCTCACTGCGGCAAACGACAGCATTGCATTCATCAACTCCGGAAGCCACGCCAAAAACCTTGGCCACGGCACCGTGGAGCTGACCGTGAAAGACGGGAAGGTGGTGTCGAAGAAGCTTTCCGCCGGGCTGATAAAAGTGGATGCCGACTCTGCCGACGCTGCAATGAAAGAGACCTTCAGCAAAGAATATGAGACAGTCAAGGCATTCACGCTCAGGACTGTAGGAGAGCTGAAAAGCGAGCTGCGCACCCGCGATGCATATATGGGGATGAGCGACTACATCAACCTCATCCATACGCTCGGCCTTTCCGGGACAGGCGCAGACATCTCATTTGCCGCTCCCCTCACCTACAACGGCACCATCTCGGCCGGCACTCTTGTGTACAATGATCTTTTCACCATTTACCCTTTTGAGAACCAGCTGTTTACCCTCAAGATGAGCGGCAGGGAGATCAAGGATTACCTTGAGTATTCCTATGACCAGTGGATCTGCACGGTGGATTTCAGCGGGCGCGGGGAGCATATCCTCAAAATCCGCAAGGGCGACGACATGAGATTCAACCAAGACAACTGGTCGTTTGTCAACAGGTCCTACAATTTCGACTCGGCCGCCGGCATCAACTACACAGTGGACGTGACCAGGCCGGCCGGAGAAAGGGTGTCAATCTCATCGATGGCTGACGGAAGGGAGTTCAGCATGGATGCAGACTATATCGTGGCAATGACTTCATACCGCGCGAGCGGCGGAGGAATGCTCCTTGAGCGCGGGGCGGGCATCGCGGACAGCGACTCCCGCATTATGGAGAAATACCCGGAGCTCAGGAATATCCTCTACGAATACCTCCAGAAAAACGGCGCCATCGACCCGGCCGTGACGGGAGACACCTCAGTCATCGGACAATGGAGATTCATCCCTGAAAAGGAGGCCCGCAAGGCCCTGGAGAGGGACATGGAGCTGCTGTTCGGAAGATAACGGCAGGCCGTGTGCCCCTGAAAGGGGCTGTCGCTGAAAGCGACTGGGGTTGATAGTCCAAAGCAGGCTTTACCTGCTTTGGACTATTCCGAAAACAGTGCGGAAGCGCCGGCAGCGGTAGGCGGAATCGGCATGATGTTGCCGGAAGCATCGTAATGCATCGGCTCGGCGATGACACTGCGGCTGTAGCTCGTGCCGTCTGGAAGTCCCCCGTTGTGCGAGAAGAAAATCCACTCCCCGCGGAACTCCACGATGGCCGGATGCGTCGTATTGGAATTGCCTGCAATCTCGGAGATCACTCCCCTTCCCTCATACGGGCCTCCGATATTGTCCGATACGGCATAAGCAATCTTCTCAGGCCATCCGCTGGCGTATGTCAGATAATACTTTCCGGCATATTTGTGAACCCAGGCAGCCTCGGTAAACTCAGGGACATCTATTCTGCGCACCTCCCCGTCAATCTCGGTCATATTGTCCTTCAGGCGGGCATAATAACATTCACGGTTGCCCCAGAAAATATAAGGCGTACCGTCGTCATCGATAAAGATGGCAGGGTCGATGCAGGCCCAGGCATGGGAAGACTCATAGCAATCTTCATTGGTCAGGAGAGGCCTTCCGAGAGCATCGGTGTAAGGTCCTGTGATATTGTTGCTTACAGCCACTCCGATACCGCACCAGTTGGTGGAGATGTACCAGTAATATCTGCCGTTTCTCTTCACCACGTGTCCGGCCCACGCAGCCTTGCTGTCAGCCCACGCGAAGGCATCGATGTTCATCGGTGACGGGTATCCGGTCCAATGCTTCATATCCCTTGTCGAATAGAGGACCCATTCGTGCATCGAATAACCGGTCTGGTTGCCGGCGTCATCCTTTCCCGCAAACAGCCAGAGCGTGCCGTCCTCTACATAGACAGCAGGGTCGGCGGTATGCACATCACGGATTATCGGATTGCCGTCGCTTTCGAAATTGCGTGTGAGAATATTGCCCGAAGCGTCCCTTAAGGTATCGTAAAGGGGCATCGGGCAGCCTGTGCAGCTTTCCTTGCGGTTTCCTTGGGAGCAGGATACAAGGACGGCAAACGCCACTGCTGATAAAAGGATGTGTCTGTTCATTATGTGTCAGTTTAATAATCTGTTTAGAAATGATTGCTGCAGCCGGAAACTGTGTTGCAATCGACAAATATAAGAATCTTCGACTGATTTTCCATAACATTAATTGAGAGAGACAGCAAATCAGACAGTTTCCGCATCCACCTTTTCCTGTCCGGATCCGACGCGGAAAATGTTGCCTACGAGATTGACGGTCTCCACCTTCTTCTTGTCTACTATTTTCGCATAGATGGCCGTTGTAGCTACATCCGTGTGCCCGAGCAGTTTGCTCGTGGTATAGACGTCCGCCCCGAGAGTGAGCATCATTGTCGCAAAGGTGTGGCGGCTGCAATGGTAGGAAATGGTCTTGTCGATTCCCGCCGCCCTCACCCACTTCTTTATATGGTTGTTGACGGTCGCATCCCCCGTGGGCATCCTG
>CAMBMK010000012.1 GCA_945868745.1 uncultured Bacteroidales bacterium
GGTGAAAAGACCGGTGCACAGACCCGTATCGCCGATGTACAGAGAGCTGTCAGCTATTATGTGGAGAATGGTGACTATTGGAAGATCGACAATGTTACCCTCGGATATAATATGAAATTCAAGAACAATTATATCAAGGGACTGCGCGTCTATGGCACTGTTCACAACCTTGCTACGATTACCGGATACACTGGACTTGATCCTGAGGTTCCGAGCATCGGATATACTGCCGGTACCGATGAACGTGACAAGTATCCTACCATCCGTTCATATACCTTTGGTGTAAATCTTACATTCTAATTGAGGACCATCATTATGAAAAAGATAATCAAATCATTATTCGCTTTTGCTGCGGCTTCCGTAATGCTTACGGGTTGCTTTGACCTCGAGGAGCATGCTTATTCGGAAGTTGTCTCGAAGGATTTCGAGCCGACAGATCAGGATGTGGTTGCGCTTCTTGCCCTTTCCTACTCTGAATTCGGAGCTTTTATGGACTGGTACGGTATGTTTGACTGCTTTGAGGAGTCTGCAGACGTAATCATAACCCCTACCCGCCCTAACGGTTGGGATGACGGTGGTGTTTACAAGAGAATGCATTGGCACAAATGGAACTCCGAGGATCCGGGTTCTCCTGCAAGCCTTTATTATTATGCTTTCTCCGGAATCAACTCCGCCAACAAGGTTCTTGACCAGCTCAAGGACGGTTCCCTCCCTGCAGGAGATCTTACCGAGGCTGCCATCGATGAATTGAAGGCTCTCCGTGCCGTATGGTATGCTGTACTTCTCGATTCCCACGGAAATGTTCCGATTGTGACCACATTCTCCCAGACCGAGAATCCTGAGCAGAGCACCAGAAGGCGTGTTTACGAGTTCGTTACAAAACAGCTCGAGGAAGTTATCGCTTCCGGAAAGGTTACCGAGACCAAGTCTGACTATACCCGTCTCAACATGTGGGGTGTCAAGATGGCCCTCATGAGAGTATATCTCAATGCTGAGGTCTATGTTGGCGTCAAGGAATACGACAAGGCCCTTGCTCTTGCTGAGGATATCATCCACAATGGCCCATATGCCCTTTCCAATGATTATTCCGACAACTTCAAGTGGGATGTTGACCAGACCAATACCGAGATTATCTTCGGTATCCCTTATGACGAGGTTTATCCTACCGGAGAACGCGTGTTCTCAATGGGTATGAAGTTCTATCCTCCGTCCGAGGGCAAGGAGCACTTCGGATACTCCGAATCCACTTGGGGTGGAAACTGCGGCAACCCTCAGTTCATCAAATCATATGATCCTGCGGACAAGCGTCTTGAAAAGACCTGGGCCCACGGTCCTATGATGTCCAAGAGCGATCCTAACAAGATTGCATGGTACTGCCTCAACTATCTTCCTTCGATTTCAGGTGCAAAGGATGATCTTTCTTTCACCTCTGTCGATTTCGGATGCCGTCAGGTCAAGTATCAGGTCAATCCTGACGTGCCTCATATGAACCACTGGGGCAATGACGTGTCATGGTTCCGTCTTGCCGAGGCATACTACACCGCTGCAGAGTGCATCCTCCGCGGTTCTGCTTCCAAACACGGAAAGACCGCAGCCGAGTATGTCAATGCTGTCCGCAGCCGTTCTGTCGCTACCCCTCTCACCGATGCTGACCTCAAGTCAACCACTTCAAGGGTACAGTACGGTCTCTGCACTTTCGGTGACATCACCACTGAAGATATGACCAAGTATGGCATCTTCCACAACTGGGATGACGACAACAGGGCAGCGCAGCTCGAGGCTTCACAGGTTGCAGTTCCTTCCGGAGCAGACAATGACCCTATCTTCCTTGCAGGAATGTATGACGAGTGGGGATATGAGTTCGCGCTCGAAGGTCTTCGCCGCCAGCAGATGATCCGCTTCGGTACCTACAGCACCCGCAACTGGTTCAACCATGAGGCTGACGGTGACGACACCAAGGCTCTCTATCCTATCGCAAGGTCAGACCAGGAGTCCAATGAGAATATCGGCCAGAATCCGGGATACAACTCCGTCAACGGAAAGTATGCTTCTGATGTTGCCAATGATGATCCTATTCCTGACAATATGTAATATTCACTGTACTTTTACCGGGGCTACCATACCCCGGTAAGGTATGGAACTTTTTAACCAGAGATATACATACAATACTATGATCAAGAAATTTTCAGCAATTGCCCTTGCAGTTCTCACATTGGCAGCTTGCGCTCCTGAATATGGATTCGAGGATATTCCTCTCGTTATCGAAGAGCTTGTCACCTCAGGTGAAGGAAATCTCCTTTCGAGGGCTGACGGAAAGGAAACCCAACACACGTATTCTTTTGATGTGACCGAGAACGAGGTGAAGATCACTGCTACTCTTTCAAAGTCTGATAAGGACAACTGGGTTGTCGGCTATTTCATCCTTCCTTCAAGCATGCTTAAGGAGGTCATCGGAGACTGCGACCTTTCTGATTGGGAGACTTTCCACTCTACAACAGCAGACAGCTGGTCCACTTACGCTCCGGGAGAATGGGTTGACGCTTCAGGCAACTCCACATCCTGGGATAAGGGCCATGTTTACTGGTTCTATCAGAACTTTGCAGATTATGAGGGTTTCGCCATGAAGGATGCTTTCTGCATCGGACACAACCCTGACAATGATGTTGTAGGGGAGACCATCACTTCCAAATGCGTCATCAACGGTATTCCGTTCAATGTAACGGTTAAGGTTGTAGATTAATTGTCCCGGGGCGTGGGTTTTCTTCACGCCTGGGATACAGATAATATAAACTACTGACTGACAAATATATTTCTATACCCTGGACAGAAGGGCGCCAGTTACCGCTTGACCTGAACTTGGACTGTGTAATCTTTTTCATAAGTATTATGAATTATTGGTCAGTTTGCACCCTTCTGTCCTTTTTAATGTTTTTTTAGCTTTTTAAGAAATTCTATGGGTTTTTCCATAGAATTTCTTAACTTTATACCCCAAAGAGCAAATTATATCTCTTAAAAATAAAAACATTTTAACACACACAGAACGATATGAACAATTCAATTGTAAATTTCCCTTGCCCGGCCAACGAACCGGTCAAGAGCTATCTCAAGGGTTCCCCGGAGAGAATTGCACTTGATGCAGAGCTCGAGCGTCAGTACAACACTGAGATCGAGATTCCTATCATCATCGGTGGTAAGGAAATCCGTACCGGCAACACCGGCAAGGTTACCTGCCCTCACGAGCACGACCACGTCCTCGCAACCTACCACAAGGTATCCGAGAAAGAGGTCAACATGGCAATCGAGGCAGCTATGGAAGCACACAAGGAGTGGTCCAGGACAGACTGGACAGTAAGGGCAGCCATCGTTCTGAAGATGGCGGAACTCCTCGCCACCAAGTACCGTCCGATCATCAATGCTGCATGTATGCTCGGACAGAGCAAGAACATCTACCAGGCAGAGATCGACTCGGCTTGCGAGACCATCGACTTCTTCCGCTACAATGTGCACTTCGCATCAAAGATCTACAGCATGCAGCCTAAGAACGGCGTCGGCAACATCAACTACACCGAGTACCGTCCGCTCGAGGGATTTGTGCTTGCAGTAACTCCGTTCAACTTCACCTCAATCGCTTCCAACCTCTGCATGTCACCGGTCCTGATGGGCAATGTGGCTCTCTGGAAGCCTTCAACCACCTCCCTCCTGAGCAACTACTATCTCATGAAGCTCTATGAGGAGGCCGGTCTCCCTGCAGGAGTCATCAACTTCCTCCCTGGCAGCGGCGCCCTCATCGGCAACACCTGCACCGCTTCCCACTACTTCGCAGGCATCCACTTCACCGGATCCACCGGCACCTTCAACAGCCTCTGGAATGCAGCCGGCGCAAATCTCGGAAAATACATCTCATACCCTCGTCTCGTAGGTGAGACCGGAGGAAAGGACTTCATCTTCGTACATCCTTCAGCCGATCCAAAGGCAGTTGCCACTGCAGCATTCTGCGGCGCATTCGAGTTCCAGGGCCAGAAGTGCTCCGCCGCTTCCCGCATGTACATCCCTAAGAGCCTTTGGGGCGATGTTCTCGGCCGCATGAAGGAGCTTGCATCCGAGGTCAAGATGGGTGACGTGATGGATCACGACAATTTCATCAACGCAGTCATCGACCAGGCTTCCTTCAAGAACATTTCTTCCTATATCGAGTATGCAAAGGCAGCTTCCGACGCACAGATCGTAATCGGCGGCAAGTGTGACGACAGCAAGGGCTGGTTCGTGGAGCCTACCGTGATCGAGACCTCAAACCCTCACTTCAAGTCAATGGAAGAGGAAATCTTCGGACCTGTACTTACCGTTTATCCTTACGATGACGACAAGGTTGAAGAGACCGTGAAGCTCTGCGACGGGACCTCTCCTTACGGACTTACCGGTGCTGTGTTCGGACGTGACCGCATGGCTGTCCAGAAGATTGCCGATGACCTCCGCTATGCAGCCGGCAACTTCTACATCAACGACAAGCCGACAGGAGCAGTCGTAGGCAACCAGCCGTTCGGCGGCTCAAGGGCATCCGGTACCAACGACAAGGCAGGCGGCGAGTTCAACCTCATCCGCTGGGTGATCCCGAGAGTTGTGAAAGAGACCCTCGTTTCTCCTACCGACTACCGTTACACTTATATGAAATAAACCAATCAGACCAGTATGAAAAGATATTTTATCCCGGCAATTGCCGCTCTTGCACTCCTCTGCTCATGCGGGGGCAACAATCAGCAGTCAGCACAGGAAGTCGAGACCCTCGATATCCCGGAGTGCGTAATCACCACCCCGCCTGATTCGCTGAACCCCGATCCGTTCTACAAGAAGTACATGAATGTGAACGGTATCCACGTAATGTCATCCTGGAGGGTTCCGGATTCATGCTTCGTGGCAGCCCACAAGACTCTCTACGCAATGACAAGCATGCTTCCGGAGGATGTGCTCAACGCGATGACGAGAATCAATACACGTGTTGCAATCATGGCACGCTATGAGGGCACGACCGACATTCCTGAACACAGGTATCTTGTGAACGACACCACGCTCAACTGGGACCTCCGTGCAAGGGGACTGGGCGGTACTCTCCATGAGCCGATCACCAGCTGCGCCGAGGAAAATATCCTTGCATACCAGATTGACAAGTATCACGCAGAGGACATCCTCATCCACGAGTTCGCCCACTCAATCCATCTCATCGGCATCCTCCAGGTACATCCTGAGATCAACGACGAGCTGACAACCCTCCTCGAGGCTGCAAGGGCCGAGGGCAAGTATCAGGGCACTTATGCAGGCACCAACATCGAAGAGTATTTCGCCGAGGGCGTGCAGGACTGGTTCAATGTCAATGCCGAGACTCCATATGCAGACGGCAAGCACAACTGGGTCAACACCCGCGAGGAGCTCCAGGAGTATGACCCGGGCCTCTACAACCTGCTCGCGCAGTATTTCCCGGCAACTACTCTCCAGATCAGCAAGCACAAGAAAGTGAACGAGATAGGTCCTTACAAAAATTAGAAAACCACTTTGATTTTTCCGGAGGGGATGGCGGTCACGTCATCCCCGTACGGGAATAATGACACGACAACACCATGTTCGCAAAAGAAACCTATATCCGCCGCAGGGAGCGTCTCAAGAAGGACGTCGGCACAGGCATTCTCCTTTTCCTCGGAAACAATGAAGTAGGAATGAACTATGAGGACAATACCTACCATTTCCGTCAGGACAGCTCTTTCCTCTATTTCTTCGGTCTCGACTATGCAGGACTCGCAGCTGTCATCGACATCGATGAGGACAGGGAGGTCGTTTTCGGCAATGATCTGACAATCGACGACATTGTCTGGCAGGGGACACAGCCTACCCTCAAGGAGAAGAGCGAAGTTGTGGGCGTTCACAGCACCCTTCCGCTCGGTGACCTTGCAGGTTATCTTTCACGCGCTGCGGCGAAAGGCCAGAGAATCCATTTCCTCCCTCCTTACAGGGGAGACCACAAAATCTGGCTCAACGAGCTTCTCGGCGTAAAGCCCCAGGAGCAGAAGGCTGCAGCATCCGTGGATTTCGTGAAGGCAGTGGTCGCACAGCGCAACCATAAGGATGCAGAAGAGCTCGCAGCCATCGAAAAGGCTGTTGACATCAGCACAAGGATGCACCTTGAGGCATACAGGCTTGCAAAGCCGGGCGTGCGCGAAGCTACCGTTGCGGCAGCAGTAGAACGCATTGCCTCTGACGAAGGTATCGGACTCAGTTTCCCTACAATCGCCACTGTCCAGGGACAGATTCTCCACAACCACGGTTATGTACACACTCTCGAGGAGGGCCAGATCTTCCTTCTCGACGCCGGTGCCGAGTGTTCGGAGCACTATGCGGGCGACCTCTCGTCAGCATTCCCTGTAAGCGAAAAGTTTACCGAACGTCAGGAATTCATCTACAATCTCCACCTGGCATCCTTCCAGGCTGCCGTTGACACTCTCGCACTTGGAGTTCCGTTCCGCAATGCACACATCGCGGCCGCCGCGAAGATTGTCGAGGGCATGAAGGAAATCGGCCTTATGAAGGGCAACGCCCAGGATGCTGCGGAGAGCGGGGCATATGCAATCTTCTTCCCTTGCGGCCTCGGCCATATGATGGGACTCGATGTCCATGACATGGAGAACCTCGGAGAGCAGTATGTGGGTTATCCTGAGGGAGTTGCAAAGAGCACCCAGTTCGGGTTCAAGTCCCTGCGCCTTGCACGTCCGCTCGAGGAAGGTTTCGTATTCACCGTGGAGCCGGGCATCTATTTCATGCCGGAACTCATCGACAAGTGGCACGCGGAGAAGAAATTTACCGAGTTCATCAATTACGACAAGATCGAGGACTGGAAGGGATTCACAGGTCTGCGCAACGAGCTCGACTATGTGATGACAAAGGACGGCGCACGTCTCCTCGGTACTGTCAAGAAGCCTATGAGCATAGAGGAAATCTATGCGGCAAAGAATGCATAATCAACTGAAAACCAACAATACTACAACACATTGTCATAATTATGAATTTTCCAATCAAATACCCCGAGAACAACGAGGGTATGAACGCAAGAATCAAGAGGCTCCGCAAGGAGAGTGTTGAGACACCTGCAACACTCACCATTGAGCGCGCTCTTATCGAGACGGCTTTCTATAAAGAGAATTACGGAAAATATCCGATTCCGATTCTCAGGGCCAAGAACTTCTATGAAATCTGCAAGAAGAAGACCATCTACATCGGAAAGGATGAGCTCATCGTCGGCGAAAGGGGACCTGTGCCGAAGGCTGTCCCTACATTCCCGGAGCTTACCTGCCATTCCGTAGAGGACCTTCATGTGCTCAACACCCGTGAGCTCCAGCCTTATCTCATCAGCCAGGAGGACATCGATACCTATGAGAGGGAGGTCATCCCTTACTGGGCAGGCAAGACCCAGCGTGAAAGGATCTTCAACCATGTCTCCAAGGAGTGGGAGGAGGCTTACCACGCAGGTGTGTTCACCGAGTTTATGGAGCAGAGGGCTGCCGGCCACACCGCCATGGACGGAAAGATGTACAAGCGCGGTCTCCTCGATGTGAAGAAGATCATTGCCGACGAGATTGCCGCACTTGACTATATCAATGACCCTGAGGCAACTGACAAGCAGCAGGAACTCGAGGCAATGGACATTTCCTGCGATGCAGCCATCCTCTTTGCCGAGCGTCACGCACAGATGGCCGAGGAGCTTGCCGCAAAGGAGACCGATCCGCAGAGGAAGGCCGAGCTTGAGAAGATTGCCGATGTCTGCCACTGGGTGCCTGCACATGCTCCGCGCGATTTCTGGGAGGCAATCCAGATGTACTGGTTTGTCCACCTCGGAACAGTCACCGAGCTCAACGGTTGGGACAGTATGAACCCTGGCCATATCGACCAGCACCTCTATCCGTTCTACGAGAAGGGTGTCAAGGAAGGCACTCTCACCCGTGACAAGGCAAAGGAGCTTCTCTCATGCCTCTGGATCAAGTTCAACAACCAGCCTGCACCTCCGAAGGTCGGCATCACCGCAAAGGAGTCCGGTACTTACAACGACTTCACCAACATCAACATCGGCGGTATCGACCGTGACGGCAATCCTGTAGCCAACGAGATTTCCTATATGGTACTCGAGGTCCAGGAGGAGCTCCACGAACTCCAGCCGGGACTCAGTATCCATATCGCCCACAATACTCCTGACGAGTTCCTTCTCGAAGGCTGCAAGGTCATCAGGCAGGGCAACGGATATCCGTCCGTATTCAATCCTGACACCTATGTGCAGGAGCTTGTCCGCCAGGGCAAGACTCTTGAGGATGCACGCGAGGGCGGTTGCTCCGGATGTATCGAGGTGGGAGCTTTCGGAAAGGAGGCATATCTCCTGACCGGTTATCTCAACACCCCGAAGATCCTCGAAATCACCCTCCACAACGGTATCGACCCTGAGACCGGAAAGAAGGTCGGCATCGAGACCGGAGATCCGCGCGAGTTCAAGACCTACGAGGAGCTCTACGATGCATGGCACAAGCAGATGACATATTTCGTGAACCTCAAGCTTGCTGTCAACAACTACATCGAGCGCATGTTCACCCTCTATGCCCCTGCCACCTTCCTGAGCCTCTTCATCGATGACTGCATCGCCCGCGGAAAGGACTACTACAGCGGCGGAGCAAGGTACAACACCACCTACATCCAGTGCACCGGCCTCGGTACCATCACCGACAGCCTCTCAGTGCTCAAGAAGCAGGTGTTCGAGGACAAGAAATATACTATGGACGAGATCATCAAGGCCTGCGATGCAGACTTCGAGGGACTTGAGAAGATGCGCCAGTATATCCGCAACCATACTCCGTTCTTCGGCAACGATGACGAATATGCAGATACCATTGCAGTAAGGGTATTCAACGACCTCTGCGACGCAATCGAGGGCAAGCCAAACACCCGTGGCGGCAAGACCCAGCTCAATATGCTCAGTACCACCTGCCACAACTACTTCGGTTCGGTGCTCGGAGCCACCCCTAACGGACGTAAGGCACACTTCGCCATCAGCGACGGTACCTCGGCTTCCCACGGTGCAGACGTCAACGGCCCGTCCGCTCTCGTCAGGTCACTGGGCAAGCTCGACCAGGTACGCAGCGGCGGAACCCTGCTCAATGTACGTTTCGTGCCGGCTCTCCTCAAGAGGGAACAGGACCTGCGCAAGTTCTCAGACCTCATCAGGGAGTACTTCAAGCTCGGCGGCCACCATATCCAGTTCAACATCGTGGACACCCAGACCCTTCTCGATGCCCAGGCCAACCCTGACAAGTACAAGGGCCTCCTCGTCCGCATGGCCGGATACAGTGACTACTTCAACGATATGAATACACAGCTTCAGAACGACGTCATTGCAAGAACTGAAAATGAAGCATTCTAGTCTGATATTCGATATCAAGAGATTTGCGATAAATGATGGTCCGGGTATTCGGACCACCATTTTTCTAAAGGGCTGTCCCCTCCACTGCGTGTGGTGCCACAACCCGGAAAGCTGGAGCCCGAAAATGCAGAAGTCCTATAAGAAGAGCAAGTGCATCGGGTGCAAAAGTTGTATCGAGGTGTGCCCCCAGGGTGCCCTCCAGCTTACTCCGCAGGGCATTATGCCTACGTCCAACCCCTGCATAGCCTGCGGAAAGTGCGCCGAGGCCTGCCCTACGCTCGCTATGGAGATGACAGGCAAAATCTGGCCTATGGATGAGCTGATGGCGGCTATCGAAAAGGAGAGGGGCATTATGGAGGACAGCGGTGGCGGTGTGACCCTTTGCGGGGGAGAGCCGCTGATGCATCCCGAATATACCGTCGAGATTCTCAAGGAGCTGGGCCGCAGGGGATTCCACAGGACTGTGGACACAACCCTGTTTGCAAGCCGAGAGGTCGTGGATGAGGTGGCGCGCAACTGCGAGCTGTTCCTCGTGGACCTCAAGGTAATGTCTTCGGAGAAGCACAAGTTCTGGACTGGTGTCCCAAATGAGCGCATTCTTGACAATATCAGGCATCTTGCCGAGATCGGCGGGGATTTCTTCATAAGGATTCCGCTCATCAGGGAGGTCAATGCCGACGATGACAATATCGAGGCATCCGCCGCATTCCTTGCCTCAATCCCGTGGAAGCGCAAGGAGGTCAATCTCCTGCCTTATCACGACATCGGAAAGGGCAAGCACGAGAGGATGTGGCAGGGCTACAATCCGGAGGGCTATGCGATGAGCACTCCGTCGGTCGAGGAGCAGCAGCACTGCATATCGGTTTTTGAAAAATACGGGATAAAGGCCATCATCGGAGGGTAGGGGATTACCCTTCCTCCGCGGCCTCCGAAATGACGGCATCGACTGCCTCTTTGAGAGAGTCATATGAATAGCCGCGTCCGAGACCGTATTTCAGAAGCTTGAGCCTGGCGTCTGGGCAATCCGCCACGGTGCGGTATTTTGCCTTTAGCACGCTGAACATCTTTTTATCCGCCGCTTCCGGGGAGATTTCTCCGAGGGCGGCGGTTATTGTTTGACTGTCTATTCCCTTGACCCTGAGCATATAGCGTATCTTGTCGGGCCCCCATCCCTGGAGCGAGGACTTTTCCCTTGCAAATGCGGCTGCATACCTGGCCTCGTCCACAAACCTGTCTTCAAGCAGGGAAGCCACGATTTCTTCCGCCGCCTTTCCGGCATCGATGCCTTCAATGGCAGCCACGGCTTTTTCCACCTTGGGGCGTATGTCCCTGAGACAGTATTCCCTGCGGACGCATTGCGCCTGGAGCCTGGCCAGGACCTTCTTCAGTCTTTCATCCATAGTCGTGTCAAAAGTCAAAACCTATGCTCAGATACACTCCGACATCATTTGTGAGGGTGGACCAGTGAATGTCACCCTTGATCGGGCCTATGATGGAGTTGTAGGCATATTCCAGTCCGAATCCGGCAAAGGCTGAACTGAGATTGAAGTCGAACAGCTGCTTGAGTTTCGAAGCTGCTGTGCCGAAGTTGGCCGTGGCTGTCAGGTAGTTGTTCTTGAACAGCTTGTAGCGGAAATCGGCACCTGCTATGGCCATATAGTTGCCCACCGCGACAGCATTGGTCACGCCCATGAACGGGACCTGCTGGTCGAGATATCTGCCTGCGATGCGTCCTCCGACAAGATTGACATAAGGAAGCTCAACACCGCTGCCGATTGCCATGCGCGAATGGACGAACGGGAGGACGGAGAAGTTGCCCCCGAGGTTGGCAACCGTCTTGAAATCAACCTTTGCCACATGGAACGGGTCAACCTTGTGCTTGAGACCTCCGAATACCCAGTCGTAGCCGCAGGAAATGCTCATTCCTTTGGTCGGGAAATAGATATTGTCAAATGTCTCGGCCTTCAGGGTGGCGAACAGTGACAGGTAGGTATTGTTCATATACCCGCTTGTCTCCTCCGGGAAATCCGACATCAGCACATCCCTGAGCCTGAGGTTGTCGCTCTGTATACCGATCTTGAAATCCATCTTCGCAAGCTTGATGTTGGAGAGGTAGAGCCTGGTCTTGGTGTCGTAATACTCCATGTTGAAGTTGTTGCTCCCAAGCAGGAACCTGTTGTGGTCCACATACTTGAAGCTTGCAACTGCGTTGATGGTAGGGCCCGAGGCGGTCTTGTAATAGTAGTGCCCCTCCACAAACGGGTTGGTGCCTATTTTCCCTGTAAGCTCAAATGCGTGGCCCTGTATGCTGTTGACATTCAGCCCGATATTGATGAGGGCTGACACGACTTCTTCGGTGTCGAACCTTGCTCCTATGCCGAGCAGGTTGATCGGGCCCTTCCTGCAGTTGAACCTGAGCCTGAAAGGTTCACTGCTGCCGAGCAGTTCGTATGTGACGAAGTCGAAGGCCCTGGTGCTGTAGATGTAGGCCTCCGCCCCTTCGATTTCCTCTTTCCCGAGCCTCATTCCGGGCCGTATGTCGATGTGGCCCATCAGGTATTCAAACTCCCTGCGAGTCACCCCGTCGATTTCTATGTCCTTTATCAGCACTTTCTGCTCCTGAAGGTTGATGGCCTTCGGACTCTGGAGGCGGAGGGTGTCGCTGCCGACCATCTGCTTCATTGCCAGAAGGTCGCCCTCCTTGGATAGGGCACTTTCCCAGCCCCTTTCGATGATGATGCCGATACTTTTGTCGTCGAAACTGAGCATGTCATAGCCTTTCAGCTCAGGGACAAGGGTGATGTCCGCAAGGCGGTGGTTCCTTTCATAGGACTCGCGCCCGAACATGTCAATGAACTGTGTCAGGAGGTCGGAAAAATTGTTGATTTTGTCGTAGTCGAGGTAGCCGCTGCTGAGGTCAACTCCTATTACGAGGTCGGCCCCGAGGCTGTAGGCGAGGTCGGTAGGGTAGTTGTTCCTCATACCGCCGTCCACCAGCACCATCCCGTCCGTCTTGACCGGGGTGAACAGTCCCGGGATGCTCATTGTAGAGCGCAGTGCCGTATTGAGCTTGCCGCTGTACCATATTTTTGGCTTGGCGGTCACCATCTCGGTGGCAATGCAGGCAAACGGTATCGGCAGGTCGTAGAAAGCCGTATCGTGCTGATATCCGACAGTAAGCTGGCTGAAGAGGTTGTTGACGTTGTGACCATAGACCATGCCGGAGGGAAGACTGCGCATCAGATTGTCTTTCAATCCCATGGACTTGGAATCCTCGGCACCCAGCTGGATGTCGTCCCCGTGGATGAGGTCTTCATGGAGCTTGTCCTTCTTCCTGTCGGCATAATAGAACGGAATCGAGATCACATATTTCTGCCGGTATTGCTTTTCCGATAGCGGGATGTAGCTGTCGGGCAGCCTGTCGCTCAGGAGGATATTCCAGTCGAGAGCCCGGATCATTGTGTCTATCTGTCCGGCGGAGTAGCCGGCTGCATACATGCCTCCCACAAGACCTCCCATACTTGTGCCAAGTACAAGGTCAATCGGCATGCCGATGCTTTCGAGGTAGCGCAGCACTCCGATATGGGCGGCTCCTTTTGCACCTCCTCCGCTCAGCACCAGTGCGACCGTAGGACGGCCACCGGCCCTGATGGAATCCATCCGTTCCCTGATTGTGTTTTCGGCCTCGATGTCATAGGCGGCCTCGATGCCGTAGGAGTACGGCACCTTCTGGGCCCTGACCGTGGTGGACAGTGCCAGAATACCTGCAAGCAGGAGCAATATGCGGATCCCGTGTCTCATCATTCATTGTTATGGCGCCCGGCGAGCATCCCGCACGCGGCGTAAATGTCTTCGCCCCTGGAGGCGCGTATTGTGCAGGTGATGCCGGCGCTGCACAGCCTGTCCCTGAACATTTCCATCACCGGAGCAGGCGAGGTGCCGTAAGGGAAGTCCGGAATCTTGTGGAAACGGATGAGGTTCACCCTGCATTCCATACCCCGGAGAAGCCTTATGAGGGCATCGGCGTGGACCTTGTCATCATTGAGCCCGGAGAACATCGTGTATTCGAAGCTCACCCTTCTCTGGCCGCTGAAATCATACTGCCTTATGAGGTCCAGCACATCCTGGAGAGGATATGCCTTCTGGACAGGCATGATCTGCGCCCTTTCCGCCGGGAGAGGGTCGTGAAGGCTGATGGCAAGATGGCATCTCGTCTCGTCGAGGAACCTCCTCAGGTTGGGAAGCACTCCGATTGAGGAGAGCGTGATGCGCTTGGGACTCCATCCGAACCCCCACGGCTCCGTGAGGACGGTGATGGCGCGAAGGACGTTTTCATAGTTGTCCAAAGGCTCTCCCATACCCATGAAGACGGTGTTGGTGAGGTCGTCGCTTTCGTCAACGGCGATGTACTGCGAGATGATGTCGGCGGCGGAAAGGTTGCCGTGGAATCCCTGCCTTCCGGTCATGCAGAATCTGCATCCCATGCGGCAGCCTGCCTGTGAGGATACGCAGAGGGTGCGCCTGTCTTCGTCCGGAATCATCACGGCCTCTACTGCGCTCTTTTCAAGGCCTTCTCCGGAATCTGCCGCCCCGAGACCGCTGCGGTGGCTGCACGACACTTCCAGCAGGTATTTTCTTGTGCCGTCCGAAGACTCCATGCAGGACAGTACCGGGGATACCCCGACCTCGTATTTTTCGGAGAGCCTTTCCCTTCCTGCTTTGGAGATGTTGGTCATCGCGTCGATGCTCCTGACCTTCTTTTTGTACATCCATTGCGCAATCTGTCCGCCGGTAAATGCCGGCAGGCCTTCCTCCACTGCTATCGCCCTGAGCTCTTCGGGCGTTTTCCCGAGCAATCTTGTCTTCATCTGAATCCATTATAGTCCGTCTACAAAAATAAAGAATTTTTTTCCAGATTGAAGGGTTTTTCGCTAACTTTGTGGAATGGGTGTAGGATGTCCAGGAACAAATGGACAATATGCCCGGGTTTTTTATCACCGGAAGCAAGGCTTCCAACAAACTTCATCATTTTTTATGGCTAAAGAAACACTTCAGGACAATGCTGCGGCAAATGCCGGAAAACTCAAGGCACTGCAGGCAACGATCGACAAGATTGAAAAGGATTTCGGGAAAGGAACGATCATGAAACTGGGTGATCAGCCACAAAACGATGTTCAGGTTATCCCGAGCGGCTCCATTGCCCTCGACCATGCCCTCGGCATCGGCGGGTATCCGCGCGGAAGGATAATCGAGATTTACGGACCTGAGTCCAGCGGCAAGACCACCCTTGCCATCCACGCGATTGCTGAGGCGCAGAAGCTCGGAGGCATTGCCGCCATCATCGATGCGGAGCACGCCTTTGACCGCTCCTATGCCAAATCGTTGGGCGTGGATCTGGAGTCACTCCTCATCTCGCAGCCGGACAATGGGGAGCAGGCGCTCGAAATCGCCGACAATCTCATCCGTTCCGGAGCCATCGACATCATAGTGATCGACTCCGTGGCTGCGCTCACTCCGAAGGCGGAGATTGAGGGCGAGATGGGCGACAACAAGGTCGGCCTCCAGGCAAGGCTCATGAGCCAGGCACTCAGGAAGCTTACTGCAAATATCAGCAAGACCAACACCTGCTGCATTTTCATCAACCAGCTCCGTGAGAAGATCGGAGTGATGTTCGGCAACCCTGAGACCACGACCGGCGGCAATGCGCTCAAGTTTTATGCTTCCGTACGTCTTGACGTGCGCCGTACCACCCAGATCAAGGACGGCGAGGAGGCGCTGGGCAACCGCACCAAGGTAAAGGTCGTCAAGAACAAGATGGCTCCTCCTTTCAAGAAGGCGGAGTTTGACATTGTCTATGGCCAGGGCATTTCCAGAATCGGGGAGATTGTGGACCTCGGTGTGGAGATGGGTATCGTGGGAAAGAGCGGATCGTGGTTCAGCTACAATGAGCAGAAGCTTGCGCAGGGTCGTGAGGCCACCAAGCAGCTTCTTACAGACAATGCGGAGCTTGCCGAGGAGATCGAGGGCAAAATCCGTGAGGCTCTCAAGAATGTCGTTGACGAATAGCTTTCCTGCAGAATCGGAAAACGCCGCTCTCCCAACCGGAGAGCGGCGTTCGGCTTTTTCGGCGGAATGCCTGTTATGCAAGACGTTCGCGGATGGCCTTTGAAGCCTCTTCGTAACCGGGCTTGTCGAGAAGGGCAAACATATTCTTCTTGTATGCCTCCACGCCAGGCTGGTTGAACGGATTGACTCCGAGGGTGTAGGCGCTTACTCCGCAGGCGAACTCAAAGAAGTAGAAGAGCTCTCCGAGGGTCCTTTCGTTTATGCGTTCAACGGAAATCTCAATCTGCGGCACGCCTCCGTCGATGTGGGCGAGCCTTGTGCCGAGCTGTGCCATTGCGTTGCAGTGCTCCACGTTCTTGCCGGCGAGGAAGTTGAGCTGGTCAAGGTTCTGCGGGTCGCTGCCGATGATGACTTCGCGGTTGGACTTGCGGATGTTGACCACAGTCTCGAACATCACGCGGTCGCCTTCCTGAATGAACTGGCCCATGGAGTGGAGGTCGGCGGTGTTGTTGACAGAAGCAGGGAAGATGCCCTTGCCGTCCTTGCCTTCAGACTCTCCGTAAAGCTGCTTCCACCATTCTGCAAGATACTGGAACTTAGGGTTGTAGCTGACCATAATCTCGATTTTCTTGCCGTATTCGGAGTAGAGGAGGTTCCTCATTGCAGCGTACTGCACGGCAGGGTTGCATCCGCATCTCTTTGAGAGTTCATTTTCCATTTCGCGGGCGCCTTCGAGCATCTCCCTGATGTTGAAGCCTGCGAGTGCAATCGGGATGAGGCCCACAGGGGTGAGGACTGAGAAACGGCCTCCCACATTGTCCGGGACAACGAATGTCTTGTAGCCTTCCTGGGTGGAGAGTGTCTTGAGAGCTCCGCGGGCAGCATCGGTCACGGCCACGATACGCTCGGATGCATCCTTGTAATTTTTCTCGATGAATTCCTTGACGAGACGGAAAACTACGGCCGGCTCGGTGGTGGTGCCTGACTTGGAGATGACCACGCAGGCGGTGTTGCGCTCTGCCGCAAGGTCCATGAGCTCAGCCACATACTCTTCGGAGAGATTGTTGCCGGCAAAGACCACGTCAGGATTGTCCTTCTTTGCGAGAAGCTTGGAGAAGTTGTGCGAGAGGGCCTCGATTGCGCAGCGTGCCCCGAGATATGAGCCTCCGATGCCGATGACAATCACCAGGTCAACGCCCTTTGCTTTCCAGAGTTCCTTGACCTTTTCACATTCTTCGAGAAGGCCTGCAGGGGTTGCAGGGACCGGATAACCCTTTTCAGCCTTTCCGCAGGACGGGTCGAGAGTCTCCGACGGGAGATGCTTCCATCCGAGGAAATCGTTGCCTGCACCCTGCTCTGAGGCGAGGGTGTCGAATGCGGCAAGTGCCTTCCGGGTATATTCTTCAAATTGTGCAGGATTGACAAAGGAGCTGCATCCCTCCAGATTGATGTTGATCATATTGCTGTTTGTTAACTGTTTCCGTTTGATTCACAAATATAATATTTTTTGTTCATCAAAAGTTGTATTTTTGCACCGTTATGCCGATAAATCTCACAGCCTCCGAAGACTGTTTCGAAAGTGTTTTTGCGCGCAACTGCTCTGTGCGCAGGATAGACCGTCCTACAGCCGCGGCGTTCTTTGCCAGATACCATTCCCTTGGGGACACCCGGGGAAGGTACTGCTATGGCATCTTCGTTGAGAGGGGGGTGCGCAAGGGACAGCTCGTGGCAGCGGGGATGTTCTCCCCGGCCCGCCGCTGGATGCGTAACGGGCGGGAGATAAGGTCTTATGAATGGGTGAGATATGCCTCCGTGACCGACATGAGGGTAGTGGGCGGAATGGGCAAGGTGCTTGCGGCTTTCGTGCGGGAGGTCGCCCCCGACGATGTGATGAGCTATGCCGATGCCTCCTGGTCGGAGGGGGATGCCTATGTCAAGCTCGGCTTCGTCCCCGAGGAGCCGAAGGTCTTTCCCGACGGAAATGTGAGCCTGAAATTCCGCAAGGTCTTTACTTCCTGCGACCCCTGACCGTGCGGCCGGCAGCCTGTACCGCTGAGGCTTTCTTTGCCTGACGGACTGCCTTTCCGGAAGGCTTTCTCGAAGATACGCCGGAAGAAACATGCCTTCTTGCACAGTTGCCTGGAGATAGGGCTTTCATGCCTGCCGCACCGCTGCCGGAAACCCTTCTTTCCGCAGGGAGCGGACGTGCCGCCCGGCGTGATACGGAAGAGGCGGATGAGGACAGCCTCTCCATTGTCATAGGCAGATAAGGGACACCGTCATTGTAGGTATAGAGATTATGATCGGTTACGTCGATGTACTGCATCGACTTGAAGGTGCATACGGTGCTCTTGCCGCCGTCCGGTGCAACCTCCACTTTCTCCGGTGCCACCTGGGCCTCCTGCCCGTCTTCGGAAAGGGTTGCCGTGGCAATCGGAATCTCTTCGTCGAGGATGTAGTAATCCTCACTGCCTATGCTGACCATTCCGAGAAGCATCACGTCAAACACTCCGATTTCGTCATCTTCGAGGGTGCCGAGATAAGTGGTATTGAACTGCATCTGGCCTGTCTCTTTGAGGAATGATGTCTCGTATTGATAATCAGGACAATAGGTGTTGGCGAAATCGCCTGCGCTGACGCCTGTCTCCCATTCGTTGACGATGTAGCAATAGTTGTTCTCGGAGCTGCTTACCGTGATGTCGTAGTAGTAATAGCCGGATACCGGCCTGTCGGTGTCGTAGTTGTATCCGCCGCCCTGGCCTCCGATGCGCCAGGTACCGAGCCATCTGTTGAACTCTTCGGTGGCCTCTTCCTGCGGCGCGTCGAAATGGAGCTCGGACCAGTTGCCTGTCAGATAGCCCCTTCTGTCAACCCCGAATGCATATGCCGTCCAGTCGCCGGAGCGGAGCCTGTCAAACTGGATGCTGACGTCCCCGTTGTACACTACACCGGCGAAGTCTTCGTCCTCCGGAAGAGTGTCTGCAATCCCGTCAAGGACGTCATTGAAAAATGCCACCTCGCTTCCGTCATAATTCTCTGCAAGGTATTCAGGGTAGGCCAGTTCCACATAATAGCTGTAGTCGCATCCGTTTGGTGTCACCCTGATTTCGTCCACAATCACCTCCTTTCCGTTTTCCTTGATCGTGACCCTCGGGGTGTAGGACAGTTTCCAGGAATTGTCCTTGCGGTATTCCACCTCGGAGGTCCTGAACTCAAGCTTTGAGTAGTGCCAGCCCTTTTCCCCGGAGATCGACTCCACGGCTACGGCAATCCATTCTCCCGGCTGGGTGTCGAGCATGTCGAATACATTTTCGGAATCTCCGCTGTACACCCAGTCGGGGTTGATTTCGATGTCCTCGAGGTATGCCTGGATGTTTCCGCGGTAGCGGCTTTCGAATTCTGTCCTGCCGATGACGTCAAGATAGTAGTCCTTTTCGTCTGAGGATTTGACACTGATTATATCGACAATATAGGTGCCGTCTTCCCCCACGTCGATGCTTCTTCCTGTATAAGTGATTGTCCACGAAGGGTTTTCCAGATATTTGCCGATTATGTTATTGTTGTCCCCGTTTCCGGGCTCACGCCTGTGGTCGCTTCCTTTGCTGCAAGCGCATGCAAGGAGGACTGTGGCTGCAAATGCGAAAATAGCCGTTATCCTATTGCGTTTCATCGTTATTCTTTTTTATATAAGTTCTGCGAATTTAGTAAATTTGTACAATAATCCGCATATGTTGTCGCACGCGGAGTATTGTCACCTGCAAACATATTATTCATATGCATACAAGAGAAGAAAAGATGGAGCAGTTCGGGCGCCTGCTCGACATAATGGACAAGCTAAGGACCGAATGCCCGTGGAACAGGGCGCAGACCATTGATACCCTGCGTCCCATGACGGTGGAGGAGGTCTATGAACTGAGTGATGCCGTCCTGAAAAAGAATGAGGCGGAGCTTCGCAAGGAGCTCGGGGATGTTCTCCTCCATATAGTGTTCTATTCGAAGATTGCCCAGGAGGAGGGGCGCTACGACGTGGCCGATGTCATTGACGGGGTGTGCGAAAAGATGGTTTTCCGTCATCCCCACGTGTTCGGCTCCATGAAAGCGGAGGATGCGGAGGCTGTCAGCGAAAACTGGGAGATGATGAAGACCAGGGAGAAGGGGGGCAACAGGCGGGTGCTTTCCGGAGTGCCGGATTCGATGCCTTCAGTGCTGAAGGCTTTCGCCATGCAGGACAAGGCCCGCGGGGTAGGCTTTGACTGGGAGCAGAAGAGCCAGGTATGGGACAAGGTCCATGAGGAGCTCGGCGAACTGCGTACCGAACTCGAGGCTATGGACCGGGAGGAGGGACACGCCGACAAGGCTGTCTGTGCCCCGGCAGAAGGCTCCTCCCAGGCATTTGTGGAGGCTTATGACCGTGCGGAGGAGGAGCTCGGCGACTTTATGTTCGCGACAATCAATGCCGCAAGGCTCTACGGGCTCAATCCCGATACGGCGCTGTCGAGGGCCTGCGACAAGTTCCGCCGCCGTTTCACCTATCTCGAGGAGCAGACTATCCGCAAGGGGCTCAATCTCCATGAGATGAGCCTTTCGCAGATGGACGCGATCTGGGACGAGGCCAAAAGCAAGGGCCTTTAGCGGTTTTCTGATGAAAACTCCAAAGAATTGATTATCTTTGTAAATTGAACATATCTCCGCGTGTACGGAATCAATAACCCTGTAATGTATAGAGTCGAAGAGGTAACAACCGGAAGGCAGCTCGGACAGTTCATCAGTTTTCCGGACATTCTCTACAAGGATTGTCCGCAATATGTGCCGGCGCTGCACTCCGACCAGAAGAATTCCCTGACCAAAGTGTCTTCCCTGAAGTATTGCCGGAGGAAGATGTGGCTTCTGCGTGATGCTGCCGGCAAGGTGGCCGGCCGTATCTGCGCAATGATAAATCCAAGGTACAATGAACGTTACGGCAAGAGCCGCGCCCGTTTCGGGTGGTTCGACGTCATAAATGACCTTGAAGCCGCAAAGCTTCTCCTGGATACCGCCGAGACCTGGGCGAAGGATAACGGGATGGATGAAATCCACGGCCCGCTCTACTACAATACGCTCGGCAAGCAGGGAATGCTGGTGGAAGGTTTCGGGAATGTGCCTCCTTTCAACTGCATATACAACTATCCGTACTATAGCGAGCTGGTGGAGAAGCTCGGATATGCGAAGGAATGTGACTGGGTGCAGTACAAGGTGCCAGTGGACCAGGAGATGCCGGAAAAGATTGTCCGTCTTTCAGAGGTTATGAAGAAAAGGTACAACCTTAACGAAGGCAGTATAGACTCTCTCAAGAAGGATGCCGACACGGTCAGGAATTTCTTCGATGTCTATAACAGCAGTTTCTCCGAGTCGGTCTATAATTTCATCCCGTTCACAGATGAAGAGATAGGGGAGGAGGCAAAGGCGTCGATGCCTTTCATCAGCGACCGTCTCAGCTCGGTGCTGGTGGACGAAAACGGTGAGCTGGCGGCATTCGGGATTGTGTTCCCGAGCATCTCGCGGGCTCTCCAGAAGGCCGGTGGAAAGCTTTTCCCGTTCGGATGGTTCCACCTTCTCAAGGCGATTGCCTCGAAAAAGAATGATACCGTGGACCTTATGATCAACGGGGCGGTCCCTAAATGGCAGAATACCGGCATTTCTTCCGTTTTCCATGTCATCCTTTCGCAGAAAATCCGCAATGCCGGTGTGAAGACGGCAATCACCAATCCGCAGATAGAGAACAATTCGGCGGCGCACGTATGGTCAAAATACGACAATGAGCTGTATATGAGACGCCGCTGCTACATAAAATCAATATAGAAACCAGTTATGGCAACAACACTACTTGAAAAGGTGCTCAGCCTTCAGGACAAGTACGAATCCCTCCAGAAACAACTTTCCGATCCGGAGGTGATGTCCGATATGAAAAGATATGTCCAGCTCAACAAGGACTACAAGGAGCTTGAGCCTATCATCAGGGCAGGTCTCCAGTATAAGAAGATGCTCGACGACCTCGCCAGCGCAAAGGATATAATGCTCAATGAAAAGGACGAGGATCTCAAGGAGATGGCCCGTGAGGAAATCTCCGGAATAGAGCCGAAAATACCGCAGATGGAGCAGGACATCAAGCTTCTGCTCATCCCGGCCGACCCTGACGACGGCAAGAATGCCATGGTCGAGATACGTGGAGGTACTGGAGGTGACGAGGCTGCAATCTTTGCGGGCGACCTTTTCCGCATGTACACCAAGTTTGCGGAGTCGAAGGGGTGGAAACTGGAGGTTACCGACCAGACCCCTGGCACTTCCGGCGGATACAAGCAGATTGTCTTCAAGCTCAGCAGCAGCTCCGACGGGGTGTACGGTGTGATGAAATACGAGTCGGGAGTGCACCGCGTCCAGCGCGTGCCGCAGACCGAGACCCAGGGCCGCATCCAGACCTCGGCGGCATCGGTGGCTGTGTTCCCGGAGGCCGGAGAGTTTGACATTGAGCTCAATATGAGCGACATACGCAAGGATACCTACTGCTCTTCCGGTCCTGGAGGCCAGGGTGTCAACACCACATATTCGGCTGTGCGCCTTACCCATATCCCGTCGGGTATCGTGGTGCAGTGTCAGGAGGAGCGCTCCCAGCTGAAGAACTATGACCGTGCGCTGGAGGAGCTCCGTACCAGGCTCTACAATATGGAGCACCAGAAGTATCTCGACAGCATAGCCGCAAAGCGCAAGACCATGGTTTCGACCGGTGACCGTTCCGCCAAGATCCGCACCTACAATTATCCGCAGTCGCGCGTGACCGACCACCGTATCAACTGGTCCATGTACAATCTCCCTCTCTTTATGGACGGTGATATACAGGAATGCATTGACCAGCTGCAGATTGCAGAGAATGCGGAGCGTCTGAAGGAGGCGGGCGAATGATGGCTGAAGGCAGGGAATCGGAGGGCCTGAAGGCTCTCGGCAGGAAGACGGAGTACTGTCAGGACTATGCTCCGGAGGTGCTTGAGACATTTGAGAACAGGCACCGTGACAATGACTATTGGGTCAGGTTCAACTGCCCGGAATTCACTTCTCTTTGCCCGATTACGGGACAGCCGGACTTTGCTGAAATCCGCATCAGCTATGTGCCTGACGTCAAGATGGTTGAAAGCAAGAGCCTCAAGCTCTACCTTTTCAGCTTCCGCAACCACGGGGATTTCCACGAGGACTGCGTCAACAAGATAATGAAGGACCTCATACGCCTGATGGACCCGAAATACATCGAGGTGACGGGTTACTTCACTCCAAGAGGGGGCATTTCAATCTATCCTTATGCCAATTACGGCCGTCCCGGCACAAAGTGGGAGGCACTTGCGCAGACAAGGTTTGCCAATCACGAATAGCCGTGTGCCGATTGCCGGCGGCTTCATGCCATAAGAAAGAAAACAGGCTGACCTTGTGGCCAGCCTGATTTTTTTATTGTTTGTCTGCGATGGGAACAAGAGCGAAACTCAGGTCTCCCTTGCAGCAGAGTTTGCCGTTGACTTCAAGCTTTGCGCTGCAGAAGAATAATGAACTTGCACCTGCATCCCTTCTGGAAACCAGCTTTGCGGTAATCTCGCAGAGGTCTCCCGGACGGACCATATTCTTGAATTTGACGTGGTCAAGTCCTGCGTAGAGGGTCATATGTCCCGGAATCTCGTCTTTCACGAGGATTGCGCAGCTCTGTGCCATTATCTCGCACTGGATTACGCCAGGTACAATCGGGTTGCCCGGAAAGTGTCCCCTTGTGAAAAATTCGTCTTCCTTGATGCGGTATTTGGAGTGTCCCACTCCCTCCTCATCGATGTAGCTTTCCTCAATCAGGAGCATAGGCTCCCTATGGGGAAGATACTTTTTGATTTCTTCCTTGTTCATTGCGGTTTGGTTTTAACGTCTTTGTCGGTACTATCCGTTGTATTTCCTGAGCGCGAGGCAGGCATCGTGGCCTCCGAATCCGAGTGAGTCGGAAATTCCGAGGGTGATGTCGCTCCTGACAGCGGTGTTTGGTGTGTAGTCAAGGTCGCATTCAGGATCCGGGCAATCGAGGTTGATTGTCGGAGTCACTATGCCTTCGTTGAGGGAAAGCATTGTGGTGATGGCTTCCACTGCACCGGCAGCGCCGAGCATATGGCCGGTCATGGCCTTGATGGAAGTGATGTGTGCCTTGTATGCGAAATCGCCGAGGGCGAGTTTGTAGGCTTTGGTTTCTGCAACGTCGTTGAGCTTTGTGCCGGTGCCGTGTGCATTGATGTAGAGATTGTCTTTCGACTGGTCAAATCCGGCTTCTTCGAGCGCTATGCGCAGGCAGGCAGCCTGGGTTGTGCCGTCAGGCCTCGGTGCAGTTGCGTGGTATGCGTCGCAGGTGTTGCCGTAGCCGACGATTTCTCCGAGAATCTCCGCACCGCGCTCCTTTGCGTGCTCAAGCTCTTCCAGAACCATTATTCCGGCTCCGTCGCCCATTACGAATCCGCCCCTGTTGGCATTGAACGGAAGCGAAGCGTATTTCGGGTCGGTGGCGTGGGAGAGAGCCTTGGCGTTGGCAAATCCGCAGATTCCGAGCGGAATGGTCGCAGCCTCGCAGCCTCCGGCGATGATAGCGTCGGCATAGCCGTGCTTGATGGCCCTGTAGGCCTCTCCGATGGAGTTGGTGGAGGTGGCGCATGCGGTCACAACGTCGATGCACGGACCTTCAGCGTGGAATTTGATGGCAATGTTGCCTGCTGCTATGTTGGAGATCATTGTCGGGATGAAGAGCGGAGAAATCCACTGTCCCGACGGGTCTTCAACCATTTTGGCGGTTTCCCTGTACTGTATTTCGAATCCGCCGATTCCCGAACCTACATAGACACCGAGCCTCAGAGGGTCGATATTCTGGCCTTCGCCTTCGGAGATGAGCCCTGACTGGGCCACTGCCTGATATGCGGCTGCCATACCGTACTGGCTGAACAAAGCCTGCTTGCGGATGAAACTTTTGTCCATTCCGTATTTCTCCGGTTCGAAATTCTTGATCTTGCCGGCAATGCGGACAGGAAGCGCGTCGGTAGGGAATTCATTGATGAAATCGATTCCGCAGACGCCCTTCTTGAGGTTTTCCCAAAATGTAGGAACATCGTTTCCGATCGCGGATACAACGCCCATTCCGGTAATCACCACTCGTTTGTTGTTGCTCATTTCTGTGTTGGGTTTTGTTTATTTGCTGATAAGACATCCGGCACCTGAAAGGAGTTTTTCGGCGCCTTCCATTATGTCACGCACGATGTCGCCGGCCTTTTCCTTTTTGGTAATCATGCCGGAAACTTCGCCCGCAAGGAAGCTTCCCTCGCTGAGGTTGCCGTCAAATACGGCCTTGCGCACTGCTCCCGTGCCGAATTTGAGAACTTCCTCATTAGGCACTTCCGGGTCGTACTCCATCTTGAAGAATTTCTTTGAGAATGGGGTCTTGAGGCACCTGCAGGCATCCCCGAGGGATTTTCCCGTGATGATGGTGCTCACGTCAGAGGCCTTGATGAGCTTCTCCTTGTAAACTTCGTGGACATGGCATTCGTCAGCGATGAGGAATCTCGTGCCGACCTGCACTCCGCAGGCTCCGAGCATGAATGCTGCTGCTGCACCGCGTCCGTCAAAGATACCTCCGGCTGCGAGAACCGGGATGTCGAGGGCGTCAATCACCTGTGGCACAAGGGCCATGGTGTGGATGTCGCCTATGTGGCCGCCGGATTCGGCGCCTTCTGCGATAACGGCCGTTGCTCCGAGTTCCTGCATCTTGAGCGCGTAGGCTACCGATGCGACTACCGGAATGACCTTGATGCCGGCAGCCTTCCATTTTTCCATATATGCGCTTGGAGAACCGGCTCCGGTCGTTACGACCTTGATGCCTTCTTCGATGAGCATGTCAGCCACTTCCGCAGCATTAGGCGCCTGAAGCATGATGTTGACGCCGAATGGCTTGTCGGTCAGTTCCCTGCATTTGCGTATCTCATCGCGCACTGCCTCGGTCCCGAAGTTGATGGACGAGATGATTCCGAGTCCGCCCGCGTTGGATACGGCTGCAGCAAGTTTGGCGTCGGCAATCCATGCCATACCGCCCTGAAAAATCGGGTATTGGATACCCAAAATCTCACAAATCTTACTTTTGATCATAATCTTTTACTATGATTTTGAACCTACAAATATACTATTTTTATTTTTATGTGCAGGTCCGGGTATGTTCCTTTACCATCTCACCACCGCAGCGGCGGAGAGAAGTCCAGCGCCGAATGCGCTGAATACCAGTATGTCACCTTCCTTGAAAAGGCCTTTCCTGTTGCATTCGTCCAGAAGGATGAGGCAGGATGCCGAAGATGAGTTGCCGTGGTCGTGGATGTTGGTGGGGAATTTTTCCTCCGGCTCGCCGAGATACTGCTTGATGGCATCGATGATGCGTATGTTGGCCTGATGGACCATGTACCAGGATACCTGCTCCTTGGTCATTCCGAGTTCCTTGAGGAGCGCCTCGACCTCTGTCGTGGATGCGTTGACGGCAAATTTGAAGACTTCGCGGCCCTTCATCTGGAGGGGAACGGCGCTTGTGCAGGTCTGGCTGTACGGGGTGGAGTTCAGCGGGATGGTCTCCCAGATCTTGTCCGGTGCAGGCTGGCTGTGGAGCCTGGTGCCGAGTATGTTCTCTCCCGGTCCGAGTACGGCAGCAGCGGCCCCGTCGCCGAACAGCACGCAGGTGCTGCGGTCGTTCCAGTCACACATCTTGGTCGGTTCCTCGGCGCAGACAATCAGCACATTCCTGGCCTTTCCCGCTTTGTAGTAGGTCTCGGCGATGTCCATTGCGTAGAGGAATCCCGGGCAGGCGCAGTTGATGTCGATGCACGGGGCCGTGATCCCGAGCTTTGATGCGATGATGCAGCTCAGGCTCGGTGTTGCGTATTCGCAGATGACGTTGGAGCAGAGGAAAAAGTCTATGTCTTCAGCCCTGAGTCCGGCCATTTCGAGCGCCCTGGAGGCGGCCAGTGTGCCGAGGTCTTCGAGTTTTTCGTCAGTTATGACGTGGCGGGTACGTATGCCGGTGCGTGGAACAATCCATTCGTCGCTCGTGTCCAGGAATTGGGACAGCATATCGTTGGTGACTGCCATTTTCGGAATGGCGCTTCCGGTTCCGATGATTCTCATTCTGTCAGTTTTTTTGTCCAGGCCGCCCGGAGGGACCTGGGAAATTAAAAATAGGTTCAGGATATGAAGCTGCCTGTCATTGTCAATGGATCCCGCTGATTGTACCGGCAGGGAACCGGACAGCTTCCGAAACTTCCACGTTGCAAATATATACGCGCGTATCTATGTGTGAAAATCTTTGTGGCAGGGGACTGCGTAATGTGGTCTAAAGACGTCCTGCGGTGGCGTATTGCTCCCATTTGTGGCGAAATCGGATATGCACCTGATATGCTTTTTTATCAAGATTTGATGAAATCTTTTTATATTTGTGGTTGCTTATGAGTATTCTTGGAAAGAAAATACCCGAGTTTTTGCGGGCAAAATACCAGTTGATTGCCACCGTGACATTCACGGCGCTGTTTTCAGTTGTGTTTATGCTTGTGACCATCCCGTTCTCCCGCAATGCGTGGTTCGGGCTCGGCGGTTCCAAGTCCTTTGCCTTCACGGCGGCATTCTTTACACTCAGTCTCATCATCATAATTATCAGCAAGAGGGTGATGTACGCCACGCGCGGCATTATCCAGATGACTTACATCCAGTACATATTGTGGAATATGGCGGAGGTGGTGCTGATAAGCGTGATGTACACCTGCTTTACCCTGCAGGGGGAGACTCTCGGGGTCATCTCGCTTGAAAACAGCAATTTCTGGTACATCATCTACAGGGCTTTCTGCTACTGTCTCGTGTCCCTGATTTTCCCCTATATCCTTGCCGGGATGTTTTTTGCGCTTGCGGATATGACCAATACTATCCGTCTGATGAACACCAGTGACATTGTCTCCGACGAGGCTTCTGCTCCCAGCAAGGGCGTGCAGAAGATAACCCTTTATGACAACAACGGGGTGATGAAGCTTTCCGTGAGCCTTTCCAACCTCTTCTATATCGAGTCGGATGACAACTACATCATTGTCTGGTATTCGGACAATAAAGGCAATCTCAAAAAGTATATGATACGCTGCCGCCTCAAGACTGTAGAGGAGAGTTTCCGCGGAAGCAGCCTCGTGAGGTGCCACAGGAAGTACATCGTCAATATGGACAAGGTCAAGGTACTGCGTAAAGAGAAGGACGGCTACGAACTCGATCTCGAGAACGATGCCATCCCTCCTATCGCGATTACCAAGACCTATGCCGAGAATGTCCTGAGCAGGTTTACTCCGAAAGCGTCATAGGTTTTTGATTGATGGCAACCCGGGGTGTCCGTGTCTGTTGCCCCGGATTCCTGTCGGGAATCCTACTTTATAAGGTTGCCGAGTATGCTGCGGCAGAGCGACCTTGTGACTGCGGTTGCCGTGTCGCTGACCACTTTCCCTGTCGTGCTCTTTTTCCTTGATGATGAGGTCTTCTTTCCGCCGAGCGCATTGCTGACAGAGTTGCCGACGCTTTTTGCGATGCTTGCCGATACGGCAGTCACTACCGATGCCGCAATCACGCTGCCGAGTGTTTTCTCTTTTTTACCGCCTTTTTTGGATTCTGCCTTCTCCTGCTCCTTGCGGGCGCGCTCCTCTTCTTCCTTCAGGCGCTGTTCTTCCGCTGCCTTTGCCTCTTCTTCGCTCTGTTTCAGCAGGACTTCGAATGCGCTTTCACGGTCAACGGCATTTTCATATCGTCCGTAAAGACGTGATTTCCTGATTATTTCCGTGCGCTGCTCCGGGGTGATGGCTCCAATCTGGCTCAGCGGGAAGAGGATTTTGGCCTGTTCCACAATGCCTGGAGCCCCCTTTTCGTCAAGCAGTGAGATGAGGGCTTCACCCGTGCCGAGTCCGAGGATGGCTTCTTCTGTCTTGAATGCAGGGTTGGCACGGAAGGTGGTCGCGGCGGCCTTGACCGCCTTCTGGTCTTTCGGGGTGTATGCCCTGAGGGCGTGCTGGATCCTGTTGCCGAGCTGGCCGAGAATGTTCTCCGGGATGTCGCTTGGCAGCTGCGAGATGAAATATACTCCTACACCCTTGCTCCTGATGAGGCGGATGACCTGCTCGATTTTGTCCACAAGAGCTTTCGGGGTGTCGTCGAAGAGCATATGGGCCTCGTCGAAGAAGAATACGAGCTTCGGCAAATCGGTTTCGCCCACTTCCGGAAGCCGGGCGTACAGGTCGGACAGGAGCCAGAGCAGGAAGGTGGAGTAGAGCTTCGGGTTGAGCATCAGCCTGTCGGCGGCGAGGACGTTCATCACCCCGCGACCGTTTTCACACTGCATCAGGTCGTAGATGTCGAATTCGGGTTCTCCGAAGAATATGCCAGCACCCTGGTTTTCAAGTTCGAGCAGGGCACGCTGGATGGCTCCGATGCTGGCGGAGGTGATGTTGCCGTATGCCGTAGTGAATTCGGATGCGTGCTGCGCCGTGTAGTTGAGCATCGCGCGGAGGTCCTTCATGTCTATGATGAGAAGCCCGCGGTCGTCGGCGATGCGGAAGACTATGTTGAGAACGCCGCTCTGGGTGTCGTTGAGGCCCATAAGGCGGGAAAGGAGCTGGGGGCCGAGGGAGGAGACGCTGGCCCTGAGGGGGTGGCCCTGTTCGCCGTAAACGTCATAGAAACGGACCGGGCAACCTGAGAAAACGGGATCCTGGATGCCGAATTCGGGCATTCTCTTTTCAATGAAGCCGCTCATCCGGCCGGGTTGGCTGATTCCGGAGAGGTCGCCTTTCATATCTGCCATGAAGCAGGGGACTCCCGCCTGGCTGAAAGTTTCTGCAAGTACCTGGAGGGTAACGGTTTTGCCTGTTCCGGTGGCACCGGCAATAAGGCCGTGGCGGCTGGCCATCCTGCCGCAGATGCTGATAGGTCCGTTGTCGCTGTGGGCTATGTACAAGCCGCGTTCTTTGTCAAGCATGGTATGTTTTTTTGATTTTTTTCAAAAATAATAAAAAAAATCCTTGGAAGTTGAAAAAATATGCGTATATTTGCATCCGCGTTTGAGGGAAACCTCACAGCGAACTCCCTGGTGCGGTAGTTCAGCTGGTTAGAATGCCGGCCTGTCACGCCGGAGGTCGAGGGTTCGAGTCCCTTCCGCACCGCAAAAAGTCCTGAAGAAATTCAGGGCTTTTTTGCGTATTGGAGGGACCGAACCCGGGCGAAACCTTCGGGATTTGAATTAAAAAAGGCGGCGGAAACTCCGTCGCCCTTTTGCGTCATTCAGTAATCTTCAAAAATCACATAATGGTCTGCTACCTTGATGCAAGCTTGCTGTCATACATGTAGAAGGCGGCCTTGTCGTCCCCGATCATCTTGAGGGCGTCGATGGCATCCTGGCAGTTGGCTTCCTCTTCAATCTGCTCGGTCACATACCACTGGAGGAAAATGCTTGTAGCATAGTCCTTGTCGGCGGCTGCGATATCGCAGAGATTGTTGATCATTCCGGTGACTTTCTTCTCATGTGCGAGAGCATTCTCGAACATCTTCAGAGGACATCCGTCCCAGGAAGTCGGGAACTCTGCAATCGGGGCCAGTTCCACATGGCAGAGCTGGCTCTGGAGATAGCCCACGAACTTGAAAGCGTGCTCCATCTCCTCTTCATACTGCTTTCTGAACCAATTGGCAACACCCTTGAGGCCGTGCTCGGCCGCATCCATGGACATTGCGAGGTAAAGGTATGCGGACCACATCTCCGCATTGATCTGGGCGTTGATCGCCTCCTGCATTTTCTTGCTGATCATTATGATAACATTTAACAGTTCAACTTTCAGACATTATTCAGCCGAAAACTGATCCTTGCCCACGCCGCAAAGCGGGCAGACGAAATCCTCAGGAAGGTCTTCAAAAGCTGTTCCGGGAGCGATCCCGCCTTCCGGATACCCTGCTTCGGGATCATACTCCCATCCGCAGACATCACATACGTATTTTTTCATAATAAAAGTAATTTTGTAGTTAATTGTTGAATTCCCAATGTTTCACACTTTGTATCCGGGCATCTCCCGCAATACTTGTCAAAGGTAGATATTTTTCTCAATATATCCCTCTATTTTTTGCGTTTGTTGCCGGGGCGGATTATCTTTGCAAAAACGGTTGTGATGAAAAGATATTTGATTATGGGTTTTCTGTGCTCTATATTGGGGATGAACGGCTGCAATGCGCAGTCCGGCAGATTCAGGACGGTGGATACGGAAGAATTTGCAAAGGTGATTGCCGACACAAGCGTCGTGCTGCTTGATGTAAGGACTGCCGAAGAATATCGGCAGGGCCATATCGGGGAGGCACTCAATATTGATGTGCTTCAGGACGGTTTTGAGGAAAAGGTTGCGGAAGCCGTTCCGGAGGGCAGGACCATTGCTCTGTATTGCCGCAGCGGCAACAGGAGCAAGAAGGCCGCATCCGTCCTCTCCGGGAAATATGCCGTCATCGAGCTCGGCACCGGATATCTCGGGTGGATGGAAAAGCAGTGACGGTCATTCCGGAACCGTTGCATTACCCGGCGTAACAAATCAATCAGATATGAACGACGATTATTATCCTGACGATCAAGTCAATCAGAGCGAGTCAAACGTGCCTGCTCCAGGAAACCTGCAGGATTACGGGAGTCATTTCTCCGAATCGGAATTCTGGGCCAAGCTCAAGAAGGTTTTCAACAAACTGGGCAAGGAGGTGACCTACAGGGCACTGCTTCTCTATTATGTGATGGCGTCAGACGAGGTTTCCATCCAGGACAAGGCCCTGATTGCCGGTGCTTTGGGCTATCTTATCCTGCCGGTGGACCTTATCCCGGACTTCATCCCGGTTGCAGGCTTTACCGATGATGCCGCAGCCCTTCTTTTCGCGCTTGGCAAAATCAGCAAATCCATCACCCCCGCCATCGAGCAGAAGGCCAAGGACAAGCTCTCAGAGTGGTTTGGCTGATCCACGTTGCATTAAGATAACACTGTGGTCAGAGCCTCTTCAGATCAGTCTGAGATAGCGGCTTCCAGCACCCTGGCGAGCTGGTCCGGGCAGGAAGTGCCACGCCCGGAGCAGTTTATGCCCTTGAGCCTCTTTAACGCTTCTAATACAGGCTGTCCAGCGTGGCTGCATCCCAGGCCGGGACCGTAGGGTCGTCCACGAAGGCGTCCACAATGCGCCTCTGGCCTTCCATCACGTTCCTCTCAAGGAACCACTGCTGCTCGCGCCACAGATGCTGCATATTGTCGGCAATGTCGTGGCCGTGGTCCCTGTAGCGGTAGATATTGTAGCTGTAGCCCTTCTTCTTTGCCAGTGACGCAAGGACCGAGGACCCGAAAATGCCGTATTTCCCGAAATGGATCTTCTTGTAATTGACTGTCTTGTCGGCCGTTCCGTGAAGGAGCAGCATCGGGCAAGGCTCGCTTCTGTACTTCACCTTGCCGGTGTCGGAGACGATGGCTCCGGCAAATGACATCACCCCGGCGTAGTTGAACCCTTCCGGAAGAACAGATGCAAGGGCGGTGCGGTTGCAGATTTCCTGCTCTGCCGCAAGTGCTGTCATGGCTCCGGCGCTGCTGCCTGCAATCACGATGTTGCCCGGATCCACCCCGAGTTCGTCAGCATTGTCCAGGATGAACGATGTCGCGGAAAACACATCTTCCACAGCCATCTCGACCGCGTGTCTTGTAGCTCTGGCGGTGGCAAAAATCTTCAGCGGACTGAAACTCATGTCCACACCCTTGAGCCCCAGTCGGTAATCCACGGTAATGAGCCTGTAGCCGCTGTCATTCAGCATCCTGAACCATTCAAGGTAGCTTTCGTGCGAACGCTCGCCGCGGATGAAACCGCCTCCGAACACAAACAGGATGGTCGGTTTTTCCTTACCGTCATATGAGGTGATACTTCCCGGAGACGGCTCATAGACATCCATATAGAGGTCGCAGGTGTCCCTGTGCTCAAAAAGGTAGGTGCCGGAAAGATTCTGCGCGCGCACCGTAAGCGCAAGCGCGCAGACTGCCAATATTGTTGAAATAAATCTTTTGGTATTCATAATGAACTGTTTGAAGTGTTTTGAAAATATAATCCGGAGGCCCTAAGCCTCCTCTGAAGTGGCTGCCATCAGGCGGCGGATTGCCTTGACATTGCCGAAGAAATGCGCTGCAATCACCCTTACTACGGTATATGCCGGAATAGCGAGCAGCATACCGATGATGCCCCCGATGTTGCTTGCCACAATCAGCACGATGAAAATCTCAAGCGGGCTTGATTTTATGCTGGTAGAGTAGATGACCGGCTGGAAAAAGAAATTGTCGATCATCTGTGTGAAGGTAAAAATCGCCACGAGGGTGATGATGACCATCAGGATGTCCATATTCCCTCCCGTTGCGGCGGCTGAGCTGTACTTGAGAATCACTCCGAGCACGGTCCCGATAGCCCCGCCGATCCACGGCCCGACATACGGGATGACATTGAGGATGCCTGTCATGAAAGCGATGCCCAGCGCCGTGGTCACACCGAGTCTTGCCACGAGCCACAGTCCCGTGAAACTGATCAGGGCCACACCGGTGATTTCAATCATAAGCCCGACAAAATAGCGGGAAAGCAGTTTCTCGATGTCCCCGATGGTCTCCATTGCCTTTTCCTCGTACCTGTCCGGCACGATTGCGCCGACAATGCTCCTGAAGAGATGCTCGTCCTTGATGAAGAAGAAGCTGATGAACAGCACCGAGAATGCCCCGATGGCGACCGAGCCGATTGTAGATGCGACAGAGCCTACCATTGTGGTCAGTGATGCCGGATTGAACTGGTCCTTGAAGAATGAGACGATTGTGTCCACAATGCTCCAGTCATTGCCAAGGGAAGGGAAACGGCTTATCATCCAGCTGTTGAGCTCGCTTATCATCGTCGAGAACGAAGCCGATGAAATCGAGGCGGACTGGAAATTGGACGATATGTTCATGATGATGCTGTAGGCAACAGGCACAATCTGCGTCACAATGCCCAGTACCAGGATGATGATGAGGGCGAGGGCAATCACCGCGCGCAGGGCATTGGGCAGGCATTTCCCCCTGATACGGATTTTGCCGAGCAGATTTTTCAGCGGGATGCCTATGAGGGATACGACTGCGGCTGCTATGACTGCCACAATCACGCTCTTGAAATACCAGCAGATGACCAGGATTATGGCCGCTGCCGCTGCACCCATAATGTACCGGGCCAGCCTGTCTATGCTTCTTTCGCTTTCCATTGTTCCAATATGAAGGTTGTAAGTTCTTCTGCAGTATCGGCTATTCTCCACGGGGAATATGCCTCGAGTTCGGCCCTGCCGCGGAATCCCCAGGTCACCCCGACGGTGCGGACGCCGGCATTGATGCCGGTCTTCATATCCACGTCTGAATCACCGCAATACACAGTTTCTTCCTTTCTTGTGCCGGGGACGCATGACAGGATCTCCCCGACGATTGCAGGGTCCGGCTTGATGGGCAGGCCTTCGCGCTGGCCGAGCACCCTGACAAAGTCATATTTGCCGAAATAATGCCTTATGATCTTTTCCGCCCCGTCCTGATACTTGTTGGAGGCCACGGCAAGCCTCACCCCCTCGGCGGACAGCCGTTCCAGCATTTCGGGAATTCCGGGATACGGCACGGTGCGGTCGCATTTGTGCGCATCGTAATACGGGATGAAGAGGGAGGCCATCCTGGCCACGTTTTCTTCAGTGGCCGCGTCCTGCGGCAGCGCGCTCCGGAACAGATTGTAGATGCCCCTTCCGCAGAAAATCTTGTAGGCCTCAACAGGGTGCTCCGGGAATCCGAGGACCCCGAGCGCGTGGTTTGTGGCCATTCCGAGGTCCTCAACGGTATCGAGTAGGGTGCCGTCGAGGTCGAATATTGCGATTTTTGTACTGAACTGGTTCATTTTTTTCAAATAATTGTAGCTTGTGAAATGATTTTGCGCAAGCGTGCGGTACCTTTGCAACAGAAATCACGGAAGAGCCTTTCTTTCACAAACATTTTTGAGTTATGAGAAACACAGATTACAATACCGATGTCCTCAATACCGTCATCTCGTCGGAGGCTTCCCTCCTCACCCTTGAGGAAATCATCTCCGACCTCGGGCTCGAAATCACTGCTGTAACGAGACCGTAGTGTTCTCCCTGTCCGGAGTGAGAGTCACCCGGAGCCTGCGCAGTCCGCCGTCGGATGACGGCTTCTTGCCAAGTGCGCGGTCCGCTATGATGAACTCCGATACCGGGTCCTCTATGTATCTCATTATAGCCCTCTTGAGCGGTCTTGCCCCGTATGCCGGGTCATACCCTGCGTCCGCCACGAATTTCTTTGCGGTAGGGGTGATGGCTATCTCGTAGCCGTTCTCGGCCGCCCTTGCCCGGAGCCTGCGCAGTTCGATGTCGATGATTTTTCCGATGTCGTCCTTGCCCAAGGAGTTGAAGAACACTTTCTCGTCCACCCTGTTGAGGAACTCCGGAGGGAAAGCCTTTTTGACGGCCTTTTCGAGAATCGAGGTCTTTTCCCTGCCGATGTCCTTCCCCGCAGTGTTGAAGCCGATGCCGTTGCCGTACTGCTCGATGTCGCGGCTCCCGACGTTGGAAGTCATTATCAGGATGGTGTTGCGGAAGCTTACGGTCCTGCCCTCGCTGTCCGTCAGGCGTCCGTCGTCGAGCACCTGCAGCAGGATGTTGAAGATGTCCGGGTGGGCCTTTTCAATCTCGTCGAGGAGCACTACGCAGTAAGGCTTCCTGCGCACCCTCTCGCTGAGCTGCCCGCCCTCTTCGTAGCCAACATAGCCCGGAGGCGCTCCGATGAGCCTCGATACGGAAAACTTCTCCATATACTCGCTCATATCGATTCTGACCATATTGTCCTCTGAATCAAACAGATATTCGGCCAGACACTTTGCGAGCTGGGTTTTTCCGACGCCGGTCGGACCGAAAAACAGGAACGAGCCGATGGGCCTTCCGGGGTCCTTGAGTCCGGCACGGTTGCGCCTGATTGCCCCCACAACGGTGTCTATTGCGCTGTCCTGGCCGATGATGCGTCCCGCAAGCCTGCTCCGCATCTTCATTATCCTGTTGCTTTCCGATTCGGCGACCTTGTTGACAGGAATGCCGGTCATCCTCGAAACGATTGTCGCAATGTCTTCTGCTGTGACGGTTTTTTTCCGCGAATGGCGGAGCCTGACCATCGAGCCGGCCTCGTCCATCGCGTCTATTGCCTTGTCCGGCAGGGATTTGTCGGAAATATAGCGGTCAGTGAGCATTACGCAGGCTTCGAGGGCTTCGTCGGAGTAGGTGATGCCGTGGAACTCCTCGTAGCAGGAGCGCAGGCGGTGCAGTATCTCGATGCTCTGGCGTGTGTCGGTGGCCTCTACGACGATTTTCTGGAAACGCCTGTCGAGCGCCCCGTCCTTTTCGACAATTTTGGTGAACTCGTCAACTGTGGTCGCCCCGATGCACTGCAGCTCGCCGCGTGCAAGGGCAGGCTTGAGCATATTGGCGGCATCAAGGCTTCCCTGTGCACCGCCTGCACCCACAATCGTATGGAATTCGTCGATGAAAAGTATGAGGTCCGGGTCCGATGCTGCGGTCCTGATGATGGTCTTCACCCTTTTCTCGAAGTCGCCCCTGTATTTTGTGCCGGCCACAACGGAGGCTATGTCAAGGGAGATGATCCTCTTTTTGGCAAGCGCCGGGGAAATCTCGCCGGAGGCTATCCTGAGGGCAATCCCTTCGACGATTGCGGATTTGCCGACGCCCGGCTCGCCGATGAGCATCGGATTGTTTTTCTTGCGTCTCCCGAGGATTTCGATAACCCTGTTGATCTCCGTATCGCGTCCCACTACCGGGTCGAGCTTGCCTTCTGCGGCGGCTTTGGTGAGGTCATAACCGAATTCCTCAATGTCGTTGGTCTTTTCCTGCTGTACGCCCTGTGGAGCTTCGCCGCCGATGCCGTCCCCGTCATCCCCCTGCTCTTCGGGGGCCTCATCCTTGAGCTTTCCGCGCGTAAGCATCCCGCTCTTTTCCATATGGGCCCTGATGCGCCCGTAGTCGAAACCGGCGCTGCGGAGGTATGCCATGCTGTAACTGCCCGTGGATCTGCAAAGTGCGAGCAGAAGGTGCTGCGAGCCTGCCTCCGCACAGCGCAGCTGGGTCGCCTCAAGTATCGTGAGGCTCAGCACATTCTGCGCCCCGCGTGAAAAAGTGATTTTTTCGAGGTCGGCGTAGGGGATGGTCTCGTTGGTGCAGATCTT
>CAMBMK010000013.1 GCA_945868745.1 uncultured Bacteroidales bacterium
GGCAGCACGTTGTGAATTGCTTTAAAAATCTTAAATTTGCGTCAGCACGCACAACTGGAACGAGGGAAATGATTGAAGAACAAATCGTTAGACCACGTTCGCCAAAATTAAAAAATCCGGCCCTACGGCCGGGTTTTTTAGTATAAAGCCCGTAAAATCCAATTCTGTCCTGGCCTGAAACAATCAATCCATGTCGAAAAGCAAAAGCTGGACATACTGCTCCGGCACCTTTTTCGGCTTCTTTTCATAAAAAAGTTCCATGGAGCCGAACTGCTTGTCCGTCACCATCATGATACCAACATTGCCATATTCCGGCAAAAAAGACTTCACCCTCTTGATATGAACCCTTGCATTCTCCACACTCGGACAATGACGCATGTAAAAAGAGAACTGAAACATCTGGAAACCATCGCTCAGCAGCCTCTTGCGGAAATCGGCGGACGCCTTCCTCTCCTTCTTTGTTTCTGTCGGAAGATCAAAGAAAACGAGCACCCACATGATACGGTATTCACTGAAACGGTCCACTACATTACAGGATAAAGGATCTTCTTGCACTCCCCCGAAAAACATTTTGCGACCGAAGCCGTGGTTGATGAAACGGCATTCATAAGAGGGCTTCTCTTTCCGTCAATCACCACCTCCTCGACGGCAATGTTCAAAAGCGCAGCCTTCACCTCACGGGTCAGCCTTATCTCCCCTTTCGCCAGACACTTCTCCTTCACCACCTTATCGACATAAGGACGATACGGCTCCATAATGTCATCCGCAAGGCAATATGCATTGTATCTGTTGTGGTGGTGGATGCCGAGCGTCGGGAGAAGACCGCTGCAAACCAGCGCCCTTGCCACAATGGCCCTCAGGATTGCATAGCCGTAGTTCAGGAGCACATTGGCATCTTCCCCGTCCTGGTCTCTCGTGAAATCGGGACATTCCGGGAACGCCGTCTTCCAGTAATATACCGCGGCACGGGCCTCCATATTGTCGGCATCCCCGCTTCTGACCGCATCTGCCCAGACAAGCATATTGTTGTGGACAACACCGGTGAACCCATACAGAGCAGCCGCCTGATTGCGGATCTTTGCCTGGATTGTCTGCTGCCACAGCTGTTTTTTCAGAGGGAGCGAAGCGTCAAGCTGGGAGCGGAAGCGTTCGTTCTGGATGGTATTGCCCGCAAGCGGCAGCATCAGGCCGACCGGAAGATGCTTGGCGTCGCAGGTGACAAGCGCGCAGTTGTTGTCGAGAAGCCGCTCCAGCAGCCCCTGGGTGACGGTAATCTGACGGTTGTCAAGTACCACAAAACCAATATCCTCCACAGGCACTGTCCTGATGTCTTCCCTGGAAATGGCATCCTTTCCCGCCGGGGTAAAAACCAGCTGGTCAAGCTTCAGCGACAGATAGGCAGGTGTCCCGAAATACAGTGTACGCTTTATCATAGCTATTCTCCGACCTTTACAATCCGGCCCGTATGATTGATTTGAACCTTGACGGCAGAGGACATAATATTTGGCGTAGTTATTCTTTTCCAAGTTATATCCTTCAATTCTTTATCAACATCCGTCGTAGTCTCCAGATGATGTCTGAAAAAGTAATCCCTTGTCGTAACCTTCTGCACCCTGAACAGATTAGGACTGATACGGCTATAGTTGGCAGGGTCCGTCAAATCGCAGTCATTAGGGTCAAAGCCGGTTTCGTCATTAGGGAAGACAAAACAGTCATTGCGCTTGAGGGTGCATACAAAGGTCCAGCCCTCAGCCTTATTGTAATCACGGTCAACGGCAGGATAGCCGTCCCTTACCCTCGACACGGCCTCATAGAGCGACACAACCTTTTCCTGAAGCACACCATCCGCATCGCGATACAGGGCGACGTGATGATTGTTGCCTGTACTTACGAAATCGCTTGCAATGCGGTCCCCGTTCTCATCAAGGATATAATTGCCCGTATTGTCCCTTTTGTCGTGAAGCGAAACAACATTGGATTTGGCAGTGATGGTAACCCTTTTGATTGCGATGCCCTTTTCGCGATTGAGCCATATCGGATCGCTGTCAAGGTTGGAGAATGCCTTTTTGGCATCACCGCCATTTTCATCCAGACGCATCCGGAGAATAGCTTGTACCTTCCTGTCAATCACTTTGTCTATCTTGAGGTCAGGGCCGACCTCCACCCTCTTGGTATAGACGTCTTCATAGACCTTGACCTTGGAAGGGACACTCTCACTATGTGAACCGTCAAGGAATATCGGATTCTTATCCGGCGAATTCTTTCCGCAGAATGCCTTCTTCGGGTCTCCGCCAAACTGGTCAAGACGCTTCAGGAGCGCTTCGCGGAAGGCAGCAGACACCACCGTGCCGATCTTCTTACGGTCAAATGATGCCCCGACTTTCTCCTCCTTGTCTGCAACCTGGAGGATATGCCCGTATACCGTCTCAAGATGCAGCTGCCCACGAGGGGTGAGCTGGACCCTGCGTACGGTACCTCCACGCTTTTTGCTCGTATTGACATTCAGCGTGGCAACTTTTACACCCGATTTGAAAGAGACCAGTATGTTCTCAAGCTGCCGCTTGCACTCGCTGCGGAACTTTTCCGGAGGCATAGGAGGAATGAACCTGAGCCTGTTGTTCTTTCTTTCCATCAGGCCGCGCTCAATGGACATCACAACCGCGGTCCTGTCGCTCCTGTCGATGTCCCTTACTTCCAGATACCCGGAGATATGCTTTTCATCTTCGGGATCCCTGCTTTTGTCCCTTGCATTCAGATTGTTGAGATACTGCAGGTAACTCCTTCTGGTAAAAGCGATTGCTATTGCATCCATTGCGTGGTGGCGGTGGTCGTTTCTCTTTGTCCAGCCATCAATCCTATCAATTCTGTCTCCATCCCTGTTGGTTACAGAATATGTACGTCCCAGCTTGTCATACTTTTCCCAATTGAGCTCCTTCATCACATCCACAAGCATCCAGTCTTCGCGCAGACGGCTTGTGACAGAGCCTGTTGTGGATACAACATCCGGGACCAGATCATCGAGCATCTCCTTTGCCTTTTTTGCAATGTACTGGCTTTCACGTAAATCCCTGTTGATGAATCCTTCTTCTATTTCAGACTCAGTCTTAAGGAGATTGCTGCGCTTGGCAGCTGACAACCTGCCATCTTTGTAGAGCTTTTCGATTTTGGATGCGTATTCGTTCTCCGCATAGTCGCTGCCATACTTGTGACGGACATAGTCATAGGCCGTCATATCGGACTTTTCAAGATTGACAGCGCTGGCCTCCAGCGTCTTGTTGGAGAATGAATCATCAAACCTCTTTGCCTGGGGGATTATGTGCTCAATGTTGAACTTGTGTGTAAACAGGTCTTCAAGAGGGATGTAAGTGTCGGAGTAGAGTGTCTTGTAACCATTGGCTCCCAATTCGAGATAAAGCCTGTAACGGAGGATGTCATTCCTGTTGGGATTGTCGATATGGCACTTTTCCCTCAATTCCTGCCTGTAACGCTCATTGTCCGCTTTGGACTCTGCTGATTTGTCGGAATATTTCTTCCTCTCCTCTGCGTTCATCTTGAGCTCACGCGCAAGCTCAATCCTGATTTCATCCGGTTTTCCGTATGTGGCTATGACCTCATTGACCACATTGACCATCTGGTTGAGGATTTTTTCCACGGTCGGATTGCGCAGAGAGTTCTTCGGAAGAACAGTCAGGCTGTCTGCATACTCCTTTGAATCAAGTTCTTCCCTTGTCAATGACCTTGCGGAATGGCGGTATCCGGCTTCTGCACAGGCTTCGCTGTATTCCATACCCTGCCTCATATAAGGCAGTATCCTCCTCATAGCCTTGCTGCTCAGATTGCCATAATCCGGAGCAAAAGTAACCCGTGAAAGGATTTTGGCATTGTCCCCGTCCATACCGGTAAGTTCCATAATGGCTTTAATGAGAGATTCATTGCCGCCTGGAGATTTGTCGCCTTCGAAGGAATAGAGGAGATGCCAAAGCCTGAACATCGGCTGGTCCTGGTAGGCTGCACCGTCAAGAGAGCTGTCAAAATGGAGGAAGCCTGTCTTCCACCCGAGGGCAGAGAAGACTTCAGAGACCATTGTTTCCGCCTCATCCGCCTTCACTTTTGAAAAATCCAGCTCTTCGTGGCCGGTGTTGGCAAGAATTGACGAATATGCCCTGTAGAGGGCGGATATCGTGTTGTTACCTTCCACTTCCTTGAAATTGAGGCTCCGGCCTTTGGCGCTGCCATACAGCAATGACAGGACCTCCTTGTCTTTCAGTTTGCCGCGCACTGAAAGCTCCCTGAACAGTCTTTCCCTGTCCTCCAGAGGCAGAGGCTCTCCGTTGACTTTCAGATTGTTGAGCACCTGCCAGATTTTGAATTCCTGAAAGAGCGGGGATGATTTCGGGCAGGCACGCAGACCGACGGTCTTTGTCTTTTCCCTGCCGTCCACGATGACCTTGATATCCCTGTGCTCAAACTCGCAGAGCCCGACAAGACCTTTCTGGCTCCTCAGCGCGCGCTGGTAGAAAATGGTCTTGTCGCGGAGCTTCTTTTTGAGGCTCGGTGTCAGCTCAGGATGGTACTGCGACTGGACCTCCCAGATCCTGTCAAACTCATCGATATAGTCCTGCCTGAAGAATGATTTGTTCTTAAGCGGCGCAAGAGGATTGGCATCTATCTGCTTTTTAAGCCATTGGCCTATAGTCAATCCTCCGATTATCAGTTCCTTGCTCCTGTCGCTGATTGTTCCGAGCAGGCCGGATGAATTTCGTATCTGGCCGTTTATCTCCTGCAGCACGATTGCCAGGTCCTCAAGGTCCAGCTTTGATTCAACGGCCTTTGCCCTCAATTCATAGTTCTCCCTTATCTGCTCCTTCCCCCTCGGCTGTTTTCTTCCCTCGATGCCGAAGGCCTTAAGGCAGATTGATGAAGTCTGGCTCTTGTTCTTGGATTTCAATTCATCCTTCAGCGCATCCGTCAGCAGTTCGGGATATTCTGCGCGCTGCCTCTCCCATACCCTGTCAAACTCGTCCTGAAGATCGCTGCGAAAGAAGGCCGGGATGTTGTATCTGCCTTCCCTGATTTTGGAATAAACATACTGTCCGGGGGTCAAATTCTCTTTATAGAGTATTCTGGCGATGTCCATTCCGTCATTCACCATTTCGTCCTCCTCCCCCTGTGCCTTCCTGTTGCTTTTGTATCCCCTTTTCTTGTTGATATGTACAAGGACTCTCGCCAGTTCTTCCAGGGAAATCTCCTCACTTGCCGCCTTCGCCCTCAAGGAAATGGTCTGGTAGGTGGAACCGGGACCGGATTCATTGATCAGGGTATCATCCTTCATTATTCCGCACTCCTTGAGCGTGTCTTTGAGAGAATCCCTCCTGAGTTTGTATCTTTGGAGATTGCGCCTCATCGACCTCGCCATGGTACGGGAAGCGTTTGGAGAAACCGATTTGCCCGCGCTGAAAAAATCAGCCGGATTGCCTTTTATTTCCTGTCCTTCTGCGTTGGTAAATGTGTCATACTGAATGATTCTCACACCAACCTTGACAATGGAAGAATCCATCTTTTTTGCATCACCCTCATTCACCAGGGCCCATCCTATGGATGTTGTACCCAGGTCAAGACCAAGAACACGTTTCATATCCCTTCAATTATCGAATTCGTATTTGTTCCATAAAAATAGGGATAATGTTTGGTATTTTCAATAATACGTTTTATATTTGTCACAAGATTTTTAATGCAATTCACAATAAGGATTATTCCGTTGTGAAAACACTTAAGACGGGACTCTTTCGAGCCTCGTCTTTTTTTGTGCGGGTAGTGTCAGTGCGGACAATCCGGCTGCTGCGGGGTTAACCTTTACTGCCCACGTACATGCGGCAGATGCCGAAGGTGAAGGCTTTGTGGGAGACGGAGGTGAAGCCGCAGGAGGAGATGGTGGCGAGGAAGTCGGCCTTTTTCGGGAAATGGACCACAGAGGCGGGAAGATAGCGGTATGCGGCCCTGTCGCCGGAGATGCGGCCGCCCACTGAAGGCATCAAGTGGAGGAAATAGAGGCTGAAACACCAGCGGACAAAGGGATTTTCCGGCATCGACAGCTCAAGAATCACGAGCCTTCCGCCCGGACGGAGCACGCGCAGCATTTCGCGCAGGCCCTTCTCGCGGGATTCGAAATTGCGGATGCCGAAGGCAATGGTCACGCAGTCGAAAGATGCATCTTCAAACGGGAGCCTCTCGCCGTCGCCGGGCATTATGGAAATGGAGTCCCCGAGATGCTGCGCCTCCACCTTTTCCCTCATCACCGCAAGCATTCCTTCGGAAATGTCCAGGGAGGTCACCCGCACCGAAGGTATTGTTTTTGCCATGGCAATGGAGAAGTCCCCGGTGCCGCAGGCTATGTCCAGTACCTCAAGCGCCCTGCCGGGCACTGCACACTCCGCCACCCTGCGGATGGCCCTGCGCCTCCAGCCTTTGTCGGTATCAAGAGACATGATATGGTTGAGTTTGTCATAATCCGACGCAATATTGTCGAACATGGCGCGTATTTTTTCCTTTTTAGGCATAATTCAATCCCCGATACAACGGTTTGGCATAGACATTGCAATAATTTCTGACGAATAGTTTTTTCATAGGTTAAGTTTTAGGTTAGAATTGCGACTGCCGCACGATGTGAATCGAGCGGCAGTTATTTTTTGCCGCAGCCATGGCACAGGGCTGAAAAAGGCCGGGAATACTGATCATATCAGGAAAAGCACGTAGCCCAATCCGGCGAGCAGCGACAGAGCGAAGGTGCTCATCACAAGAATCGGGAGTGCCCTGTCGAGCGCACGACCCTCTTCGGTCCAGACAATCTTCAGGTCAATAACATAGAGCGGCAGGGTGAGAACGAAAAGGAAATGCACCCAGTCGAAGAAGCGGCAGCAGAAGAATGCGACAATGCACACCCAGCCGAGGACCATCAGGATGGTCTGGTAGATGCGCGAGCGACGGACGCCGAGCCTGATGGCGACAGTCACCCTGTTGGCAGCGTCGGTGTCCATGTCCCTGATATTGTTGATGTTGAGCACGCCTACGCTGAAAAAACCGATGGAGGCGGCCGGGAGCACCATCAGCCAGGAAGGGATGGTGTGGGCGCAGACGAAATAGGCTCCGAGGACAGACACGATGCCGAAGAAGATGAAGACGAAGATGTCGCCCAGGCCGCGGTAGCCGTAAGGGTTGCGGCCGAGGGTGTATTTCATCGCCCCCATGATGGCAGCGGCGCCCAAGAGCATCAGGCATATGGCTTCGAGGGACAACAATGTTCCGAATGAGATCCTTATCATTACAAGGCCGCAGATGCAGCAGATCACCACGAAAAGGCCTATGAGCCTTTTCATTTCGGTCACAGTGAGCGCGCCGCTGTTGAGGCCGTAGCGCGGACCCTGGCGGTCATCATTGTCGGTGCCGTGGAGTACGTCTCCAAGCTCATTGGACATATTGGAAAGAATCTGCAGGCAGACGGTAGTCAGATAGAGAAACGGCAGTACAGCCGGGTCCACACGGTAATCGCCTATGGCGAGAAGGCTGCCGAGGATGACTCCGGCAAGCGACAAAGGCAGGGTGCGCAGACGCATTGAAGCGACGGCAGCTTTAATCTTGCTCATTGGTATTCTGTTTTTTGCCTGAAGCGCGAAGCGGGAACAGGACTTTCATTGTAATTGATATCTGATGGCCTATGGCGCGGAAAAATCCCATGCTGCGCATGTCGTAGCGGAACTGCTCACGCGGAGGACGGCCTTTGGGACTCAGGAGATAGCGGTAGCGTTCCTTGAGGGAATACGAGCCGTCACGCCATTTGTCGATGCCCGGATTGCGGTTGCATTCGCCGAGAATGCCCGGGGCCACGACACGCGGGACATCGGCCTGGAATGCACGGGCTCCATAGTCATAGTCCCCGAAACTGTGGCGGTAGGCGCGGTCAAGCGTGCCGAGTATGCCATAGACATAGCGCGGGACAAGGACAATGTTGCCGTTGAATGTGTAGCACGGCACCGGGATCTTGCTGTCGGGCTCTACAATCCTGTTGTTGCGGGCGCGTCCGCCATAGGAGTATGCTCCGGATGAATCCACAGTCGTGCCCACGACTATCGCCTTGTTCCTGAAGAATTTGGAATTTTCAAGCAGGCATTCGAACGCACCGGGGCGGAGAGTGGTGTCGTCATTGAGCCAGAGATAGAAGCCCGGGTCGGTCCCGGAAGCCTCATCCCAGGCGGCAATCATCCCCTGGTTCCAGAAAAGGCCTCCCCCGCTGCGGATTATGTGTACCTGGGGAAAGGCTTCGGCCACGGCTTCGGCAGTCCCGTCCGTACATCCGTCATCGACAAGATAGACCGTAAAACTGTATTCACCCGTAGATTTGATGCCGTCGATCTGGCGGAAACACCCGTCAAGGCACGAAAGTGTCTTTTCGCGGCGGTTGAACACCGTCATCAGGATTGCGACCTCCTCTGCCATCATTCATCGAGCTTCAATACTGCCATAAAGGCGCTCTGAGGCACCTGCACGGTACCGATCTGGCGCATACGCTTCTTTCCTTCCTTCTGTTTTTCAAGGAGTTTGCGTTTGCGGGTGATATCTCCTCCGTAGCATTTGGCCGTCACATCCTTGCGCACCTGGCGGACTGTCTCGCGGGCAATGATCTTGGCTCCGATTGCGGCCTGGATGGCGATGTCGAACTGCTGGCGCGGGATGAGGTCCTTGAGCTTGAGGCAGATTCTGCGGCCGAAGTCGTAGGCGTGGTCCTCGTGTATGAGGGTGGAAAGCGCATCGGCCGGGTCGCCGTTGAGAAGTATGTCGAGCTTGACAAGGCGGGCCGGACGGTATCCGACGACGTGGTAGTCAAATGATGCATAGCCCTTCGAAACGGACTTGAGCTTGTCGTAGAAGTCGAAGACGATTTCCGACAGGGGCATATCGTAGTTGAGCTCCACACGGTCGGCTGTGATATAGTGCTGGCTGACAAGGGTTCCCCTGCGGTCGATGCAAAGCTTCATCACAGGGCCGAAGAATTCCGTGCGGGTGATGACCTGGGCACGGATGTACGGCTCCTCGATATGCTCGATAAGGGTCGGGGCCGGGAGGCCGGAAGGGTTGTGGACATCGAAGACGTCTCCCTTGGTGGTGAACACCTTGTAGGATACGTTCGGCACCGTGGTGATGACATCCATCGAGAACTCCCTGAAAAGGCGTTCCTGGACTATTTCCATATGGAGAAGGCCGAGGAAGCCGCAGCGGAAGCCGAATCCGAGTGCAAGAGAAGACTCCGGCTCATAGACAAACGATGCGTCATTGAGCTGGAATTTCTCGAGGCAGGAGCGAAGGTCCTCGTATTTGTCGGCCTGGACCGGGTACATGCCCGCGAAGAGCATAGGCTTGACATCCTCGAAGCCGGCGATGGCCTCTGCGCACGGTCTGTCCACATGGGTGATGGTATCGCCCACCTTGACCTCCGCAGCCGTCTTGATGCCGGAAATGATGTAGCCCACGTCGCCGCAGCTGACCTGTCCGGTAGGCTTGAGGCTCATCTTGAGCACGCCCACCTCGTCGGCGTCATATTCCTGTCCGGTATTGAAGAATTTGACCTTGTCTCCCGTGCGGATGGAGCCGTTCTTGACTTTGAAATATGCTATGATGCCCCTGAACGGGTTGAATACCGAGTCGAAAATCAATGCCTGGAGCGGGGCGTCGGGATTGCCGTCCGGCGCGGGAATCTTCTCGACGATGGCATCCAGAAGCGGAGCCACGCCCTCTCCGGTACGTGCCGATACCCTGTAAACATCTTCCGGAGAGCATCCCAGCAGGTCGCACACCTCATCGGTAACCACCTCGGGGCGCGCGGAGTCCATATCTATCTTGTTGAGCACCGGGATGATCTCAAGTCCGTGCTCCACAGCCTGATAGAGGTTGCTGATGGTCTGTGCCTGGACTCCCTGCGAGGCATCTACGACAAGCAGAGCACCCTCGCAGGAAGCGATGGAGCGGGAGACCTCGTAGGAGAAATCGACGTGGCCCGGAGTGTCGATGAGGTTGAGAAGGTATTTCTCGCCCCCGTAGGTATAGTCCATCTGGATTGCGTGGCTCTTGATGGTGATACCCTTTTCCTTTTCCAGGTCCATGTCGTCGAGCACCTGGTTTTCCATATCACGCGCCGAAAGAGTGCCCGTGATTTCGAGCAGACGGTCGGCAAGCGTGCTCTTGCCGTGGTCGATATGCGCTATTATGCAGAAATTCCTGATTCGTTTCATATTCATCATAATCCGCAAAGATAACGATTTTTCAAGTATAAAACATCTTCTCGGGATACCTCCCGAATACAAAAAAAACAGGCCGGCACCGGAGTGCCAGCCTGCAGGATATTTGTGCCACAATCAGATGGCGTCGGAAATCACGCTCTGCGGGATGGAAGCTTTCTTATAGACGGATACCTCCACAGGGTCGGTATTGGACTCCAGTGTGAGCAGGCCGTCTTCGAGGGACACATTGTAGGTGGTGGCCCAGGAAGCGCCGTCGGAATATTTTCCTCCGAGCAGGCTGCCTGTGAGCGTCCATGTGCCTTCAAACTTCTGATACCTTCCGCCGCCGGTCTTCTGGTAGAGGGTGAACGCGCCTCCCTCCATGAAGGAGATGTACACGTCCACTGTCTGCGAACCGATTGTGGCGGATCTGGTGGTTATGGAAGTGATGTTCCAGTCCCCGGTGATGTCAAGCGGCTTGTCCTCCTTGCTTTTTGAGCAGGAGAAGAGCCCGAGCACCATTGCCACCGAGAGGCATATTGCAGATAAACGTTTCATTGTTCTCTTTTTACGGTTGTATTGTCGTCCTTGAGGACCTTGCACGGAGAATATTGGTTGACGGTTATCTCTGACAGTCTCGGGCACTCCCTCACGTCGATATAGGTAAGGGTCTCGCCGATAGGACTGAGGTCCACGCTGAAGAGCTTGGAGTTGCCCCTTGCATCGAACGACTCAAGGCTGAGCCACTTGTCGGTCCAGCTGACATCACTCGAAATGAGCTCGAAATCATTGTAGCTGATGTCGATTTTGCGGAGCGAGGTCAGGGTGAACGGCCTTACGAAGTGCTGGGTATCCTGGTCCAGATGGTTGTGGGCAAGATAGAGCTCTTCGACGCCTGAACTGTACTGGAGGTCGCAGGAGACAAGCTCGTTGTTGGAAAGGTCCACATACTTGAGGCCGTTGCAGGAGCTGCACAAGAAGGATGTGAGCCTGTTGTTGGAAGCCACAACCTTTTCAAGGGTCGGCAGATACGGGCCCGAAAGGCCGGAAAGCGATGTCAGGAGGTTGTCCGACACGTCAAACCTTACAAGTGACAGGGCTCCCGCAAAAGAGAGGGATGTCAGCTTGTTGCCCTTGAGGTTGAGGTCCTTGAGAGTGGCCACGAACGGTCCGAGGTCAATTGTCTCAAGGTCGTTGCCGGAGAGGTCGAGAACCTCGATCTTCCTGAAATACTTGAACCCTTCGAATGACTTGAGCCCTTTGGACGCGTAGGATACAGTCTTGACGCTTTCAGCCTCGCTTCCGGAAATCTTTCCGTCGGAGTCTGCATCGTAAGTGGCAAGGATGTAGCTCCTGAGACCTTCATCAGTGATGTATGAAGCGCAGTCTTCAGGGTATTCGATCGGAACGCGCTTGACCATATAGGAAGAGATGCCGAAGCAGTCCTTCTGGATATTCTCCCACTGGCCCTCAAACATCGTGATGGAGCTCAGGCCGCTCTGGTGGCATGAGATTGACTTGAGAGCAAGGTTCTTGCTTACATCAAGCGAGGTAATCTTCTTGCAGCCCTGGAAGCTCAGCCTCTCAAGCAGCGGGCAGGCCGCAAGGTTGAGAGTCTTGATCTTTGTGTCATCGACATTGAGGCTGACAAGACAAGGGAACTGCGCAAGGTCAAGCTCCGTGATGGCCGAAGAGCCACCTATGGACAGGGAACTGATCCTATTGTCCTGCGGGAAGACCACCGACTCGAGAGTTGACTGTCCGACTGCAGCCGTAAGAAGCTCCCTGTTGGCGCTGAGGTCGAGGGCGGTCAATTTGTTGGAATACAAAGTGACGCTTTCAAGCACGGGACTTCCGGACACGTCAACGCTCTGGAGGGCTCCCGCAAACGCAATGAGCGTCTTGAGCGATGGACAGCCTACGGTTGAAAGGCTTGCAAGTGACTTGCCGAACGAGCAGTACAGCTCTTCAAGGGCGGAACAGCCATCGATGTTGAGAGTTTCGAGATTTGCGCAGTTGTTGAGTGTCAGGCTCCTGAGACCAGGCATCATACTGAAGTCAGCCGCAGCAAAGGTATTCTTGGAAAGGTCAACAGTCTCAAGGCCGGTGAAATATTCAAGGCCCGCAAGGGATGCTATTGCCGAGGTCTCGTCTTCAGGATTATAGACAAGTTCCCTGAGCGCAGCTGCCTCTTCAAGCGAGATTACACCGTCCTTGTCGAGGTCGGTCTTTTCAAGGAGAAGGCTCCTGAGGACAGCATCCTCAATCGCTCCAAGAATGTCAAGAGCCGGCTTTCCTGCCTGTTGTACTGTAAACGGGACCTCCTTGCTTCCGCATTTGAAGACAAATCCGGCGGTCCTTTCAGCCTCGTCAGGATTGGCCTGTGCGGTAAATGTCACCTTGTCCCCGCTTTTTCCGCCTGTTGCGGAAGGCTCCACCCAGGAAGCGCTTCCTTCAAGGGTCCAGTCGCGGTCACTGGTCACGGTCACTTCCCCGGAAAGCTCCTCCCCTTCGAACTCAAAGGAAAGATTGTCGGGGGAAATGCTGATTTCCTCCCCGGCGGCAAGCTGGGTAAGGGTGACCTTCACCGGAGTGAGGGACGTATAGGACACAGTGATTTCAGCGGTACGCTCATCGCCTTCATTAGGTTTGACGGTGAGAATGATGTTGTTTTTATCTGAAGTGAAATCGACCCCGGTCCATGATGCCGAAGCCGAAGCGGAAAGTTTGCCCGTTTCGGTCGGATTCTCTATGCTGTAGGCGATTTTCACCTCACCTCCGATGGCAGGAGCCGTCACGCCCTTTTCAGCGGACGGCACCTTGAGCACCGGATCTTTTTTTACCGGATCCGTTTCCTCTTCCTTGGAGCCTGTGCACGAGGCCAGCCCAAGGAAGGCGGAAATACAGATTGCGGCAATACTGAAGTATCGTTTCATCATTCAATGTCTCTTACAGGGATTCTTGCCTTGGCGCTGCCTGCAGCTGCCTTTTTGCGATCCACTTTGAAAACGTCGAAGGTGATGTCTTTCGGAGCACTCATCGCGTTCCTGTCCATCACGAATACCTGGGCATTCTCAGGATCGTGAGGATTGGTCCAGAAGTCGTAAGGCTCCTCGGTGTCGGCAACGGTAGGCTTGAACTCGACATAGTGCCAAGGTCCGAAGTTGCCGTCAGCACCCTCAGCCACATAGGAGAGGCTCCAAGGGTTGTTGTACCAAGGGCAGCAGTAGGTCTGGTACATATCCACTGCATTTGCAGGGAGTTCCTGCCTGATGAGCGCCATAAGGTGGTCGATACCGTAGTCATAGTTGTCGACAGGGAGCCATACTCCTGCATACCAATGCTTTGCATCGGCGTTAGGAGTACACTGGATGAGCATCACGCAGGCATCCTTGTAGGTCTCGGCATCCCATCTCTCAGGGAATTTGGCAGCAAGGGTGTTGCCGTCGAAGAGGTGATACTCTACAGCCACATCAGCCGTGCTCTTTCCGAACGGAATGGCAGGAGAGTGGAAGGTGAACTCGAAGAAATCGGTGGAGTTGGTACCGGCATAGCCGCATACGAAGAGAGAATAGTCGGTGTCGGACTTCCAGTAGAATTCCATTGTCTTCTTTCCCTTCATCCTCATATAGATGATTTCGTCCTCGTAGTACTCCTCGATATCGTACATGAGCGACTCCTGGTCAAGGGAACCGTCAGCATTGAGGTAATACTGCTTGTCGTCCGTAAACATAAGGAACGGCAGATAGTATTCCTCGTCGTTGCTCGGCGTGAACTCGAAGGTCGCATAATTCCAGGTGGATTTTACAAGCTTGACATCTACGGTGAGGTTGCTTTCTATAGCCTCGGCAGTCTTCTGGTCAACCCTCTTGATTGCAGTGGTGATGTTGCCCTGCATATCGACTCCGAAGACATAGATCCGGTAGAGATGGTCAGGCAGGAAGTTCCATGAGAGGTCCTTGTTGCCATAGATCTCCTTGACACCGGTATTGGTAATGTCGGCCCAGGTGGTGCCTTCAGGATACTGGTCGTAGTAGAAGCGCCTGTTCTCCATATTGACCACGCGCTGTGCCATCTGGTAGTCGCTGTAGCCTACGCACTTTTCCTCATCGATGAATGCGGCATAGTACATGGTCTCAGTATTGGACGGAGTCACCCTGATCTTGATTTCCTCCGGCTTGACCTCGAGGATGTCAATAGCAAAGGTGCAGTCGTCCACAATGGCGTTGGCCTCGGTCTTGAACGAGCCTACATCCTGCGGCTTGGTGGTAGGGTTGCCGGCTGCATCCATGCCCCACGCCACGATATAGTAGTTGGTCTCGGCCCAGAGCTCCTCGGCAGTTGACTCGGACACTCCCTTGTTGAGGAAGTAGGTGATAGGATAGCCCTGGTCCACATAGTCCTTGATGTTGGCAAGGGTATGGGCAAGGATTTCCTCGAGGGTGAGGGTGTTGTAGTCCATCTCCGAAACATAGGTCCAGTAGTAGTATTCCGTCTCGTTGGAAGGAGTAATCTTGATATGGGCCGTGCTTGTGGTGATGTTGGAGAATTCAGCCTGGAACTTGATGTTGGAGGTCTCCTGGATTGCGGTGGAGAACTCTGTCATCGAGAAGTCCGTAAGCCTCTTGCCGTCAAGGGAAAGACCGTAGCAGTATGCTATGTACTCCGTGTTGATGCTGAGGTCGGTATAGTCCATTTCGATGACGCCGCCTTCGACAGTATAGATCTGCGGGAGTCTCGGAAGTGCCTCTTCGAGGGTGAGCCCGTTGGCGTCGGCAATCTCCTTGACATACTCGACGTCGCCTCTGTAGAGCTCCTCGAGACCCTCCTCGGAGAGGAAGTAGTTCATCACGGCGCTCTTGTTCATCACGAAGAAGATGTAGCCCCCTTCATATCCGGTCGGGGTATAGGTCACGTGGGCACTGTAAGGAGTGACATCACTGACCTCAATCTTGAAGACTCCGTTGAATACGGAAGCCTGGTTGATCTTTACTACCACATCGGCAGCACCTTTGAACGAGAGGGTCATATTGGCCGTACGCTCATAGCCCACGTTGAGGTCTGCGGAGAATGACACGGTGCCCGGCTCGACGGCGATGTCATAGATCCAGTCAACGTCAACTGAAGCTTCTGCAACTGCGGACGAAGATGCGCCCGAAATAGTGTAGTTCAGGGTATATGTGCCGGCCTCCTTAGGGATGTCAAGTGCGACAGCCCTGATGACCGGGGTTTCGTTTGCCTCCTTCTCGCACGAGACAAATGCAAGTGCGAGAGGAAGGATGAAAAGCAAAAGTTTCTTGATACTGTTCATATTATCAATTAAAATTCGATGATTGCGCGGGCAGGATACAAACCTCCATAATATACTGCATCGGAATACTGGATAACATCACCGTCGCAGTAGGTGATATGGCGGGCATTGAGACCGTCGTCTTCACTGTAGTAGGTGGTCACAGTCCAATATCCCTTGTATTCCTTCAGTGGGGTACCGCCTGCCGCTTCAATGCCGGCATTTACCTTGCTGAAGTTGGCGAAGATGGCCTTAAGCTGCTCCTGTGCAGGGAGGAACCATCCACCGTTGCCAAGATATACGCACCAATTTGCTGCAGGGAATTGGCCTATGTTTTCATAAAAGGTTGAGAACTTGTCGCAAATTGCCTTACCGTCGGTATCGCTGGAAGGAATCCAGCTGCCGGAAGTCTGGTTTGTAACCACCGAGGTCCAATGGCAAGGCTCACACTCGTCGAGAGAGATTACATATCCGTGCTCTCCGGTCTCGTCAATATAGGCAATGACACCGTCTGCGCCATTGAGAGTCATCTTGGTGCCGATGGCAACCGAAGGTTCCGGTGTCTCCTCAGGAGCCTTGCGGCTTACATATGCGGATGCACGGGTAATCTGGGAGGATTCGGAGACTGACGCATAGCTGCTGAGAGCTTTCTCGCTGTCCCAATCCCACCAAACCTGGGCAGCATTGGAGAGGTTTTCGGCGTTCTGGGTTGAAGTCCAGTACTTGTAACCCTTCCTGAGGGAAGAACCGCCGGCTTCTGCAATGGCTGCATTGAGGGTACCGATATTGTTGAGGATGGCCTTCATCTCCTCTTCTGCAGGGAGATACCAGCTGTCTCCGAGGCTGTAGCACCACTGGTGTGCAGGGAACCAATTGATGTCGCTGTACGGGTTGTCGACAATGGAATTGCGGTTGGCAAGTCCGTCGGTAGTGCTGTAACCCTTGGTGTTGCCGGTACCGAACTCGAGGAATGACTTTTCCTGGAGTGAAAGTACCTTCACGCATTCCTCGTCGTCGTACCATACGATACCGATGACACCCTGGCGCTCATAGTATTCGCCGATGGTGTAGGACTCCTTGAGTGGAGGACATCCCCTCTGAAGAACGGATACGGTGATGATGTCGCCGGCGTCGCCGGTAATGGTAATTACTGCATTCCTGTCCTCAGCTGCGGTGTTGAGCTCGGTCTGGAATACGAGGGTCTCAGTGTGAGGAGCCTTGGTCTCGATGTATTTGATCCACTCTGCGTCAACGCTCACCTCATAGAGCATATTGGTGCTGACAGGGACCTCGATCACATTGGATGCGTCTGATACGGAGTAGCTTGAATTAGCCACTGAGAGCTCACCGGCCTCAAAGCAGATAGCCTGGTCGGCAACCTGGCTGGTGGTATTGTTGATGGCCTCCACGATTACAAGGCCTTCCTCCTGATCTGAAGGGACGCTGATCTTGACAAGGCCTTCGGCTTCGTCGATGGATGCGGTCCAGCCGGCAGAGGTATATTTGATATATACTACAACTTGCTCGCCTTCCTTGACGCCCTTTACCTTGTAGGCTACGGATGCCTCGCTGCCCGGATGTACACCCACGGTTGTGGTCTCGCACACGAGCCTGAATGCGCCGAGAAGGGATACGGAGAATTCTTCGCCGTCGGCAAGGATGAAGGTCACTTCGTCCTCCCCGATTTCAACTTTCTCGAAGAAGGCGTCGCCGTCCTTTCCGTCTGCACCTTTGGCATAACCCAGAGTCGTGTAGTATTCATCTCCAGGCCACTTGATTACCCAATAATCAGAAATGATCCTGATTTCCGGTGTGAGGCCATCCTGACCGTTCACGCGGACCTTAGGATCGGTGTATTCGCCGTTGACAGTCCAGTAGTAGTTGCCGTCCTCCTCGTCGAGCTTGACGCCTACGACCGGAGTTGCACCGTCCTCACCGGAAATGCCGTCTGCACCGTCATGGACAGTGACTTTCTCGCCGTTGCTGAGGGTAAGGGTGTAGTAGTTGATGCCATCCTTGGTCTCGGTGGTGACATCGCTGATGTAACCGCCGTTCTTGATGGTGTTTACGAGAGACGACAGGGATGAAATCTGCTCGTTGAGCGATTTGAGGGTCTCCTCAATCTTGTCAACCCTGCCTTCAAGGTTGTCGACTTTGTCTTCAAGGTCATCAATCCTTGAACAACCGGCCAATGCCACGAGGGCACAGCACAAAAGGGTGAAAAATTTTTTCATTGCGCGTTATTTGTGTTATTGTACTATCTGTCAATCATTACAGGAGGTGCGAGAGGCACGAATACCTCCACGCAGTTGGTCTTGGCTCCGGTATTGTCGCTCTTGACCTTGTCGTTGGCGTAGAAATCAGTGAGGCTGAAGGTCTTGCCGGAAGCCTTGAAGATACGCCTTGCGATGGCCTCGCGTGAAGGGGCATTGTAGTACTGCCTGTTGTCCTCCATGCAGCTGATGTACTCCGGCCTCCAGACACCCTGGCCGTAGAGCATTCCTCCCTCGTAGAAGCCCACTGCATCATAGCCGGAGCGGCCGATGAAGTGGCCCCAGTGTGCCTGTGAGGCATCGTTGGTGAAGGAAATGTTGTAGCCGTAGTAAGGGTCGATTGTGCGCCAGTCCTTGACCATGTCGATGCTTGATGCAGGAAGCGCCTCCTTGTAGTAGCGGTACTCGTCGAGCAGACGGCCGAATCCGTGTCCGCCGCACTCGTGCGAAACGATGCTTGCGAAGGTCGGGCCCGCAGGGCAGATGGAAACGGAACGTCCCGTCCTCTCCATCCAGCAGGTTCCCGCATAGACATTGAGGTTGACCATCATGAGAATGGTGGTGTTCTGGAGGTCCTGGTTGGTGACTCCCGGCACCTTGAGGGCATAGGAATATGCCTTGTCCTGGTCGCAGTTCACCGCAGTGCTGTTGCCGCCTTCGAGAGTGGCGGAGAATGCCGTGTTCCTGGTCTGGGCAGGACAGCCCTGCATATCCTTGAGCACAGTGGCGCCGCTTTCCTGTGAGTAAACAGCTATCGTGGTGATCCTGAAATGGTTCTTGTAGGAAGCATAAGGCTCCGGAGTGAAGAACGCAGCCACGGCTGCATCCACGTCACGGTCAAATTTGCCGCCCTCGGAGTAGTCGTCCCTGGTGTAGCCGTCACCCATGATGATGAGGTGGACAGGCTTCGGGGCACCCGCAGACTCGGTCTGGTATCTTACAATGTCGCCGTCGTCATATGCGCCGCCGTCGCTTGTCACAAACGATCTGGTCGCGCTGAAAGCCTCACCGCCGAAACCGTCGCGCACCCTGACTTTCCACAGATAGGCAGTCTCCCTCGAGAGAAGGTCTGAAGGCTTGCAGGATGTGGTGGAAGACTCGTAGGTGGACCAGTTCTGGCCCCCGTCAACGGAAAGCATGAGCGTATAGGTCACCTCGTCGCCGTCAGGGTCGGTTGCAGCCTTCCAGGTAAAGACTCCGCTGATTTTCACTTCGGTCGCATTGTCCTCCGGCGAGAGGAGCTCGGGAGCCTCGGGAGCCTGGTTAGGCATTGCCTGGCTGACGCTGATCATTGTGAAGGTGGTGCCGTATTTGAGGGTGATGAACTGCTTTGACCTCGGGGTCCTGTCGGTGAAAGGAGCCGGGGTGAGAACCACGTCCACATTGCCCGCACTTCCCTTTTCAGGGCTGACGGTGCACCATGAAGGTATGCTTGACTTGTCGAACTCCCAGTCGAACTTTGAAGAGACGGTCAGGGTGACCGGAGTCCCCTTTTCGTCAAATTCGACGGAGTATGAGCTTACAAGGAAATCGACGCCCTCCTGACTGACTGCAATGGTGCAAGGTCCGCCGTTGCCGCTGACCGTCACCTTGCCCGTACGCGGGATGCCGTCGTTCCTTCTGGCGGTTACCGAGAGCTGGCCGCTGCCGCTGCCGGAAGTCGGCGAGCAGACAATCCAGTCGCAGTCGGAAGCCGCACTCCATTCGCCCCCTGCGGTAATGCTTACCGACAGTTTCTGTCCGGCCGCAGAGAAATTGAGCTGTTGCTCGGACACGCTGAGCGAAGCATTCTCCTTGCTGCAGGAGAAGAGTCCTGCAAGCAAGAAGAACGTCATAAGGATGTGCAATGATTTTTTCATCATTCAACGAATGTAAGTGCCGAACCGCTCTCCACGAAGCCGTAAGACCTCAGGTAAGCTCCTGATGTGGTGTGGAGTGCGTATTCAAATTCGGTAATGGATACGAGAGTACCGTCTTCGGCGATGCTTACGACAATCGGTTCAACTCCGGATGTGCCGCTGCCCCAGAACACGAGGAACTGGCTCTGGGCCGCGTCTGCATAGTACAGTGCATTGCCGAATACCGGCTCGGTCTGGAGGGCTCCCCTGTAGTACCACTGTCCGTCGAAGGTGATGGTCATCTTGGCATAGTCGATGGTACCGCGGAGAACAGGCATGACAGGATCGGTGGAACCGAAGAGGTCCCTGCCGATGTTGAACCAGTCGGACTCGAGATTGACCACGGAGCCGCCTTCGCTTGTGAATGTCATATTGAAGGCGCCTGCGGATGAAGGAACGGAGTAAGTTCCGAGGATCACATCGAATGAAGTGTATTTGAAGCCGCTTGAAGGCACTTCATACTCGGCGTTGAGGTTGCCCCAGGTGTCGAAGATGGCACCACGGTCAATGTGGACGTCGAATGCAGCCTTAGGAGACCTCGGGAGGACCACCTTCATCACCCTCTTGTTCTCGATGGTGAAGTCGGCATATGCATACTCCTTCTTGTCGGATTCGGCATATACGACGCTCACGGCCTTGTCGAGGTTAGGGTTGGCATAGACATCGAACGGGAATGTGATCTCGATGGCGGCGCCTTCCTGCTTCCATGCTGCAGGGTCGTCAACCATCTTGAAATAGCTGTCATCTACGGTGAAGTCAACCGGAGACTCTGCCCAGAAGAGGTTCTTGCCCTCCTCGGTATCGATATCAAATGAGGATACCACACCGTAGGCCTTGTTGCCGTTGACATCGGTGAAGAGTCCGTAGGAGTAGCTTACCACATAGCCGGCTCCGTTGCCTGGACGCGGGCAGTTGAAGGTGGCCACATTGTCCTCGACGCTGATATACTCGAGCGGAAGGTTTTCTGGACTGGTCACCACGCCCTCTCCGAACTTGATGTACTGGATGGTGGCTGAGCCCTCCTGGCTGAGGAGAATCTTCTCAGAGTATGTGAGCGTGAGCACATTGCCGTCAACCCTTGCAGCGACAATCGAAGGAATCTCGGTGTCGGTGACGTGGATTGGGCAGGATGCCACCTCGCTGAGCACTCCCTCGTCGGTGATTGCAGCGGCATAGACGATGTAGTTGGCGTCAGGCTCGCAGTCAAACTCGACCTTCACCTTGGTCTTGTCCACGGTGTTGAATACCCCGCTCTGGAGCGCTGTACCGATCTGGTCCATCACGATGTCCTGGGCAACCGGGGCCTGGGTGCTTGTGCTCGGCATGACGACATAGCCGAACTGCGATGCCGGGAAGCCGGTGGAAACGGTGAACGTCAGGTAGTAGTTGGTCACATTGTTCTGTTCGATAGTGACCACCGGCCTTTCCTTGCCGGCGTTGGCCTTGCTCAGCTCGCTTTCCTTGCTGCAGGATACGGCAAGCATAAGAAGACAGGCAAATATCGAAGTGATTTTAATGCTTTTCATTGTCTTTCTACTTGTTGCGTGTCAGTACGATATCTGTGTAAATCATCCATACGTTTTCGGTATAGACTCCGTCCAACGTAAAGATGGCAGCGGTGAGGCCATAGCCGCCCTGCTGGAATGTGATGGTGTTGAAATCACTGCTCCAGGTACCCTCGAGAGGGGTGAGCATATTGATTGCCAGACCATCGCCTGAAGGTTCTACGCCACAGCACCTGATGATGCATTCGAAGTCAAGGTCAGAGAACTGGAACATATTGGCCATAAGCACATTGTTCTGCACCTTGAGAAGACGGTTGTCCTCGTCGTAGTCCATATACCATACAGGCTGCTTTTCAGGAGCACGCGAAGACTCCCTCTGGTAAGGGCCGAAGCCCCAGCATACGAGCACGCGGCCTTCGTTGTTGGCGATGTCCGAATCGTTGAATCCGCCGCTGATGTTGACAGAGAAGGTTTGAGCAGCACCGGTGTGGTCCTTGGCGTGTGCCGTCCAGTCGCCCATGAGCTTGTCGTAAGGGTTGTTGTCGTTGTCGCGGATTTCGAGGGTGGCGGTGGAGGTGGCCACGGAAGCTCCCTTGACATTGACGATGGACAGTTCGATAAACCTTGAATCGGCGATGATGTCATCGTCCTTTACCGTAAACTCCACATAGACAGGAGCAAGGTCCTTGCCCGCAATCCTGAAGTCTTCGGACTGGGTGAAATGGATGATGTCATTGACCTGGAGAGTCTCGTCGGAAGTCACCTTTGCCTGGATGTCGAAGGTGACAGGATATGACTCGGCTTCTCCGCTCACCTCAATCTGGATCTTGGTGAGGCCTGCGCCTTCCTTGATCCTGTATGAGTCCTTGGCGAAACCGATGGTGATGTCTCCGGCGCCCTTTTCCTCATTGGAACAGGAAACGGCTGCCAGGACCGGCAGGATGATACCGGCAATGAATGATATGTATTTTTTCATATTGCTCATTCGATATTAGTTTTTATAAGCTGGATTCTGTTCCATCTGAGGGTTTGCCTCCATCTCTGCAGTAGGGATAGGCCACAGGAAGAACGGATCGTCCGCCGGACGGGTTGCACCGACATAGTTGTCACCCGGCATTACGTATGATGGATCCTGTCCTGCAGAACGGCTGAAGCCGATATGCCACCTCTTGAGGTCGTTGAGACGGTGTCCCTCGCAGAAGAGCTCGCGTACGCGCTCGTCGCGGATAGCGTTGGTAAGGCTGGCACCGGACCACTCCTGGTCTACCCAGCCGCTGATGCGTGCTCTCTTGAGGGCGTTGAGGTAGAAGGAAGCAACTCCCTCCTGTCCGGCCCTGTTGGAAGCAGCCTCGGCTGCGATGAGGTACATCTCGGAGATCCTGAAGACCTTAGGCATATTGACATAGTTGGTCACGCTGCTGTAGAGCTTAGGGTTGCCCGGATACTTGACCATGAGTGTCATCCTTCCCGGTACAGGGGTGGAGATGTCGCGGGTGCTGAACCAGCTTGCGTAGCGGATGTCCTTTGACTGGTCGTAGAGGTTGAGGACCCAGTCTTCAGGGATGTACTGCGGATTGTCCTCGCCGACCATTCCGGAAGTGTTGTAGATGAAGTAGCGGAATGAGTATCCCACATCGTCCGGACCGGTCATGGCAACCTGCCAGATGGACTCGGAAAGATTGTCGTTCTTCCATCCGTCGGCAAATCTCTTAGCGTCGGTCACAAGGGTGTATTTTTTGCCGTTGATGAGGGAGATGGCGCTGGTCAGAGCCGTATCATAGTCCTGCATATAGAGGGCGACCCTTGCAGTGAGGGCGGTTACCACGTCCTTGGTCACATAGGCCGAATTCGGGGTACCCTCGGACGTGATGTTCTGGCGGGCCTCCTCAAGGTCGAGAAGCACCCTTTCGTATGTCTCCTCGAGGCTGTTGCGTGAAGGATACTTGCTTGAGTCTCCGGTAGGCTCATAGATGGTCACTACCGGCACACCCATCTGCTCCGCTGCGGTTGCAGGGTCATATGCCTCGCAGAAATACTGGGCAAGGAGGAAATACATATGGGCGCGGAGATAGCAGGCCACGCCGTACATTTCCCTTACCTGGGCCTCTTCGCTTTCAGTGAGAGTGCCTCTCTCGATAAGCTTTTTGGTACCCTCGATGAGGTAGTTGGCATTTCCGATATAGCCGTAGAGACCGAACCAGATGCTTGAAGCTGTGCTGTTGGATGCGGTCACGGTGTAGCTGTAGAAGTCACCGTCGAAGTTGCCGAAGTTCTTTACGGCGTGGAACAGGTCGGTCTGGAGCTCCGGGCTATAGACAAAGGTACCTGTAAAGATGTACTTCATGCCGGAATAGAGTCCGTTGAGGAAGGCCTGGCAGTCTGCAGGGCTTTCCATTGACTCATCGGTGTTGATGGCATTGTCCGGGAATTTGTCGAGACTGCACGAAACCGCAAGGAATGCAGTTGCCGCAGAAATCAGGACTGTCTTGAGTAATATATTGAATTTCATAGTAGCAATTGTATTAGAACACGATTTCGACACCGCCGACTATCTGCCGGGAGTTAGGATACATACCGCTTGTGGCGTTGGAGTAGCCGACCTCAGGGTCATAGCCCTCGAAGCCGGTGATGGTAAAGAGGTTACGTCCTGTGACATAGAACTTCACAGAAGACAGGGCCCTGGTAGGCTCGAGGAGCTTCTTCGGAAGCGAATAGCTTACGGAGAGGTTCTTCAGACGGCAGAATGCTGCGTTGGAGTAACGTGCAGTGTCGTGATAGAACGGAGTACCGTATTTAGGGATGTCCGTTTCCTGGCCAGGCTCGGTCCAGATGTCAAGCATCTTTGTCTCGAAGTTGCTGTTGAACAGGAGGTTCTGCGGATTCATGGTGTAGTAGCGCTCGTTGAGGAAGATCCAGCGGTCGCCGATGAAGGAGAAGTCGGCCTGTACGCCGAGACCCTTCCATGAGAAGTTGGTGGAGAAACCGCCGGACCATTCGGCGTTGGTGTCCTTGCCGCAGAACTGCATGAGGTCGTCGCTGTAGGTCTTGGTGAGGTTGCCGTTGCGGTCATACCACATCGGGGAACCGTCCTCCGGATCCACGCCCGCACGCACTGCTGCATAAACGAGGGATGAAGAATAGCCCACCTGATATTTCAGGCCGTAGTCAGGGAACGAGAGTTCGTCAAGATTCTGATAGAGCTTGGTGATCATGTTGCGGTTGTAGTTGACATTGGCGGTGAGCCCCCAGTAGATGTCCCTTGTGTGGATGAGGTCGAAGTTGAGCTCGATGTCGATACCGCGGTTGACCATTGAGGCCACGTTGCCCCAACCGCTTGAATGTCCGGTGGTACCGGAGTAAGGAAGCTCCATGAGGAGGTCGCTGGATGCCTTGTTGTAGAACTCGAATCCGAATGACAGGCGGTCAAACACGCGGCCGGAAAGCCTTGCGTTGAGGGTAGCCACCGTCTCCCAGGTAAGGTCGGCGTTAGGCACCTGTGCGATCGCCCAGCCGGCGTTGCCGTTGTATTTAGGACCGGAGCCCACGAGACCGAGGGATGCGTACCACTCGGAGAGGCCGGAGTTACCGGTCGTACCGTAGCTGACGTTGACATTGAGTTCATCGAGCCAGCTGACTGTCCTGAGGAACTCTTCCTGCTTTACCTTCCACATACCTCCGATTGAGTAGAATGTGGCGTAGCGGTGGTTCTTTCCGAAGAGAGACGAACCGTCGGTACGGATTGAAGCATCCACGAAGTATTTGTTGGAGAACTCGTAGTTGAAGTTGAGGAAGAATGAGTTGAACGAGCTTTCAACAGTGCCTCCGCCCCAGCTGACGACGTCGGTAGTGGAACCGATGTTGACGATACGGTCGTCGGTGAGGCCGGTACCCGTGAAGCTGAATGTCTTCTCCTTCTTTACATAGGACTCGTGTCCGGCAAGGACCGTGAAGAAATGGCGCTGCTCGATGTCGGTCTTGTACTCGACGGTGTTGGTCGAAGACAGCTGACTGTAGCGCTGGAATGCCTGCGCGTTGCTTCCCCTTCCCGCATACGGGGTATATGAAGGATAGTGGAGGGACTCGTTGGTGTAGTCGAAGCCGTCCACAGCCTGCTGGAGGCGGATTGTGAGGCCCTTGAACGGAGTGAACACAAAGTAGGTCTGGCCCATGAGGTTGATGGCCTCGCGGTCGTTGGTGTTCTTCTTGTAGTACTCGTTGAGGTCGATCATGTTGTCCCAAGGATACACCTGATAGATGTCACCGTAGGAGAATGTACCGTCTTCGTTCTGCACAAGGGAGTACGGAGTATAGTAAGGAATACCGGTAACTGCCTGGAGGATAGGAGACTGGGTGTACCAACCGGTGGTGATGGTCTGGTACTTGGTGTAGGCAAGGGAGAGGTTGACTCCAAACCTGAACCACTTGGCGAGGTTCATATCCATATTGGCCCTGATGGTGTAGCGGTCGGAGCCGGAGTTTGCCTTGGAGGTACCTTCCTCGCTGGAGTAGCCCAATGACACATAGTAGTTGGTCTTTTCGGTCGAACCCCTGAAGGAGACGTCACCCTGCACAATCGGGGCTGCGTCGTCGAAGAGGTAGGATGTCCAGTCGAAGTCGATGTTGTTGCCGAGGATGAAGTTCTTCTTGGCCTGGAATGCCGGGTCAGTTGCGAGCTCCGGAACGCAAATCTGCTCAAACTCGAGGAGCTGCTTTGAGTTCATCATATCCATATTGTAGTTGGTAAGCATCGACACACCGGCCTGTACCCTCGCGGAAACGGTCGGCTTCTCGCCCTTCTTACCCTTCTTGGTGGTGACCACGATGACTCCGTTGGCCGCACGCGAACCGTAGATGGCGGTAGAGGATGCGTCCTTGAGAACGGAAATGGTCTCGATATCCTGAGGGTTCATGCTCGAGAACACGTCGGAGCTTGCAGGCACACCGTCGAGGATATAGAGAGGGGTGTTGCTGAGGTTGAGGGATGACACACCGCGGAGCCTCATGCTTACGGAGCTCTGCGGTTCACCGGAGGTGTTGAAAATCTGGAGACCCGCAACCTTTCCCTGAAGGGCGTCACCGATGTTGGATGACGGGCTTGCGGCGATTTCGCTTGATGACACCGTGGTCACTGAACCGACAATGTTGCCGATCTTCTGTCCGGTACCGTATCCGATGACGACGATCTCGTCGAGATACTCCGTATCGGACTGAAGCGTCACATAGACTGTTGTCCTGCCCTCGAGCTTCTCGGTAACGGTCTTGTAGCCGAGAATCATGAACTGGAGGGTCGCATTTTTGTCGGCCGTCAGCGTGAACGATCCGTCTGCGTCAGTGGATGTACCCTTTGTGGTACCTTCTATGACGACCGTAACACCTGGTATCGGTCCTCCGCCTGCCCCGTCGGTAACAATACCTGTCACCTTGATATTCTGTGCGGCTGCCGTGATGAATGTCACAGCCGAAAGAATGACGGCGATGGCGGACTTGGAGATGAATCTGAAATGTTCCATCATAAAATCCATTGATAATGAAGTTGATAATTAGTATAGTTATTGACTTTTGTCCTGAGTTGGGCGCAGTCCGGCCCGGCGTGGCTGTCAGCCTGCGCCGTATTACAGCCAGCCACCGTTGGAAGAAGTGACTGCACGGCAGATTACCGATACAGTCTTTGTGACAGGAAGGCCCTCGGAGTCGGCGGTGATGACCATCTTGCCGGAGCCGACCTTTGTACATTCGAGGACGACCTTGCCGTCAGTCACGGAAAGCTCCCCGGAGATGCCGAGCGAGGCCCTGGATGCCTCATCCATTGTCACGGAATAGCTTTTGAGGACATGTGCGGGGTCGCCCGCCGCCTCTGCCACATCGAAGGTCTGCCTGCCGAGTGACAGCTGCACGCTCGGGGTACCTTCAATCTGCATGAGAAGTTTCCACGCATCGACCGCTCCGGTGCCCATCTTGCCGGCATAATCGGCAAGATTCATGGTCTTGGAAGCATCAAGAGGCTTTGTGCCGGTGCAATACCGGTCGATGTCATTGACCGAGGTCAGGAGCATAGAGATGAACTCCTCCCTTGTGAATTTAAGTCCAAGCTGAGTAGCGTAGGATAATCCCAGGGCAGCAACGCCGCTTACGTGCGGAGCCGCCATAGATGTGCCTTCAAGCCAGCCGTAGCCCGCGCCGTCGGAGGTTGGCACGGTCGAAAGGACCTGGCAGAAGGTATTGTGCTGGGGTCTTGCGGCATAGAAGTCGCCTCCGGGAGCCGAGATGTTGCATCCCGGGCCGAAATTGGTGTATCCGGAAGGCTGGAATCCGGGGCCGAAGGCGGTCACTCCGACCACATCCTTCAATGCTCCGGGGAAGCCGGCTGCCGGCTTGCTGTCGTTGCCGGCGGACACTATCATGATGTTGCCGTCGAGGACCTTGCTGTTGTTGTGGGCCTTGTCGAGAAAATACTGGATGGCGTTGTATTCCGCAGCGCACTGCTTGCGGTAGTCGGCCTCGTCGGTGAAAGTACCTGCCTCATAGCCGAATGAGCACTGGGCAATCGAGGCGCCGTTGTCGGCGGCATATTTGAATGCACGCGCCATCACCGAGCTGGTGGACTGCCTTGAGGAGAATATCTGGCATGACATTATCCTCACTCCGTCACCCTTTCCGGTACCTCCGGCGACCGAGCTTACGCCGATGCCGTTGTTGTTGACCGCAGCCACCGTTCCGGCCACATGGGTACCGTGGGACTGGTCGGCGTTCCAGCTGAGGGCGCCGTTGTCGTTGAAATTGAAGCCGTAGATGTCGTCGATGAATCCGTTGCCGTCGTCATCCACGCCTTCCTGCCCGCCGAGCTCCGCCTCATTCACCCACATATTGGCCGCAAGGTCTGGATGGGAATACATCACACCGTAGTCCAGGACGGCCACGACTATGGAAGGGTCGCCCGCGGCAAGAGCCCAGGCATCCTTCACGGCAATGTCCGCACCCTCCACTGCGGAGGTGCAATGGGTCTTGTCGCCGCTGTTGACCATATGCCACTGCTCCGGGAGCATAGGGTCGTCAAACACTGCCCCGTCGGCCTTTACAGGCACTGAAGGGGCGTGCAGGGCGGCGTGGGAAGGTGCAGCGGCAAGGATCTTGTCGTACTGCACGCGGGTCACGTCGGTCCTGGCGGCAAACTCGCGCGCCATCACGTCCACCGGGATTTCCTCGGAGAAACGTGCTATGTACCAACGACCCATCCCGTCTTCGGCCCCAGGGAACAGCTGTTCCAACACAACATTTTCAGGAATGGTCAAAGACGGGATGACACCGGCAAACTCAACAAGAAGAGTACCTTCAGCCGAAGCACTCTTTGTGTTGATGATTTTTTGCTCTTCATTCTTTATGATTTCCTCGTAGGTGCTTACCCCACCCAAGTCGGATCTGGAGCACCCCGGGAATGCTGCAAGAGCAACGCAGCATACAGTCCATAAACTGATTGTATATCTTTTTAAGGTTGGCATACATTTGTAAATTAGCGGTGCAAGATAGTGATTATTTTCTAAAACAATATCAAGTTTGTGACATTTTTTATGTTAAAAGCAATAAATTGGTCTTTTTTTGAATCATTTTATAGGTTTTTGTTATAAAACGATTGAAAACAGCAACACCGTTTTCAGTGGATATTGTCGGAATCATTCAATCACTGCTTCCCATCCGCTGCCTGGCAACCGCTTCCCTGTACTCCCCCGGAGACATCCCGGTATAATGGCGGAAGTATCTTCCGAAAAATGAAGGGTTGGGAAATCCCATCCTGTATCCTACCTCCTTGATGCTCATGGCCGGATCCGAAAGCAGGTTCTTGGATGCCGCGATTACCACGTCGATTATCCATTCTATGGCCGTGTGGCCCGTCCTTGCCTTTATGACCGCGGAGAAATACCTGGTGCTCAGGCTCTGCAATCCGGCATAGAAGACCACATCATGATGGGCATAGATATATTTCTGGAGGGAAAACAGGAATTTGAGCACGATCTGGTCTTCCCTTGAGGACGGCTTGATCCTGTTTTCCTCGTGGCGGGAGAATGCAAGGGCAATCTGGAAACACAGGGCCTTTCCTATATGATTGCAGATCTGGCGCTGGATTCCGGAATGCTCCATGGCGTCTTTCCTGAGGAACAGTTCACACAACTCCTCTATGTCTTTCATCTCCTCATCCGTCAGGGAGATGCACGGATGGGCAAGGGTATAGGACCTCATCACCCTGTCCACCTTCAGCAGGGAGGAAGCCATCGAAAGGATATAGGTCATATCGGCAATGCCGGCATATCCTTCAAGGTCTTCGCCGGTTTCCTTGATGTAAAGCTGGTTGTTGGAGGAATACAGGTAGATGTCACCTCTCTTTATATTGTAGAACCTTTCCCTGTCGGCAAATTCCATCTGCCCGGCAGTGCACAGGAAAAAGCCGCTCCTGCTCTGGACCACAAACTGGCCGGCGGCCCTGAAGTCTCCGTATCTGATGTGCCGGAGCCCGTATTCCGGCAGGTTTTCAAAGTCAATAATGTCCATTTTCGTTTGCGTTTCACGGGGCAAATATGACATATTTTTCACAAATCTTTAGCAATTTATGACATATTTTAACGATATACAGTACATATTGAACATTTTTCCGATTATTTTGGACTTTCCGTTCAGGCACATCCGGAATACCTTTGCATCCGTTATAATACCAGAAAGAAAAAATATGAAACCGTCAAAAATTGTTGCTCTGATTGCAGTATGTGCATTGTTCCCTTCCTGCTCGGGAAGCGGGAGCAGACTTGCAGAGAAGTACAGGAATGCCAGAAGGGACACCGTCACGGTGGGTGTCGTGCGTCTTGAAAAGACCCCAAACGTGGAGACAGCAGGTTATGTGGGCACGGTGCAGCCGTCGCAGAACGCCATAGTATCCGCACAGTATCCCGGTACCGTTGTAGAACTTGACATAAAGAAAGGCCAGCGCGTGAGAAAAGGACAGACAATCGCCGTCATCAGCTCGGAGACCGTCAATTCCGCATATGAAATAGCCCGTGCCAAGCTCGACCAGGCCAGGGACGGCTATGACAGGATGATGGAGGTCTATGGGAAGGGCGGTGCCTCCGAGGTCAAAAAAGTGGAGATCACAACCCTTCTCCGCCAGGCGGAAGCGGCTGAAAAGGCTGCGGCAAGGGCTGTCATGGACTGTACGGTAAAGGCTCCGTATGACGGGGTGGTGGACGAGGTGTTCATCGAAAAGGGCGTCGAGGCCGGTGCCCTTGCCCCGATTGCAAGGATAATGAATGTAGCGAGCGTGGAAATCCGTTTCCCGGTACCGGAAAATGAGATTGCAGGCATCAGCCCCGGACAGGCCGTTTCGGTCGAAATCCCGGCGCTGAAAAGGACCGTTGAGGGAGCCGTCACTGTCAGGGGCACTTCCGCATCAGTGCTTTCGCATTCGTATGAATGCACCTGCCTGCCTTCATCGGGCGCGGAAGGACTTCTCCCGGGGATGGTGTGCAAGGTACGCATTGCACAAGAGTCTGAAGGACGCATAGTTGTGCCTGTCCAGTCAGTATGTACCGACATGGACGGCAGGTATGTGTGGTGCGTGAGCGGAGGAAAGGCCGAAAAAAGATATGTAACCGTGGACGGTTACAGCGGAAAAGGCGTAATCGTGGCCGAGGGACTTGAGGACGGCTGTCTTCTCATTGTGGAAGGTGCGTCCAAAGTGTCCGGAGGCATGGCTGTCAAAACTGTCGGAAGATGAAAATACAGAGACATAAGGGAATAGCGGCGATGGTCGGCACAATTCTCGACCACAGCGTACTTGTGTGCACGCTCACTTTCGTGATTGCCGCCTTCGGTATCTTCGGACTCGTGAAGATGAACAAGGACGAGTTCCCGTCGCTTACCATCAAGCAGGGACTTGTCGTGGGAGTATATCCGGGAGCTTCTGCGGAAGAGGTTGAAAACAGGCTTGCAAAGCCTCTGGAGGATGTTCTCCTCGGATATGCCGAAGTGGACAGGGAAAGCCTCAGGTCCATTTCCAATGACGGGATGTGCTTTGTGTTCGCCGACCTTGACTGCAGTCCTTCCGAGAAGGATGAAATCTGGGGGCGCATCAAGGACGGGATGAACGCGGCAAAGCCTTCACTGCCGGCCGGTGTGCTCGCAGTAGTGGTAAAGGACGATTTCAACGCCCTCTCTTCGCTTCTGATTGCCCTTGAATCCGAAGACAAGGGATATGCGGAGCTCAAGGACTATGCAGACAGTCTGTGCACCGAACTCAGGCGTATCCCCAATCTTGCAAGCGTAAGCATCCTTGGCGACCAGACAGAGGAAATTGCCGTCACCATAGACAGGGAGAAGATGTCGGCATATGCGCTGGACCCGACCTCCCTGATGCTCGGATACCAGACCTCGACCCTGCCGCTGCCGGCCGGCACATTCAGCAATGATGATGTCAACGCCAGGATCCATGTCCGCAGCGACGTGGCCGGCGAGCGGGAGGTTGCCGAAAAGATCGTATATTCCGACCCGGCAGGCAACATCATAAGGCTCAAGGATATAGCTACAATCGAAAGGCGCTACAGGGACCCTTCGGAGATGGTCACCTACAACGGCCACTCATGCCTGATCCTGTCCGTGGAGATGAGGGACGGCAACGATATCGTGGCCTTCGGAAGAGAAGTTGACAAGGTGCTCGGACGGTTCGAGAAGTCAATGCCGGAGAGCGTCACCATGAGCCGCATCACAGACCAGCCGAAGGTGGTTTCCAATTCAGTGACATCATTCCTGAGGGACCTCGGGCTGTCGATGCTGGTGGTCGTCCTCGTGATGCTGCTCCTGTTCCCGATCAAATCGGCCCTGATTGCAGGCTCGGGAGTCCCGGTCTGCACCCTGATTGCCATCGCGATAATGTATCTTACAAGAATTCAGCTGCATATCGTCACCCTCGCCTCACTCATAGTGGTGCTGGGCATGATTGTGGACAACGCCATCATCACCATTGACGGCTATATGGAGAAGCTCGGCAAGGGCATGTCCCGGAGGGATGCGGCAGCGATGAGCCTCAAGGAACTCTTTGTCCCGACACTGGCTTCCACCCTGTCCATATGCGCGATGTACTATTCGGTGCTGTTCTTCATAGACGGCTATCTCGGAGAGTTCGTAAGGATGTTCCCGTTCGTCATCAGCATCGCGCTGCTTGTGTCGCTGTGCTATGCCGTGACCGTGGTTCCGATTCTTGAAGTGAAATATATCCACAGCGCCAAGACCACCGACAACGGCCTGACTGCCAGAATGCAGAACTGGCTGTTCGACACCATTGACAATAGCTACAGGAAGATGGAGTCATGGTGTTTCGCCCATCCGGGAATGACACTCGGAGGCGGTGCGCTCACAATCGCCCTCGGCATTCTCATGTTCAGCTCGCTCAACGTGCAGATGATGCCGAAATCGGCGAGGGATTTCTTCGCCATCGAGCTCGAGATGGAGGGAGGATGCGGATTTGAGGACACGAAGGCCGTGTGCGATTCGCTCGAGGCCATTCTCGGCAAGGACAAGGATGTCAAATCGGTTACCTCCTTCATCGGATGCGGCGCTCCGAGGTTCAGCTCGACATATGCCCCGATACTCCCGGGAGAAAGGATGGCGCAGATCATTGTCAACACCACCTCCTCCGCCGCCACGGAGAGTATCCTCAAGCACTGCGAGAACAACTACGAACACCTGTTCCCGAATGCAATCATCCGGTTCAAACAGATGGACTATCAGGATGTGGAGGCCCCTTTGATGATCACCCTCAAGGGCGCGGACCGTATGGCAATGAAACCGGCGGCAGACAGCATCACAGCTTTCATCCGCACACTGGACAAGGACGTGAAGTGGGTCCACAACTCAAGCGGATTTACCGAGCCGTCCGTTGAAATAAGTCTCGACCCGGACGAGGCAGGAAGGCTCGGAGTAAACAAGAGCCTGCTCGCGCTGAACCTTGCCGGCACCTACAACGGGCTGAATATAGCCACTGTGTGGGAAGGGGACGACGCCATATCGGTCAATCTCTACAGCGAGGGGACAGGCGGCAATGCCGGATTTGACAACATCGGCTCGCAGATGGTCTCCACCGGGATTCCGGGAGTAAGCGTACCGCTCAGGCAGGTTGCGCAGGTCGAGCCTTCGTGGGCTCCGGCTTCGCTCGAGAGACGCTCCGGAGAGCAGAGCATCACCGTGTTTGCCGACATGAAATACGGAAAGAGCCAGCCTGCGGCCGTCAAGACCATCAGGAAATACATTAAAGATAACATTGAGCCCGTCCTTCCGGAAGGATGCACTGTGGAGTATCTCGGACTGACAAAGACCAACGCGGACCTTCTTCCGCAGGTAGTCATGACAGTGGTTCTCGCCCTTATTGTGCTGTTTGTGTTTATGGCTCTTCATTTCGGCAAGCAGTCGCTCGCATTCATTACGCTGGTTCTCAGCTCGCTGTGTTTCTTCGGAGCATTCTTCGGGCTGTGGATATTCAGGCTTGATTTCGGCCTTACCGGAGTGCTCGGTGTGATAAGCCTCATCGGCATAATTGTGCGCAACGGCATCATCATGTTTGACTATGCGGAGCAGCTGCGCAAGGAAGGCGCCACCGTCAGGGAGGCTGCAATGCAGGCAGGTGCAAGAAGGATGAAACCTATTTTCCTGACTTCGTCCACCACGGCGCTCGGCGTCATCCCGATGGTAGTGGGCGGAGACCTGCTGTGGCAGCCGATGGGTGTTGTCATCTGCTTCGGCACCATACTGTCGCTGCTCCTGATTGTGCTGGTCATGCCTGTAGCCTACTGGCAGATTTTCAGGAACGAAGATTCAAAGAAGGCTATCGATAAAGAATAATCATCGGATTAAAGGACATCAGAATGAAAAAGATATTTGTTACAATATTGGCCGCCGTTTCCGTGACCGTCCTTGCAGGTGCGCAGGAGCTTTCACTGCAGGACTGTCTGGATATGGCTGCGGCAAATGAGGTGAAGAGCGCCAATGCAGAGCTGGACGTGCTCGCAAGCAGGGCACAGAGGAGCGAGGCCATGAGCATGTGGTTCCCGTCGGTGTCGGTAAGCGGTATGTATTACTACGCCTTCGACCCGCTCCTGCAGCTCACGATTGATGACATCCTGGGCACTTCAGAAACGGCTTCGACCATCAAGAATGTGCTGCAGAAGTTTCCGTTGACGCAGGATCTTCCCTCGCAATGGAATTTCTTCGAAAACGGATATGCGGCTTCCGTGATGCTCAGGCAGCCGGTCTTTGCCGGAGGAAGGATTGCAAACGGCAACCGTCTTGCCGCCCTCGGGGTCGAGGCGGCGCAGGTAAAGCGCGACCTTGTCCGGAAGGAGACCTCCGCAAGCGTGGAGCAGAAGTATTGGAACGTGGTCTCGCTCCAGGAGAAGATGAAGACGCTCGATGCCGCGATTTCAATGGTGGAAAGCATCCGCAGGGATGCCGTCAATGCCTTCAACGCCGGCCTGGTGCTTGATCTGGACACGCTGAAGGCAGGCAGGGAGCTCAACAACCTGCTGCTTCAGAAGAACAAGCTCTCGAGCGGGACAAGGATTGCCAAGATGGACCTTTTCAATGCCATAGGGTATGAGTATTCGTGCCTGAAGGGTGGCGGAGAAGCCCCTTACGTGGGGGATGTCACGCTTTCCGGTGACCTCTCGGGTCTTGCCGGTCCGGAGCAGTTCCATGTGGATGAGGTATCCGCTGCGGCTCTTACGGAGGAGTCAAGGCTTCTCGGGATGCAGGTGCAGGCGGCAGACCTCCAGAAGAAGATAGCCCTCGGCGAAGCGATGCCGGAGGTGGGCGTGGGTGCAGTCTATGGCTACGGCGACATCTTCGGGGATGCCGGCTGGAACGGCGGCGTGGGAGTGAGCGTCAAGATTCCGCTTACCGACTGGTGGTCAAAGGGTTCCAAGGCCAAAAGGCTCGGGTATGAAGCAGAAAAGGCACGCAACGAGCAGGAGTATCTCGACAGCCAGATTGAGCTGAAAATCAGGCAGCAGTGGGAAAATCTCGTGACGATGTGGCAGGAAATCACCATCTGCGGGGACAATGTGGCCATGGACACTCTGTCGCAGGACAGGACCCTGGATCTGTACCAATCCGGGCAGGCCACGATGTCGGAGCTGCTCGAGGCGCAGACCAATCTTCAGAAGAGCTGCAATGCACTGACCGATGCGCAGATCTCCTACCGTCTTGCCCTTTCGGACTATCTCCGCACAACCGGCAGATGACGTTTCCGGCCCCAGGGCCTCGCCTGCTTCACGGGATTAACCGTGAAGGATGG
>CAMBMK010000014.1 GCA_945868745.1 uncultured Bacteroidales bacterium
AATTCCTTCAGGCGTAAAAAGTCTTATAGAAGATGCATTCCGCGGATGCAAGTTCAAGAAAGTGGTTATGAACTCCATTCCGAGGGCTTATTATGATTATCGTGCATTTGATGGTGATGTCAAGGTATATGTGCCTGACGAACTTCTTTCATCTTATGCTGAATTGGGTTATGCCGAGAAGCAAGAAGTCTATCCGTTCAGCTGGAGTGGCTGGTCTGTATCCGCCGACTGCGATATTTTGCTTGCCTATGAAAACTGGCAGAAGTCAGGAGCAACCATCTTGATTGATGCTTCTGTAATACAGTCTGGAACGGCTGAAGGGATGGAAAACTATATTGTGGAAAAGGGCATTTATATCACTCCATACCAAGATAGTGATTATATCCTTTATTTGAAGGTTGAAGGAGATTCTGTAAGGGGAACTGTCAACTGGACCGAAGGTTTATGGGGCAGTCCGTTGTGTGGAGTATATCTGAAAAATAAAAATGGGGACTATTTCTTCTATGACATTCACAACGTTTCCTGTGAGCTTGAGAACTTTCTCAAAACTGAATCCTTTATTACCGTCGAATACAATGATAGCCAGTATTATGCTTATGCCCGTCAGGACAAGAGCTACTATTATCTGCCGGTTTATTCAGACCCATGGATTTGGAATGATGACTCTAGGTTCAGATTTGTCAGGTCGTACAAGGAAGAATCCTGGTATTATGCAATCATAGACCCATATGACAATTGCCTCTACTCTACTGAGAAGTTCAATTCCTTCAATGTAGGTATGCCGGATGATGACAGCTATCTTTGGTATATCGAACGTGTTGAGGGGAGTGAAAACGATGAATACCTGATTACCAACAAGGTAACGGGCAAGACTGTGTATTTCAGCACAGATTATTCAAGTTTCGGAGCATATCCTTCAAGGCCGGACAATTCTTTGTATCCGCGTCTGGAATTTTGGAGGTAATTGTTGAAGCCTGATGCTTTCAATCTGCAGATATCTGGCGGCAGTAGCAGCATTGCTGTTGCTGCTGCCGGATTTGTTTTCTGCCGAAAGGGAAAAGACGACTGTAAACAGATGGGGCATATCCGTCAATTATGCCCGGATTGCCGACCATTCTTTCAGCAACCTCCAATACGGCGGAGTCCTTGTGGGCATCAGCGGTGCTCACGGTGCCTTTTACCGTGGCTCCGACAGCTGGTCCTGGGAAATCACCGACCGCATAGGTGTGGCGCCCGGGCTTGTCAATACTGCCCGCACCAATATGCTCAATATGTACAGTGCCGACCTTGGCTACGGGGCATATTGGAATACGGGCAGCCGTTGGCGGCTCCGACTCGGCTCCGTGCTCGGGTGTGGCGGTGCTCTCAAAACTGCCCCTTTGTTCAAGAACAATTCGGTTTCCGTCGATGGACGCGTGATGATTTCTGCGGCAATGGGCGTCTCGCGCGAATTCCGCGTAGGTTCATCTGTTTTGAAGGCGGGGTGGAGCGGGAGCACCCCTGTCGCAGGGGTGATGTTTGTCCCGCAGGACGGCATGACGACCACCGAGACTGTGTGGAAAAATGCTGTGGCCCGTTCCCTCCATTTCGCGTCGTTCCATAATTGTCAAGGACTTGACGGAGCTCTGTGGGTTGATTTCCTGACCGGATTTGTTGGGCTCAGAGCCGCCGTTGTCCACAATCACAGATGGTGGCACTCCTCGGGGACGCAATACTATGTCAAGGAAATCGGTGTGCAGATAGGGATCACTGTTGCCCTGTCGATGCGCAGGAGCGCGGATGCAATCCGCAAATATCAGTAATCCGGATATTTATGACCGCAGGAGCCCGTCTTTGTCTTGTTTTTTCGGCAGCCATCCTGCTGCTTGGCGGTTGCGAGGTCGAGAAGACCTTCACCTCGGCGGACTACTCTTCCGTTGTCAATTTCGAAGCTTTCTGGGACATATTCGATGAGGACTATGGACTTTTCTCTTCAAAATATGTTGACTGGGATGAGGCCCATTCGGAATATCGCCATCGTCTGGATACGGTCCATGGTGACGAGGGCCTTTTCGCGCTTTTGACCGAGATGGCGGAATTGCTTGAGGACGGGCACATCACGCTGTCGTCCGGAAACCGTACATACCACTGTTCCTCTTGGAAGGAAAATGCCCGCCAGGACTTCCTGGACAGCCTGCCTCCAAAGTATTTGCCGGATGCCGGATATATCGGCAACATCACCTATTTCGGTTTTGTCAAAAACACGGCAGTGGCATATTTCCGATATCCGGACTTCAACAAAATCCTTACTGACTACAGTTACAGCCGTCTTGATGCTGTATTTTCGCGCTCTTCGGCCATCATTATCGATATCCGTGGCAACATCGGAGGGAACAGCACTCTGGCCGAATCCCTTGCATCCCATTTTTTTGACAGCCGGGCTGTCGTGGGCTATCATCTTTTCAATAACGGCAGGCATTCTGCTTCTCCCGTGAGGTATCCGGCCGAGGTCATTCCCGCAAAGCAATACAGGTGGACGGACAAGCCCGTTGCAGTGCTTACGGACGGGATGACATATTCTGCTGCCAGTTATTTTGTGTTGTGTATGAAGCAGAACCGGCGGGCTGTGATTGTCGGGGGCACGACTGGCGGGGGAGCGGGATTGCCTGTGTCCCGCGAACTTCCCAACGGATGGTTGCTGGAGCTTTCTTCCGGAGATACCACCGGGCTGGATGGTGTGAGTATCGAGAACGGAATCGCGCCTGACCTGGAAGTGCATCTTGATGCGGACGATGCACTCCGTGGCAAGGATACCATTATCGAGGCCGCGCTGCAGCTCCTTCCCGGCTCAAAGTCCCCGTGAATAATATCTGACCCGGGCAGGTTTGCCAACTTCTGGCTCAACTGCCCCGAAAGTGGTTCGTGAAATTCACCTGGAACGGGCAGACCCTCTACAGGTATCTGTGGGGCACTATGCCGTTCCAGATGGAGACAAATTGCCCTCACCGGGAACGGCCAACCCCATCCTGCACTACTGTGGGGCACATCCCCGTTCCAGGTGAATTTCACGAGGGTGATGACCGGCAAACTTTTCCCCGTTCCAGGTGAATTTCACGAGGGCAGGCCGGCATTCACCCCGCCTCCGGCAGGATGGAAATCCCCTACAGTATTGCGACGGTCATCAGCGAGTTGTAGAGGGTGGAGAGGGTGTTGCTGAAGGCGTTGTCGGGGAAGTCGATGACGGTCTGGGAGGTGGAGGTCTCGATGCGGATGCTTGCAACCCCCTTCAGCATGCTGCGGTACTGTTCCTGGGTAGGATAGCAGATGATGCGGCCGGCCGTCAGCTCCTTCTCCTGCTGGAGATTGATGATGCTGCCGTTTTTTGTGACCACTGTCACGGAAGCGCCGAAAGGCACCGTTTTCCCCGCAAGATAGAGATTGAGGTCAATGCTCTCGTTGTCGCTCTCGGCATAATAGAGATACACCAGTTGGGCGGATAGCTGGCCGTTGATTTTCATCGACAAAGTCTCTGCAAGACGGCTTCCGTGCTGGTCCTGAAGGGATTTCATATTGTTGCCGAGCTCGGCGGAAGGCCTCGGTGCAGCTTTGAGCTTGCCGTACTGCGACGCGATGACCGAGCCGAGCTCATTGGCCTTGTAGGTCACTTTTATCACGCCGTCGGAAGTCCATCTTTTGGTGGCGTCCATGGAAGAGATGCCGGTCGCAATCTTCTTTAGGTCAGCCTCTTCCAGATAATACTCCCCGCAGTTGAGATACACCCTGTCCTTTCCGCGCATCACCCCGGAGGGAGCCACGAGATTGGGGCCGTCGGCACTGTTCTTCAGAATCACCGTCCTGCCGTCAACGGTCCTTACGGTAAGCGGGGCATTCTTGGGCATCTTCCACGCCGTACCCTCTTCAAAATACATATTGAGCTGATACACGGGCTGCCCGTCCGGGAACATCACCCTGCAGAGCTTCACAAAGACCGGAGTGCTTCCTTCCACGCGTTCGCGTTCGCATCCGGAGTAGATGTAACCGTTCTTCCTGTAATTGTAGCGCAGCTGCGACTGCGCATCCAGCATCAGAACCGCCATAAACATTGTTATGGCTGAAATCAGTATCTTTTTCATCATCTTATCTCTTTGATGGCCTTTTCAATGGCGGCCGCCTCCTCTTCTCCAAAATTCTTGCCGCCATATATGGCCAGCACCGCGGCTCCGGCCAGACAAAGGCAGGCTCCGCAGATGTAAAGGGTGCCGTTCTGTCCTGCCTGCATGGTCCTGCTGCCCAGCCAGAAAGCCGCAATCACCAGGAAACCCGCAATCACATCTGCAAGGGTGCTCTGGCGCCTGCCTGCACTCACGGTCACATGGTAGGTGTTGACGCCTCCGCTGCTTGCGGTCTTTTCATAACCGACCGCGAGGTGGCGGGTGCGCAGCCTGTCCGAATGGTCAATCCATATTTCTCCCGGCCCGCCCTGGCCCACATTGGGTGAAGATGCCGCAGCTATGTCCCATATGGCCTGTCCGAATGCCTCCTCGTCAAGGGAAGAATCCATGTCGAAGCGCGAAAGCGTGCGCAGCCTGATTGATGAATCAAATTCCATTGTCTATCTGCCGAGTCTTGCGATGAGATTGTCCCCGAGTCCGCTCTTCACCTTTATATGGTCCACAACTGCGGTGACAAACGGGTTGTTGTCAAAGTCGCCTCTGACCTGCTCGAAATCAAGCTCTTTCTCCACACGCGTGCCGTCTGCCCCGAATCCGGTCATTGCGGCAAGCGAGAACTCCTTGCGGGCGTCCTCATAGACGAGGCGGTCAAGCCCGATCACGGCCTCCTTCCATTTCTCTACGATGTCAATCACCTGGGCTGCAGTCATTTGTGCAGGGTCATAGCCGAAGAACTCCTTTATCTTCCCATATGCCCAGGTCCATTCGTAGGTGTAGTACATATCGTGGATGCGGCGGAACTCGGCGTTGATGTCGGCAAGCCTGCCGAGCGTGCCGTCCTCTATTTCGCAGAGAATCCTGTCCACCTCGCTTTTCGGCGCGATGAGTCCGCTGATGTCCACCCAGTCGCCGCTTCCGATGGTTGTCTGCGGCTTGAGCATTGCCCTGATCTCTTCGTCAGATGCGCCTGCCGGGAGGTCTTCGAGCTTCTTTATCAGAGAGTTGCCGAGAAACTTGGTGATGCCGGTCCTGTAGTAGCCGATGCCTTTTTTCAGGGCGCTGTTGGTGATTTTGGTGCTGTGGAACGAATACACGTCCGAAAGCTCGCCGGAGGAATGTTTCAGGTTCTCGAGAATATCGAGGCCCTTGAACATCTTCTGGATGGTGTATGGGCTGAGAAGGTTGTAATTGATGCAGTCGAGCCTTTCCGGGTCTTTCCTGCCGTCCCTCTTCGGCCATTTCTGCGCATCGCGTATGGTCCCGACGCTCTTGAGGTTGACGCCCGGCACGAGGTAGGTGGTATTGTTCTGCTCGATGAGGTATGAGAACGGAAGGTTAGTCGTGTCGGAGTGGGTGACGTGGCGCCCCATCACGAGGGAGAACGCCCCGACCCTCGAAGGCCAGAGGATGTATGATCCCGAGGCGGTCTTGGCGCCCCTCTCCAGCGTACCCTGGTGGATCGGTCCGAGCTTGTACATATGGTTGCTCTGGTTGGAGCCGGAACCGGCGTTCATAAACGAGAACATCCCGGCAATCAGGAGCGTTGACTTGTGGTGGGTGACGGTGAACGGGCCGGCAAAAATCGCACAGGCCTCGCCGTTTTCGCCCTGACAGTTGCTGAAAAACAATGAATCGGAGGCGGAATAGCCGTGTCCCAGCTTGCATGACTGACCTACGAAACACCTGGTTATCATTGCGTTGTCATCGATTTCGGAGCCGCTGCACACGATGAAGTCGTCTGCCATCACTCCGCTGCCGATTTCCACAGGGGCGCTCTCATTGCTGTTGATGCTTCCGTTGCGCAGCCTGAGGGCCCCCGAGATGGTCGCGCAGTCCCCGATGCGCACGCCGTCGATTGAGCCGCAGTTGCGGATTGTGACCATATTGCCGATTGTTCCCGTCCCGGAAGAATGCTTGCGGGCGTAGAAATTGCTGAGGTCAGTCAGGCGTCCGTGAAGCTTGCTGCGGTGGCGGTAGAGGGCCATTATGTAGGCAATCTGAGCACTGAGCTTGTCGGAAATCGCCACTTCGCGGCCGCCCGTCTCGTTGAGGACCGACACCTCTGTGCCGTTTCCGAAGGTGCATCCTTCTTCGCACACGATGATGTCAACATTGTCGATGAGGCAGCAGTCCCCGATCTCATAATTGGCGATATATTCTCCAATGTTGTTGATAATGCAGTTGTTGCCGATGGTGACATTGTGGAGTCTGGCATTGCGGATGCCGCTGTGCACCGGGCATCCTCCCTTCAGGATGAACTCTCCCGACAAATGTCCGATTCTGACTGTCCCGGAGAAGGCGGCTCCGGAAATATGGTTGACATAGGCGTCTGTCTCATCAGCGACAAAGACCTTGCCCCAATCTTCGGCGCTGCATCCGTTTGCGGTCAGGCGGGTGATTTCGTCCTGACTCGGGTTTCTGTAGGTGTGCATTGTTGAAATTGTTGAATCATACAAAAATAGGCAAAATATTCCTAAAACTATCCGATATCTCCAATAATGGTGTCACGGCGGAATACGTTTTTTGCCGGAGAAGGAATTTTTCATAAATTTGAAGCGTTTTTCGACTTTGGCAAAAGATTTGATTACAATAAATTCTTTGTCCGGAGTGACAAACAGAAAGTTATTGCTTATTATATAAAAACTATGAGATTTGATTTTAAAATGATGATGCTGGCTTCGCTGGCATCCGTGAGCCTTCTGGCTTCCTGCGGCAAAGATGACGGCGGGAAGGGAGGCAATGACAATGGAGAGAATGACGTACAGTGGATTACTGACAACTTCCTCAATGTCGCCTATAATGATGAAAGCGGCCTTGTACTTTCCTACAGCGATGCAATTGACCTCGGAAAGGTAGTGACCGTCACCGCATGTGACGACGAGACTCTCACCCTCACCCTCGGGGGCATCAATCTGGAGGATTTCGGTCTTGGCGCAATTGCCACTCCGGGCGTATTCCCGGGCGAGAAGAGCAGCACTGTCACCGTGGGCTACACCAGGGTCGGCGACGTGCTTGAAATCGGTACCGAGGTAAAGGAGGGAGCCTATGCATTCACCCTCACCGGTACCCTTGCAAAGGGAAGCTATGTGATTGACATCAAAAATGTCACGGTTGCAGCCAATGCGGCATTTGCCGGCATGAAGCTCAATCTGGTCAATTATGTGGAAGGAGAAGGTTCAGTAGATGCCTCCACCCCTGTTGAAGAGGTTGACGCCCTTTATCCTTTCCATCTCGTCTGGAACCCTTCCGATGCCACAATCAATATCGACCTCGGTTTCGGAGTGCCTGTCCCGATGGCTGTTGTAAACATTCTCCGCATGGCTATGGTGATGCCAATCATCGAAATTGACGAGCAGAATTCAATCAGCCCAATGCAGGCTCTCCAGAGCATTCTCCGCTCCGTATCATTCCGTGCCGACGGCAATGTGGTCGCAGAGCTCAGCGATAATCCGGACGTATGTGTCGAGTCCCCGCTCAATATTGTGCAGTACAAGCTGCTCAATGACCATCAGGTAGCCGTTTATCTCAATCCTTCGATGATTGAGGCTGCCGCATCCGCTGCTTCCGTGAAATCAGAAGAGGATGTGATGAACAAGGTCATCGTTGCGCTTGCGGGCGTTGTTGCCCACTATGCACCTATGCTTGCTGACGGCGTCGTGCTCGAATATGCAGTCTATGACAACGGCGTGATTTCCGTTTACCTTGGAGGTGAATTCTTTGCACCGCTGCTCTCTGCTGTTGCCCAGCTCCTTGGGGATGAGGAGATCATGGCCCTTCTTACAGAGATGATTGCAAGCGATGAATCCATGGCCGACATGGCCGGTCTCATCGGCGGCATTCTCGCCCAGCTTCCTGAGCTTCTCGGAAACTGCGAGGGTCTCGAGGTCGGACTCAACTTCACCCCGGCCCTGTAGGAAACACTTCAGGACAGTTCCCGTCCGGGAATCTGCCGCATCAAAATAAAAGCCGGCTGCCCGTTGGAGGCTGCCGGCCTTTTTTATGGTAATCTTCAGAAAAAATTACTAAGCTGATTTGAAGTACTCTTCTTTATTGTCCGATGACCCCGATTGTCATCGAAGGGCTGCCTGTGCCGGAGCGTATGATTGAACCCTTGGTGTAAATCTTTTTGAAAGAGACTTTTCCAAGCTCGTCTGCAACATACCAGGTGCTCTCGATGGACACCGGAAAAGAGTCGGTCCCGGAAGGAAGCATCCAGTCGGAAGGGACTGAGTAGAACGATGTCGCAATCTCAAAGCCGTTGTCATCCCTGATGGTGCCGTCTTCGCCGACAGGAGTTTCCCCGAAGGCATTGTGCCTCATCGCCAGCCTTACGGTGTCGTTCTGGACACCCCTGTATTCGAGATTGACCTGACGGAGGGTGCTGCCGGATTTCTTGCTGAAAACCGCCGCTTCGATATTGAGATAACCTCCGCTGAACCAGCCGCTTGAAAGGATGATGGCGTCTTCTCCGAGGGGCTCTCCGGTCTCCGGGTCGATATCTTCTTCGTTGGACTTCACCGCTTTTTTGCAGGTCACGTCAATCAGTTCAGTGACGCGGATGTCGTACTGCCTGCCGGCCTCGGTCTCTTCAAGCACGTCGAAATACAGAATGACCCTATCTTTGTCCGAAAGCCTGTCCCCGACATTGTTTTCCGTAACCCTGTACCTGTATCCTCCGTCGGAGGTGAACACTCCCTGCCTGTAGGAACCGATGTCCATGACGTGCGACGGATTGTCATTTTCTTCGCTGAAACAGCCTGTAAGGCATAGTACTGCAGCCGCGGAGGCCGCCAGCATTGATATTTTCCTTTTCATTGCAATTGATTTCGTTTAATATTGCTGTTTGCGCCCCCTGCGTGAAGGATGGCAGAGAATCTGGATGTCGAAGCCTTCCACATTGTAGCCCTTGAATTTGCGTCTGCGGAGCTTCTCCGTCACCGTCTCGATGAGTTCGTCGTCGAAGATGTCGCGGAATGTGTTGCTGACCGTGTCGTAGAGATGGATGTGCATAAAGGTGTTCACATCAAAATACATCTTGCAGTTGGCGCTCATCCTGTGGCGATAGACCCCGATGTCGGCCATCGTGGTGAGGATGTTGTAAACCGAAGCCACGGTCACCTTCGCCGTCCCTTCATTTGTGATGTGCTCCGCCACCATATCCGCGCTGGCGTGCCCGAGGGCGAGCATCGCATTGTGGACAGCTACCCTCTGCGGCGTAATCTTCATCGAATGCCGCTTCAAAAATGTCTTAAGCTCTTCAATCGAGAGCGGTTTTGGTGTGTTGTCGCTATGCATAGACTGCAAAGGTAATAAAAATTCTGAATGATGCTGAATTTTACTATCTTTGTATTTATGATACAGACTTTGATTATAGGCTCCGGTCCCGCCGGGTACACCGCAGCCATCTATACTTCCAGGGCAGCCCTTTCCCCGGTCCTTTACGAAGGAATGGAGCCGGGCGGTCAGCTTACCACGACAACCATTGTCGAGAATTACCCGGGATTTGAAAACGGCATCGATGCCAACACCCTGATGGACGCAATGAAAGCCCAGGCCAAACGTTTCGGCGCGGAGATCCGCCCGGGGCGCATCAAGTCCATTGACCTTTCGTCACGCCCGTTCCGCGCAATCGACGACCACGACAACGAGATCATCGCACAGACCGTGATCATCGCCACCGGCGCGACCGCACGCTATCTCGGCCTCCCTTCTGAGACGAAATACAGGGGGATGGGCGTATCGGCCTGCGCGACCTGCGACGGCTTCTTCTACCGCAAAAAGACTGTGGCGGTGGTCGGGGGCGGCGATTCCGCATGCGAGGAGGCCACATATCTTGCAGGTCTCTGCAAAAAGGTCTATATGATTGTGCGCCGCGACGTCTTCAGGGCATCGGCGGCAATGCAGCGCAAGGTCGAGAACACGCCTAACATCGAGGTCCTCTGGGGATGCAACACCCGCGAAGTCCTCGGCGACGAATACGGGGTCACCGGCGTCCGTCTCGAGAAGAACGATGGTACTGTTTTTGATATCAGCATCGACGGCTTTTTCCTCGGCATCGGACACCATCCCAACTCCGACCTCGTGCGCGGACAGGTGGAGACCGACGCCAACGGCTACATCGTGACGGACGGAAAGTCTTCCGCCACCTCGGTGGAGGGAGTATTTGCCGCCGGAGATGTCCAGGACCCGTCTTACCGCCAGGCGATTACGGCTGCAGCATCAGGTTGCAGGGCTGCACTCGACGTGGAGAGGTTCCTGATAGAACATAACATTTAGAAAAGGATGAACAGACAGCTGAAAACTCTCATCATTGCGGCCTTTGCCCTCCTTTGCGTGACAGGTTGCAAGACAAAGTACGACACCCTTCTGGAAAGCAGCAACGTGGATGAAAAATACGCTGCCGCCTTTGAATATTTCAATCAGGGAAAGTACCAGAAGGCGGCGTCGCTTTTCGAGTCGATGGCCATTCTGACCAACGGCACCTCGCGCGACGATACGGTCCAGTACTACTGGGGCCTGAGCAACTACCGCTACAAGGACTACTACACGGCCGAGGCCAATTTCTCCAAGTTCATCGAGACTTTTCCGCGCAGTCCGTTCACCGAGGAGGCCCGCTATCTCAGGATCGACTGCCTCTACCGCTCCACATACCGCTGGGAGCTTGACCAGCAGCCGACCTACTCCGCCATGGAGCATATGAACCAGTACCTCAAGGATTATCCCGAAAGCGACCGCAGGAGCGACATCATGGCGATGCTCGACGAGCTCAACTACCGTCTCGACAAAAAGGCCTACGAGGCTGCGAAGCTCTACTACAAGATGGAGGACTACAAGGCCTCGCGCGTTGCCCTGAGGAATGTCATCAAGGATGACGCCGACAATATCTTCCGCGAGGACATACTCTACTACATCGCGATGTCGTCCTACAAATATGCCAATATGAGCGTCAGGGAAAAGCAGAAGGACAGGTTCCTGACCTTTGTGGATGACTATCTCAACTTCATAAGCGAGAACCCCGATTCGCCGTACCGCAAGGAGCTAGACGGCCTTTATGAGAAGGCCCAGAAGCTTATAGCCAGGCTGTAGGGGAGCGGTTCCCGGGCAAATGCGAGATTTTGAAACCCCGCCGCCCTGCCTCCCGTATCTATATTGAAGCTGCAGGAAGTGCGGTTTCCAAAAAGAACAGAATAAGAATTATGGATAGAAAAAAAGTACCTGGCAATACCGTCACACGCGACGTGAAGGACCTTGCCGCGCCTACGGGCAACCTCTATGAATCAGTAGTCATCCTCTATAAAAGGGCCAACCAGATTGCCGCTGCCGAGAAGAAGGAGCTCAACAAGAAGCTTGAGGACTTCAAGAACGACCGCGACTCCATGGAGGAGGTTTTCGAAAACAGGGAGCAGATAGAGATCTCCAAGTATTACGAGAAACTTCCTAAGCCTGCCCTTGTAGCCGTTGAAGAATTCAAGGAAGGCGAACTCGAATACCGTGTCGCCAACGACAAACCATATTCGGAGGAAGCATAGGTAATGCTGACGTCTCTTCAGGTAAGGAATTACGTGCTCATAGACTCGCTGGACATACAGTTCCCGGCGGGTCTTGGCATTATTACGGGACAGACCGGAGCCGGAAAATCCATTCTGCTCGGTGCCCTGTCGCTGGTTCTGGGATCAAAGGCCGACGCTTCCCTGATCGGCCGCTCGGCGGACAACTGCATCGTCGAGGCAGCATTTGACGTCCACGAAGACAAAGTGCTGGAGGGAATGCTTGCGGAGAAGGACCTGCCGTGGAACGGTGGACAGCTTGTAGTAAGGCGCGTGGTTGCAGCCAGCGGGCGTTCCCGCTCGTTCATCAATGATGAGCCCGTGAAGGTGGAGGACCTTTCGCGTTTCGCCTCGAGGCTCGTGGACATCCACTCGCAGCACCAGACACTGCTGCTTTCCGACCGGGCGTACCAGCTTTCGATGCTTGACCATTTTGCCGGCAATTCCGCTTTGCTTGAAGAGTGTTCCGGGACCTGGACTGCATTGTCCTCGCATCAGGCCGAGCTTTCCTCCATAGAAGAGCGCATCCGCACCCTGGCACAGCAGAGGGATTTCAATGAGGCTATGTTCCGCAGGCTCGATGAGGCCAGGCTCCGCGAAGGGGAGATGGAGGAGCTTGACCTTGAGCAGAAGGCCCTTGCCAATGCAGAGGAGATAAAATCGGGTCTGTACAGTGTCAGCGGGGCCTTTTCCGGTGACCCGCAGTCCGACAGCCCTTCAGTCGATTCCCTGATGAAAGAGGCCGTCCGTCAGCTTTCCAAGGTTGCAAAATATGTCCCTGATGCCTCCGGACTGGCTTCAAGGCTCGATTCGGCACGCCTGGAAATCGAGGACATCCTCTCCGAGGTGGAGTCTCTCGGACAACGTACAGAGGTGTCTCCGGAAAGGCTTGAGGCCGTTGAAAACAGGATGTCGCTTCTGTATGAGCTGATGAATAAGCACCAGTGCGCCGACATTGCGCAGCTGATTGCAGAGAGGGACAGGCTTTCAGGACTCATTTTCGATTCAGATGCCCTGTGTGAAAAGAGGGACAGTCTCGTGAAGACCGTCGGGGCAGACAGGGAAAGGCTTGAAAGGGTGTGCAAAGCCCTGCACGATGCGCGTGAAAAGGCCGCCGGGCCGTTTGCGGCCGAGATCCAGCAGTCTATAAGGGACCTCGAGCTCGACCAGGCCGTATTCCGTGTGGAAGTCACCCCTTCTGCCGTAACCCGGACGGGAGCCGATGCCGTGTCCTTCCTGTTCTCCGCATCAGGAACCGCACCGGCAGATGTGGCAAAGTGTGCCTCCGGAGGAGAAATGTCCCGCATAATGCTGTGTCTCAAGGCTATGATGGCCAAATACACTTCAATGCCTACAATGGTCTTTGATGAGATTGATACCGGCGTGTCAGGAAGCGTAGCCGACAAGATGGGCTCTATGATCTGCCGTATGGGCCGGGATATGCAGGTGTTTGCAATCACCCATCTTCCGCAGGTAGCCGCCAAGGGAAATGCCCATTTCCTTGTGTCCAAATCCATTGCGGAGGACGGCCGTGCAGTCACATCCATCTCTCCGCTCACAGGCGAGGACCGCGTCCGCGAAATCGCAAGGATGCTCAGCGGTTCCACCATCACCCCGGAGGCCATTGCCAACGCCAAAAGCCTGCTGTCATACTGATTCCATTCAGCAGCTTTTTTGAAGATTCCCGACAATACAAATAAAAGGCCCGCAGTTTTCTGCGAGCCTTCTTTTGTCTGTCCAATCCTCGGGATTAGATGGTACCCTGCTCAAGCATAGCCTGTGCGACCTTCATAAAGCCGGCGATGTTGGCGCCCTTTACGTAGTCAACAGTACCGTCCGGCTGGGTTCCGAACTTGACGCACTGCTCGTGGATGCTTGACATGATGTAGTGGAGCTTGTCGTCAACTTCCTGACCTGACCAGCTGATGTGGGTTGCGTTCTGGGTCATTTCGAGACCTGAGGTAGCAACACCGCCTGCGTTCACAGCCTTTCCAGGAGCGAAGATGATACCGTGGCTCTGGAAGTAGTGGATAGCGCCAGGCTGGCAGCCCATGTTGGAGATTTCGCAGCAGCACCAGCAGCCGTTGGCTACGAGCTCTTTTGCGTCATCCTCTGAAAGCTCGTTCTGGAATGCGGAAGGAAGTGCGATGTCGCAAGGGATGCTCCATGACTTCTTGCCTGCGGTGAAGTGAGCCTTGTCCGGGAATTTTACTGCCATATCTTCAACCTTGTTGCGGTTGGAAGCACGCATGACGAGCATGTAGTCGATCATTTCCTTGGTGATACCGTCAGGAATGTGGCAAACGCCGTCAGGTCCTGAGATGGCAACAACCTTTGCTCCGAGCTGTACGGCCTTTGTAGCTGCACCCCAAGCCACGTTGCCGAAGCCTGAAAGTGTAACGGTCTTGCCCTCGATGCTCTTGCCTGCGTGGTTGAGGATATGCTGGGTAAGATAGAGTGCGCCGAAGCCTGTAGCCTCAGGACGGAGAACTGAACCGCCCCAGGTGCCGCCCTTTCCGGTGAGAACGCCGGTATTGTACTGACGTGCGAGCTTCTTGTACATACCGTAGAGATAGCCGATTTCGCGTCCGCCCACACCTACGTCGCCTGCAGGAACGTCCTGGTCAGGACCGATGCAGTTCCACAGCTCAAGCATGAATGCCTGGCAGAAACGCATGATCTCGTCATCTGACTTTCCGACAGGGTCGAAGTCTGAACCGCCCTTTGCACCGCCCATAGGAAGGGTTGTAAGAGCATTCTTGAATGTCTGCTCGAATCCGAGGAATTTGAGCATTGAAGGAGTAACAGCCTTGTGGAAGCGGAGGCCGCCCTTGTAAGGACCGATGGCGGAGTTGAACTGGATACGGTAACCGAGGTTGGTCTGTACCTCACCCTTGTCGTCAACCCAAGTCACGCGGAAGGTGAAGATGCGGTCCGGCTCAACGATGCGCTCGACGATCTTTGCCTTTTCGAACTCAGGATGCTGGTTGTACACATCCTCGATAGACTCCAGAACTTCCTGAACTGCCTGAAGGTATTCATTCTCGCCAGGATACTTGGCCTGAAGCTTCGCCATTATTTCTGCTGTCTTCATAATGAATTGATAATGAAAATGTTTATAGTTTTTGTGTTATTAAGAATTTTGTCTTTTCTTAATCGCGGTACAAATCTAATAATTTAAATCGTCTTAAAAAAGTTATTTTTAAAAAATGCGATGAACGATTTCCGTCCATCGCATAACCTGCTGTCTTCAAGACCGTAATGGCATTACTGCTGGGCAGCCTGTGCCTGTGCCTGGAGCTCTGCCTGGAGGGTTTCGAGAGTCCTTCCCTCAGGGATGCCGAGAGCCTTGCGGGCTGCCGGTGTGAGGTCGGTGCTCATGGTCTCGTCGATATAGAGAAGCGAGCCCTTCTCGAACACATAGACATAGCCGCCTTCCTTTGCGAGCTTCTGGACAGTCTCGATGGCTTTCTGCTGGATAGGGGCCATGAGGCTGCTCTGGCTTGCCTGAAGCTCCTGCTGTGCAGTCTGCTGGAACTCATAGATGCGGTTCTGGATGTCATTGAGCTCTTTCTCCTTGCTCTCGCGGATTGCTGCCGTCCAGGTGGAAGCCTTCTGCTGATACTGCTGTGACTTGGTCTGGAACTCCTCGATCATGCTTGCATAGGTCTCGTCAAACTCCTTGCTCTGTGCACTTATCTGTGCGCGGGCCTGGTCGGACTCCGGCATAAGCTGGACAAGTTCAGAGTAGTTTACATGAGCAAACTTTAGGTTCTGCGCTGAGGCAGAAAGAGTAATGAGCGCCGCAGCGACAAAAAGAACAATTTTTTTCATATTAGATACTTAAAGATTTTTTCATACTCAAAATGTGGCAGGAATCTGGTGCATCAAATATCAAGCCATATCGTTTAGAACTCCTGGCCTATGACAAAGTGGAACTGGCTTCCTCCGTTGGTCGGGTCGTCGAAACCGTAGCCCCAGTCTATACCGAGCATACCGATCATGCTCAGGAATATCCTGACGCCCACACCGGCAGACCTCTTGACCTGGAAAGGATTGAAGTCCCTGATGTCAGCCCAGCAGTTGCCGGCCTCGAGAAATCCGAGCACGAAGATGGTTGACGTCGGCTGGAGGATGACAGGGTAGCGGAGCTCGACCGTGAACTTGTCATAGACGTTGCCCGCATAGGCCAGGCCGTTGCTGTTGTACTTGGAGTAGATTGTAGGGGTGAGGGAGTAGTTCTCGTATCCGCGCAGGGCAATCACCTCGGTTCCGTAGGTATTGTAGCCGGTCATTCCGTCACCTCCTACCCAGAAGTTCTCAAACGGTGAATATCCCCAGTTGCGGTTGTAGTATCCGAGGTATCCGAACTGCACGCGGGTCCTCAGCACGAGGTCTCCGATGATTTTCTGATAGAAGTTGGCCTTGAAGCTCCACTTGTGGTATTCGATCCACTTGTACCTCTGGTTGGCCGTGAAATTGTCGTAGTTGACATCCTTGTAGCTGTCGTAGGTCACCCTGTTGCCCTCGGCGTCATAGCCCTTCTTGCGGAAGAGCGAGTAAGGAGGGGTGAGCTGCACGGAGAAGGAGATGTCCTCTCCGGTACGCGGATAGATCTGCTGGTCGGTGGAGTTCCTCGACAGTCCGAAGGTGTAGCTCAGGTTGTGGGCTATGCCGTCGTCGAAGATGAAATAGTTGGAATACCAGTTGTTGAGCTTGTATGTCTGCCAGCTGAGCTGGTTGTACATCACGAAATAGTTGTCAGGCCATTTGAGGCGGTTGCCGAGTCCTGCGGAGAATCCATATACCTCCATCTGGCGGTCGTGGCTGAGGATGTTCCAGGCAAGGTAGGAGTTGGTCTGGCGGGAATAATATGCCGATAGGCTCAGCGAAGTAGGCTTCTTTCCGAAGAGCCACGGCTCCGAGAAGCTCGCCGACAGTGCGGTGTAGTAGGTGCCGCTGGTCTGGAAACGGAATGCAAGGTTCTGCGCGTCTCCAAGCGGCACGGGCCTCCACGCGTCCTTTTCGAAGAAACGCTTGGTGGAGAAGTTGTTGAAGCTGACTCCGGCTGTGGCCACGAAGGTCCTGCCGCCCCATCCTCCGGAGAGCTCAAGCTGCGACGAAGGGCGCTCCGTCACGTTATAGACGATATCGACCGTGTTGTCGTTGGAATTGGGGATGATGGAATATCCTCCCTGGCTCATGATGGCCTCAGGGTCGAACTGGCCGAGGGATGCAAGCTCGCGGACTGACCTCTCGAAATCGGTCTGGCTGAACAGGTAGCCCGGACGGGTAAACAGCTGGCGGCGCGCCACCTTCTCGTTGGTGAGGTTGTTGCCGTTGATCACTATGTTGTTGAGGGTGGCCTGCTTGCCTTCCACAACCCTCATTTCCACATCCACCGAGTCCCCCTGGATATTGATTTCCACGGGCTGCACGCTGAAGAAGAGGTAGCCGCCGTCACGGTAGGCCTTTGTCACGTCGAGCTCGTTCTGCTTGCCGCCTCCGAACAGGCGCTTCTGCATCGTCACGAGGTCATAGACGTCTCCCTTCTTGATCTGGAGGATGCTGTTGAGCTGGTCGGCGTCATAGACGGAGTTGCCGGTCCAGGTGATGTTCCTGAAATAGTATTTCCTGCCCTGGTCCACGTTGAGGTCGATGGCGAGCCTGCCCGGTTCCACATAATAAATGGAATCGCTCACGAGCCTTGCATCGCGGTAGCCGGCCTCATTGTAGGCGGTGATGAGCTCCTTCTTGTCGTTTTCGTATTCCTTTTCGTTGAATTTCTTGGTATGGAAGAAGTTGTACCATTTCTTGGCCTTGGTCTTCTTCATCGACTTGGCGAGCCTGTACTCGGAGACGTCTTCGTTGCGCCCGTTGAAATTGATGTCGCGCACCTTCACCTTCTCTCCCTTGTCAACCGCGAAATTTACCCTGATGGCGTTGCGCACTATGGTGTCTTTGGTCACCTGGGTCTTCACGTCCACATTGAGGTAGCCCTTCTCCTTGTAGTAGCGTTTGATGATGTCAACGGAGCTTTTTTCCACATATTCGGAAAACTCGGTGCCCCTGCGGCGGTTCACCCTCTCCTGGAGGTCCTTCCTCTCTCCGCTCTTGACGCCGGTATATGTCCACATCGACACCCTCGGGCGCTCCTGGATGTCAATCCTGAACCAGATGGAATCCCTTTTTGCCGACAGCGAGTCCACGGAAATCGACACGTTCTGAAAATACCTCTGCTGCCACAGCCGGTTGACGATTGCCGACACCTGTTCGCCGGGAACCGTCACCTCCATGCCTTTCTGAAGACCTGCGAGATTGATTATCTGCTGATCACCGAGATAAGTGTTGCCGTTAACCTTGACGCCGCCTACGTAATACTTGCGCGGGTTGTTGTAATCCACCTCAATGGAACTGCCTGCGGTCTGGGCCGCTGCCGAAACGCACGCGGCCAGCGCCACTATGGAACATAATATCCGGTTCAATCTCATTTTTTATCCTGATAAAATGCAAATATACTAAATTATTGATTTCATTGATTGTCGCCTGCCTCTTTCTTTGACAGTCCGCCGAACCTCCTGTCCCTTCGGGAATAGGCTTCTACTGCATCGTGGAGCTCCTTCCCGCCGAAATCGGGCCAGAGTATGTCGGTAAAATACAGTTCGGAATATGCCCCCTGCCAGAGAAGATAGTTGCTGAGCCTCTGCTCGCCGGATGTGCGGATGATGAGGTCCGGGTCCGGAATGCCCGCTGTGACAAGATACCTGCCGAAATCCTCCCGGGTCACTCCGCTGACGTCGGTGCCGTGTTCCATTGCCATTTTCTTTGCGGCCTGCAGGATGTCCCACTGCCCGCTGTAGCTGAGGAAAACGATGAGGGTGAGGCGGTCGTTGCCGGCAGTCTGCTCCTCAAGAGCACGGATTGCATCCTGAAGTGTGGAGGGGATGCGCTCCATGTTGCCGAGAACCCTGAACCTGACGCCGTTTTTCATAAGTGTCTCCACTTCGCGGCTGATTGCGTCCATCATGAGATTCATGAGGAACCCGACCTCTTCGGCCGGACGGCTCCAGTTTTCCTCCGAGAACGCATAGACGGAAAGGTATTTCACGCCTTCTTCCACGCAGGCCTGCGTCACCTTGCGGACCGATTCGACGCCGTGGATGTGGCCGTAGCCCCTTTCGTGGCCTTTTTCCTTGGCCCACCGGCCGTTTCCGTCCATAATTATGGATATATGGGCAGGGATTCTTTTCTCCATTGAGCTTGTCCTATGAATTGTTGTTCCTTATGTCTTCGCCCCAGAACAGTTTGCTTGTCAATGCATTGACAAATTCTGATTTGGCGAGCCTCATCCTTTTTAGCGAAAACTGTGCCACCGAAACTTCGATTGTCCATGACGGGTCGATGTCCACCACTTTGTTGTCCATTGTGAGGGTGACTTTGTCGTCCCTGCTGCATACGGATATGGAAATCTTTGATGTGTTGGGGACAACGAGCGGCCTGACATTGAGGTTGTGAGGGGCGACAGGGGTGATTATCAATACTTTGGAGTTTGGTGCGCATATCGGGCCGCCGACGGAGAGGGAGTAGGCCGTGGAGCCGGAGCTTGTGGCCACTATCAGTCCGTCCGCCCAATAGGTAGGGAGGGCTGCGTCATCGATGGACACGTTGATGCCGAGCACTGCAGCCCCGCTGCGGTGGATGCAGACGTCGTTGACGGCGTAGGGGAGAAGTCCGATTGCGCGGCGTGCGTTCGGCCCCTTGACCGTGGCGTTGAGCATGTCGCGGTATTCGATTGAGAATGCGCCTTCCATAAGTGCCGGAAGCACGTCCTCCGGGCAGTTTTCCGAGAGGAATCCGAGCCTTCCGAGGTTCACTCCGAGAATAGGGATGCCCACGTCGGATACAAGCTGTGCCGCTGTCAGGAAGGTGCCGTCACCCCCGACGCTCAGCACACAGTCAGTCCCCGGCCTTATGTCGGCCTTCGAATCGATGTCGTAAACTTCGTATGAAGCCTCTCCAAGCTGTTTTTCAAGCTCTTTGTACCGCTGGTCGGCCTTGAGCTCCTTATTTATGAATATTACACCTATTTTCATTGCAGGAATGGGTCTGTTGATGGAATCAGCCGTCAAAATTAACACAATATTTGCTAAATACACATAAATTATAACTATTTTTGCTCAATCTAATAAAAATCGATATGACCAGACTTAGCGTCAACATCAACAAAATCGCCACAATACGCAATGCACGCGGCGGAAATGTCCCGGATGTCGAGAAGGCAGCCGTGGACTGCGAACGGTTCGGTGCCGAGGGCATCACAGTCCATCCGAGACCCGACGAAAGGCACATCAGGTATTCTGATGTAAGGGCCCTGCGTCCCCTTGTAAAGACAGAATTCAACATAGAGGGCAATCCGATTCCGAAATTCATCGACATCGTCTGCGAGGTGGTGCCTGCGCAGGTGACCCTTGTCCCGGACGGCCCGGATGCCATCACATCCAATGCCGGGTGGAATACCGTTGCCAACAGGGGATTTCTGACTGAGGTTTGCAAAGAGTTTAAGTCCAAGGGGATACGTACATCCATTTTCATTGATCCGGATCCTCGGATGGCCGAGGGCGCGGCGCAGTGCGGGGCCGACAGGGTGGAGCTCTACACTGCCGGATATGCCGAAATGTACCCTTTCGGGCCGGAGCGTGCCATTAAGGACTATGCAGAAGCCGCCCGTGCCGTCAGGGAACTCGGGCTCGGCCTCAATGCGGGCCATGACCTCAGCCTTGAGAACCTTGAATATTTCATCCGCACAATCCCCTGGACTGACGAGGTTTCCATCGGCCACGCGCTCATAAGCGATGCCCTTTATATGGGCCTTGAGAAAACTATAGCCGCATATCTTGAAAAGATAAAGATTTTTTAATACTTTTGCATTTCGTGCAAAAATGCACACCGGCAATAAAACAAAACAAAGAATCATAAAATGAAAAACACACCACTCATTCTCAGCATCGTAGCTCTTGTTGCTGTCGCTGCACTCGGAATCATCCAGCTTACATCAGGCAAGAAAACCGTCACTGATACTCCGGCAGAGGGAGTAGAGGCAACAGCCCAGAAGGGAGCAGTAGTCTATTTCAACCTTGACCGTGTCCTCAACGAGTACGATATGGCAAATGAGCTCCGCTCCGCCGTTGAATCCAAGATCAACAGCATCAATCAGGAGGTCAACCGCCGCGGCAACAAGCTCCAGAGCGAGGTGAACGATTTCCAGGAGAAGATCAACAAGGGCCTGATTACCCGTTCTGTCGCCGAGGTCCAGAGCGAGCAGCTCGGCAAGAAGCAGCAGGAGTTCCAGAACTATGCGGCCCAGAAGCAGCAGGAAATTGCCGAGGAGCAGACCGTGATGATGAACCAGCTCGGTGATGCCATCAAGAAATACATCGACAAGTACAATGCCGAGAAGCAGTACGCCATGATCATCGCCACCCAGGGCGACATCCTTCCTGCCCCGGTTGTGACTGCAGATGCGTCTCTCGATGTGACTGACGAGATTCTTGCCGGTCTCAACAATGAATATGTAAAGAACAAGGCTTCCAGGTCTTCAGAGAAATAATCCCCATTGATGAAAGTCCCGTCTGTCATCCTGCTGGTATTGTCCTGCCTGGCGTTTTCACCTGCCCTGCAGGCTCAGGAATATACCCAGCCGCCGGTAAAGGTCTCAAAGGAAAAGGTCCGTTCCGGCGGGAAAGTCTATTATTCCCATATTGTACAGGAGAAGCAGACGCTTTATTCCATTGCCAGGGCATACGGCGTGACCGTCGATGAGATCTGTCAGGCCAATCCGGACTACCGTCTCAAGGAAGAAGGGCTCAAGAAGAGCCAGATACTGCTGATTCCTGTTTCGTCGTCGGCTCCTGTACAGGATGCTCCCGTCCGGGCAGAGGCCGAAACTGGTAATGCCGGTTCCGATGTGGACGGGCAGGCCGGTGCGGTGTCGTCCACGGACGGTACTGAGGCGGCGGAGGCGTCCCCGACGGTGGGGGAGGCTGACTCCCCGCAGGACGGGAAGGACTATTTCATCCATACCGTACGCTGGTATGAGGACCTGGGCGACATCGCCAGAAAATATGGGGTCAGCACAGAAAGCATCCGCTCGCTCAACAACCTCAAGGGCAACAAGATAAAGAACAGGCAGAAATTGAAGATCCCCCGTGTGCAGGCTGCTGCGGAGAGCTCTTCCGATGCTTCTTCCGATATTGCTGCGGAGACTTCCGGAACGGAAGGCGGTGGGGAGGATGACTCCCGTGACAGTGTCCTTGACAATCTCAAGAACATTTTCACCCCGGTAAAGACCAAGAATCCCGTGGAGGTGTCCCTTCTGCTTCCTCTCACAAGCGGAGGCCGGCCGAGCCATAAGGGAATGGACTTTTACAGCGGCTTTCTTATGGCCGTCAGGGATCTCGGGGAGGAAGGCATCGGTACCCGTCTCAATGTCCATGACACCGGAGCCGGGATGTATCCGTCCCAGGACGAGGTGCGCGCAAGCGATATGGTTGTGGGTCCCGTGAACGCTTCCGACATAAGGAAGGTGCTCGAAACATATGCGGGAAGTACTCCTGTGATTTCGCCGCTCGACCCGAAGGCCGGCGTCCTTGCCGCGCAGTATGACAATTTCATCCAGGCGCCAGCATCCGCCGACGTGCAGTACGAGGACCTCGTGAAATGGATCCGTAGCGACCTCGGTCACGGAGACAGGGTGATGGTGATTTCGGAAAAGGACGGGAAAAGCGCCGGCATTGTCAATACGGTCAATGAACTTCTTGCGGAAAACGGTGTCCCGTATTCTTCAATTTCCTACAATATCCTCGAGGGGCGCGACATTGTCAATACTATGGAGGCGTCGCTCGGTGAAGGGACTGTGAGGGCGGTCATCGCTTCCGACAATGAGGCCTTTGTCAATGACGTGGTCCGCAATCTCGGCCTGCTGGTCTACAAAAAGCACGACGTGGTGCTGTACAGTGCGGCCAGGATACGCTCATTCAATACCATAGAGATTGAGACCCTCCATGTGCTGAATACCCATGTGTCGATGTCCTATTACATTGACTATTCTTCGCCCCGGACGCAGAAATTCATCTCCGGGTACAGGGCCCTGTTCGGTGCGGAGCCTACCCAGTTCTCGTTCCAGGGCTATGACATTGCCTATTTCTTCATCAGGAACTGCCACGACGGCGGAACGGAGTGGCTCAGGCATCTTTCTTCTGCCGACGGCGTGAGCCTGATGCAGGCGGATTTCCTTTTTGCCGAGGAGTATGACGGAAAGGGTTTTGTCAACCAGGGTATCCGCAGGGCCGTTTACAGGCCTGACTACAGCATCGGATTTGTCAGGTAACCGGTTTTCGGATAGACATAATCATGATATTGCGCCGGAGTGATTTGTATCATTCCGGCGTTTTGCAATGATGGTATTTTGTATTAAATTTGCGGAATATTCCGTATCCGGCACTTTTCCGGGTATGTTACGAATACACTGAAACTGTTTGATATTAATCAATTAACTTATTTTTTAGCAATGGCTGACAAAAAATTCAATGTGAAGTATTGTGTGCTCCTGCCTATCGTGCTTCTGGTCACAATCTTCCTTGTTGCCGTTCCGGTCGATTTCTTCGGCATTAACGGCCTGAATGTTATCCAGCAGAGGGTTATCGCCCTCTTCGTGTTTGCGGCTCTGATGTGGATTTTCGAGATCATCCCTAACTGGGCTACCTCGGTAATGGTCATCGTGCTTGCACTTCTGACAGTGTCCAACAAGGGTCTGGGCTTCCTCTGCAATCCGGATTTCGGTACTCTTGTGGACTACAAAAAGATCATGTCCGCATTTGCAGACCCTGTCGTTATGCTCTTCCTGGGCGGTTTCGTTCTTGCCATCATGGCTGAAAGATACGGACTCGACGTCACTCTTGCACGCGCCCTCCTGAAACTTTTCGGAACCAATCCGAACTTCGTTCTCCTCGGATTCCTCATCATGATTTCGGTCTTCTCGATGTTCATGAGCAACACCGCAACCGCTGCAATGATGCTTGCGTTCCTTGCTCCTGTGCTTTCGAAGCTTCCGAGCGATGACAAGGGAAAGATCGGTCTTGCCCTGTCCATCCCTGTGGCTGCCAACCTCGGAGGTATCGGTACTCCTATCGGCACCCCTCCTAACGCTACCGCAAAGGGATATCTCGAGCAGGCCGGCCTCGACATCAGCTTCGGTGACTGGTGCATCCATATGATTCCTTACGTTCTCGTGATGATTCTTATCGCCTGGGTTCTCCTGCGCTTCGTGTTCCCGTTCAAGACCAAGAAGCTTGTGCTCGACATCCCTAAGAAGGAAGGCAAGTCAGACTGGAGGACCTATACCGTATGGATTACTTTCATTGTGACAATCCTCCTCTGGGCTACCGAGAGCATTACCAAGATCAACTCCAACGTTGTGGCCCTCATCCCGCTTGCAGTGTTCACGGCCTGCGGACTCTTCGGAAAGGAGGAAATCAAGGAGATCAACTGGTCTGTGCTCTGGCTTGTTGCCGGCGGATTCGCCCTCGGATACTGTCTCCAGGGAACAGGTCTTGCCAAGGTGCTCATTGAGGCCATTCCGTTCGGAAGCATGTCCGTCGTGCTCGTGCTCGTGGTTGCAGGTCTCGTATGCTACTTCCTGTCCAACTTCATCAGCAACTCCGCAACGGCTGCGCTCCTCATCCCGATTCTTATCGTGGTTGCAGAGGGTATGGCAGACCCGAGCGCTCCTGCAAACGCACAGTTCATGTCGCTCGGCGGTGCCCGTGCAATGATCGTGTTCGTCGCAACCTGCGCATCAATCGCAATGCTCTTCCCGATTTCCACACCTCCGAATGCGATCGCATCATCTACCGGACTCGTGGAGACAAAGGATATGACAAAGATCGGACTCATCATCGGAGTAATCGGATTTGTCTTCGGATATTTCTGGCTCACGAAGATTTTCCCGTTCCCTCTTTCATAATTTGATTCAATGAAAATCAGCAGAATACTTTCAATTGCGTTGATGCTTGCAGGCATCAACGCTTTTGCACAGGAGGAGGGGACTCCTTCAGTGCAGGTACACGGATTCATCCGCAATTTCTATGCATTCGACACTCGCGAATGTGTCTCCGGAACGGAGGATTTCTTTATGTATCTTCCTAAGGATGAGAATATTGTCAACGGAGAAGACCTCAATTCCCAGGCATCTTTCCGCACTGCGGCCCTCACTTCGCGTCTTTGGGTGGAGGCAAAAGGCTACAAGGTTGACGGCATCTCCCTCGGTGCGCGCATCGAGGCCGACTTCTACAGCGGCGTGAGCGGAGTGACCGGAACTGCAACCCTCCGTATGCGCCAGGCTTTCCTGACCATGGCCAAGAATGACTGGTCCCTCAAGCTCGGCCAGGCCTGGCATCCTCTCGCTGCCGACCTTCCGGACGTGACCGCACTCAATGCCGGAGCTCCTTTCAACCCGTTCTCCCGCACTCCGCTCGTGTCATTTGACTACGCATTCGGCGGCGGACTTTCCCTCAGCGCATCCGCAATCTGGCAGATGCAGTATTGCTCCGCAGGTCCCGGCGGCCAGAGCGCAAACTACATCAAGTATGCCGGCACTCCGGAAATCTATCTCGGACTCAACTATTCTTCCAACGGATTCCTCGGAAGGGTGGGTGTTGACCTCCTGAGCATCAAGCCGCGCTGGAATGACGGCACGCAGAAGGTTTCCGACAGGATCACGACCTTCAGCCCGTTTGTGTATCTCCAGTACAAAAAGGACCTTCTTTCCGTCAAGTTCAAGAGCATCTACGCACAGGCCGGAGAGCATATGAACCTCAACGGCGGTTACGGTATCTCCGGGATGAATGCGGACGGTTCCTATGAATACACCCCGACCGTGAACTCGTCATCCTGGCTTTCCGTCCTCTACGGAAAGAAGGTGCAGGGTATGTTCTTCGCCGGCTATGCCAAGAACTTCGGAACCATCGACGCCCTCTATGACAAAGACGGCGACGGCTATGCGGCGGCTTCAATCCTTTATTTCAGCAAGAACAGCTTCTCCAATATGAATCAGATGGTCAGGGTTGCCCCGGCCGTCATCTACAATCTCGGAAAGCTCGCCCTTGCGCTCGAATATGAGTTGACTGCCGTGCAGTACGGAGATTACAAGGTAATTGAGGAAAGCAACAAGAAGACAAACTATATTCCGGCAAAGAACGGTCTTTGTCAGGACAATCTCCACTGGATTGCCAACAACCGCATCCAGGTGATGGCCAAGTTTACCTTCTAAAATCCTTATTTTGAACTGTTTAAAATGGAGCAGGCGCCGGGGCACCTGCTCCATTTCTGTAATACTCTAATGGTCATTGATTTAGCTGTTTTCAACATAATTGTTGAAAACTTTTCATAGTCTTGATTGCAATATTTTTCATTCTTGAGTATCTTTGTCCAAAACCTATTCCTGCAGCCGGATTCGGCTGTGTCATTTTCAATTTTCTGCTTTATGAACGTTAGGAAGACCAATGGCTCGTACGAGGAGTACGATAAGATCAAATTGATGGACGGTATCCGAAAGGCGTATCACGCTACCGGTCAGAACTGCCCGGAAGAAGTGGTAATTTCCATTGTGGAGAATCTGTATATCTACGACAACATTTCGAGCCAGGAAATCCGCCGTCAGGTGGTCGATTCCCTTATGTCCATCAACAAGAAGGCGGCGAGGGAATACATCGAACGTTTCGATGCGGGCGTGGATATGCGCAAGAAGCGCGACTTCATCCGCGACTACATCAATGCCTCCAATGCGGCCACCGGCTCCAAGTTCGACGCCAATGCCAACGTCACCCGCAAGAATATCGTGACGCTCGGCCAGGAGCTCTACAAGGAGAACAACATCAAGCAGAACCGCTATATCATGACCGACAAGATCAAGGCTCTTTTCGGTTCACAGCTGGCAAAGCAGTACCTTGCAGACCTCGCCAACCACACTCTCTACAAGCACGATGAGAGCGGCACTCCGGGATATCCATACTGCGTGGCCATCACGATGTATCCGTTCCTCCTGAACGGACTGCGTGAGCTCGGCGGCGTGTCCATTGCCCCTACCGACCTCAAGTCGTTCTGCGGCGAGTTCATCAACCTCGTATATTCCATTTCCTCGCAGTTCATGGGCGCTGTGGCCACTCCGGAGTTCCTGATGTATTTCGACTATTTCATCCGCAAGGACTACGGGGAGGACTATATCGAGCATCTCGATGACGTGGTCGAGCTCAATGTCAAGAAGAGGACTCTCACCAAAGTCATAGACAACTATTTCCAGCAGGTGGTGCATTCGATGAATATGCCTGCAGGCAACAGGGGCTACCAGACAGTGTTCTGGAACATCAGCTACTTCGACGAGCCGTATTTCCGCGGGGTGTTCGGCGATTTCCGCTTCCCTGACGGCAGCGCGCCGAAGTGGGAGACTCTCTCCTGGCTCCAGAAGCATTTCATGAACTGGTTCAACGAAGAGCGCAACAACTATATCCTCACCTTCCCTGTGGAGACAATGGCGCTCCTTACCGACGGCGGCGAGAAGTTCGTCGATGAAGAATATGCCGATTTCACTTCCGGGATGTGGGCGAAGGGACACAGCTTCTTCTGCTACATCTCCAACAGCCCAGACAGCCTCGCAAGCTGCTGCCGTCTGCGCAACTCCCTGACCGACCTGGCCGACAGCGAGCACAACCATACCACCCACCAGTATTCGATGGGTACGGCGTCCGTTGCCACAGGTTCCAAGTCCGTGATGACAATCAACCTCAACCGTGTCATCCAGATGGCCACAAGGCGATATTTCCTGGAAAAGAAGGGCATCACCCTCGAGGAGGGCAAGCCTCTTGACGGCCTCAAGTTTGACCGTGAGGACCTCTATTCCTACATAATGAACGATGTCCGCGAGATGACCGAAAGGGTGCACAAGTATCAGACGGCATTCAACGAAATCATCAAGGACTTCCTCAAGGCAAATATGCAAGACGTCTATAAGGACGGCTTCATCAGCATCGAGAAGCAGTACCTCACCGTGGGTGTCAACGGCATGACCGATGCAGCCGAGTTCCTCGGACTGGAGATTTCGCCGAACGATGACTACAAGGAGTTTGTCAACACCCTCCTGGAGACCATCAATATTGTCAACCGCAAGGACAGGACAAAGGACTGCATGTACAATACCGAGTTTGTCCCGGGCGAGAACCTTTCCGGCAAAAACTACAACTGGGACAAGAAGGACGGCTTCTTCGTTTCTCCGAAGCACAATATGTACAGCTCGTATTTCTACAATCCGGAGGACGAGAGCCTCAGCATGATCGACAAGTTCAAGCTCCACGGCGAAGACTATGTGAAATATCTTGACGGCGGTTCAGCCCTGCATATGAACATTGCCGAGCACCTTACAAAGCCGCAGTACAGGCAGCTGCTCAATGTTGCGGCCCACTACGGTACCAACTATTTCACATTCAACTGCCGCAATACCGTCTGCAACGAGTGCGGATACATCAGCAAGGATACCCTTGACAAGTGCCCGAAATGCGGAAGCGACAAGCTTGACTACCTCACGCGTGTCATCGGCTACCTCAAGAGGGTGTCATCCTTCAGCGAGATCCGCCAGGAGGAGGCTTCCCACCGTTATTACAACCCTGACGGCCCCCAGCAATGATAAAGTATGTTCCCGAGATGACCTCGGTGGTCATCGAAGAGATTCCGGATATGGTTACCCTTGCAGTTGAAATCAGCAATTGCAAGGGTAATTGCATCGGCTGCCATTCCCCGTTCCTGAAAAATGACATCGGGGAGGAATTGACGGAAGAAGCCATAGACCGCCTGTTTGAAGAGAATTTCGGTGTCAACTGTTTCCTTTTTCTCGGGGAGGGGCGGGACCTGGCAAGGATAATCGAACTTGCCGGCTATGTGAAAAGGTCGAAGGGAGTGGCTGTGGCGCTGTATTCGGGCAGGACGGAGGTCGAGGATGAGGTTTTCAGGGCATTTGACTATGTGAAGGTGGGGCCGTATATCGCCGAGGCCGGGCCTCTCAATGTGCCTACGACCAACCAGAGGCTCTATAAGATTTCACACAATCCTTTTTCTGCAGAGGACATTACCTCACGTTTCTGGCGCAAGGGCATTGACCCCAACAGGAGTTAGGGCAGGCTCCGGTGCGCGGATTGCCGCTGCAGCGGCTTTTTATTCTGCGAGGATGATTTCCAGTTCGTCAGGAGAGTATAGCAGGGAGTCGAAAAGGCCCGGGGATATGCGGGCTGCGATGGCATAGACAAGTATCAGTGCAATCATTGCAAGAATCACGATTGCCACAATCCTCAGCAGTTTCTTCCAGACAGGCTTCTTCGGTTTTTGTGCTGCCGCATCTGCCGGCTCTTCAGCTGTCTTGACTTCTGCGGCATCCTGGCTTGCGGCGTTTTCTGCCGCTTGTGATGATGCTCCGATTACTTCAGCAGTCCCGGTTGCTATGTTTTCGACAGAATCTGCTACCGTTTCAGTGACCGCTACCGTTTCGGTGACTGCAACGGCTTCATTTACAGTATTTTCAACAGAATTTTCAACAGCTTCAGCGACAGTCTCTGCGACCGGCTCCGCTGCAGCCTCTGCTGCGCCGGCGGCTTCTTCCGCAATCTTTTCAGCCTGGACTGCAGTTGTCTCCAAGCTTGCTGCAGCTTCAGTGACTGTTTTTTCGACCTCGTCTGCAATGGCTTCTGTGACCGCAACTTCTTCAGTGACAGTCTCTGCGACCGGCCCTGCGATCGGCTCTGCAGTTCCGGCATCCGGAGCGGCAACCGCAGGCTCGGGAGCGGCAATCAGTTCCTTCAGGCCGGCAACGGCAGCCGAGACCTCACCGGGAGTCTCCTCGTGGCTTTTCAGGGAAATCCTTTCGAGCCCGAATCCTCCCGGGAAAATGTCAAGGTCCTCGTCTGCAACGAAAAAGAAATTGTTTTCCTTTGTAGCCCTGAGGCGTCCGAGCCCCGGGAACACAATCAGTTTCCTCTCTTCGAGGACGGCTTTCATCTCCTTCAGGAAGTCCACCACAATCCTCTGTGCATTTTCCTTGTCGAGATTGTTGTTGATCCTGGAGTAGAAATCCACAAGCAGGGTGTTGTCCCGGTCACCCCGCTGCCTGAAGTACAGCCGTCTGTACGGCGGATTTATGGTAAACCCTTTGTCGGAAAAAGAGGCAGGGACAATCTCCGCCACGAAGGATCCAACTCCGGGCAGAAAAACCTCATCATTGGTCAGGATGAGTTCTTTTACCATTTTTGACAGAAGGTCGATGTCCATAGAGAGATGATTTTTTGCCGGCTATCCGCCCTTTACGGGCAAAACATCTGCAAAGATATTAAAAAATGCCGTAACATCAGTCCTGCACGGGACGTATGTAGATGTGGTAGTTTCTTCCGCCACCATAGAATTTGCCTGCCACGTCGTCCCAGTAGTATGCATCATCGTAGCGATAGTAGGTCTTGATGATCTCGTCGCTGTTCTGCCTGTAACTGTTGACCGTCTCCTCCTTCAGCGTTGCTGTCCAGTAGTCCACGGCCGGCAGGAATATGGAATTGTTGTTCTTTTTGCTGTTGAATCTCCATCCTTCCACTCCGGAGACAACTGCCTTCTGCCAGGTGGTATTGTCCATCAGCTCCTGCCACTCTTCCATGGTAGGAGTACGTGCGCCGCCACCCCAGATTACCGATGCGGCATCGTCTTCTGCCTCGAGCGTCATCCTTCCGTCTTCACCGTATTTGGAGAAGTGATGGATGACATCCGACTGCGACAGATTGCTGTTGGGGCTGTGGATGAATTTTACGGTCTCCTTGTATGAGTAGAATCTGGCATGGTAAATGTCGATGAAGTTGTCATTGGCTCTCGGCTCAATTTCTGCCCATCCGAACAGGTTGCCTTTTTCCGTAGGACCGGCAGCGCCAAGGTTGTAGGACGCCCATTTTACGCTCAATCCCATATCTATCCACTGTCCTTCGGAAAGCGAGCCTCCCGTGGTAATCTGCTGCACCTCGCCATAGTATGTGCCATCCTTTTTGCTGCGCATGAACGGGCGGAGGAAGTAGGTGGTGGCAGAGGTCAGATTCTGCACTCTGGTGCTGATTGTGCCGTCCTGCAGGGTTACGGTGATCACTTCCTTTTGGCTGTGATAGGTGATTTCCGGCGATGAGGAAAGCTGGAAACCGATTTCGGTGATATTGTCGGCCGGTGTGCCGTCGAGTGAAACGGCATACGACACATCGGCCGAGGTCTCGGTGATGTTTTCTGCCCTGAAGTCTGTAAACTGCACATCAGGCCTGCGCACGGCACGCACCGTGAGCCCGTTGCAGCGCATCGATGTGGTGGCTAGTATCGTACCGATGCCGTCAAAGCTAGTGTTGGACGGGTCGGAGTAGAAGCTGTATGCCTTTTCGGTGTTGTAAACATCGACTTCGTTGGACCAGAATCCCATGTGGTCCCTGTTCTGCACCTCAGAGCTGTAGTCGCGCCAGCCGGTGTATGGGAAGAAAATGGATTTGCCGTTGGTGGATACGTAGAGCAGGCCTTCCACGCCGTTGTGGGTATATTTCCTGAGCTGCAGTTTCTCGCTGCGCTTGAGCTCCATGATTTCCTCCTCGGTAGGCATGCGCCACTTGTTGCCCCAATTGGCCGTTGCTGCATCGTGAGAGGCATCCAGATGGATTTCTTTACCGTCGGTATAGTCATTGCCGCGTGCGTAGGAGTTGATGTAGTAGGCATTCTTGGTGGCCGTTTCGCCCCAGGCATAGTAATTTCCCACCTCCTCAGGCTTGGAGGCGCCGACGTTCCAGGAAGCCCAGACCACGCTGAGTCCCAGATCCACTTCCTGTCCGTTGCTTATTTCCACCGGTTTTGCGGCAGCCTGCGTGACTGTAATCACCTCGCTGAGATCTCCGCTGCTGACTATGATCCTGCCCTCGCGGGATTTCATCTCAAAATTCGGTGCCACGGCAAACAGCAAGCCGGTTTCCACCAGGCCGCGTGTGGCCACCTTCGGCTCAATCGGGGTAATCCACGAGGCTGCAGCCTCCTCCACGGTGCACTCAAAGGTGATATTTGCCTTGATGACTATTTCGATTTCGCCGCCATTCTCTTCCACTTCGAATGTCGAATTGGTGGTGGTCAGCGCATCCTTCTGCTTCTGCATCACCTTGAACTCAACCTTTTTTGTGCCGCAGAGAAGGGCAATCACAGCTTCCCTGTCATCCGGTGTATCGTTTGGCTCCGTAGTGACGCTCAGGGTTACGTTGCCGGCCTTGCCCGAAAGCGGTTCCACCGAGCACCAGGAGTCCGCACGGGTCTCCTTCACCGTTACCGTCCAGTCTGCAGTGGCGGTAAATGACACCTTGTCCGTGCCTCCCTGTGAAGAGAAAACAGGTGCAGGCGTGTCTGTCTGCGGAAAACTGATTTCGTAGTTCTCCTCATTTTTATCTTTTCCGTCTTCATTGTCTGCTGGTGTGCAACCTGAAAAGAGCCCAGAAATGATGCTGCAGAGCATCCAGACCAGGAAAAACCGGTGTGTTGTACCGGGTATGCTGATTTTCAAATAATCGGTCCGCATAGTCCGTAAAGTTTTAGTTTAATCTGTTTCGCACTTTGACCCGTCAGGCTTTTTGCCGATGTTTACCTGACAAACCAAACAAATATAACAATAAATATTAGAAACCCGCTCTATTTGAATGTATTTTGGATCGGGGATGTCAAAATACGGGTGGCCTGAGCAGGCCACCCGTTCCGGTTCTGTCATTCTGCAACCGTCTTCCACAGACCGTGGAGATTGCAATACTCATAAGCTGCCTTGACTTTGGCCTTTGTGAGGAATACAGCCTTTGCCTCGGGTTTGTCCTTGAGGTCGGCAAACTGCACTCCATCTTCCGTCTCAAGACAGATGAAAGCGATATGATGCTCGGGGAGCATCGGATGAGGATTACTTCCGACACGGACCTCAACCGTGCTGGAGTCCGGGAAATCAAGCACCGGAAGGTGCTTTTCGACACTTGCTTCCACAGTGTTTGCCTTCAACTCTTCCATTTTCTCGCCACAACAGACAAGCGGGACTGTGGAATCAACGAGCTTCACGACCACGTTGCCGCAATGCTTGCATTTGAAAAACTTGAGTCCCATAACATAGAATTATTTAAGGAATGTCCGGAAATACCGGATTGTCAATCATTTGGCTACTGCAAAAATCGCACCTTCCCTCCAGCGTCATTCCGTCCGGGAAAAACCTTCAAAAGATAATTCCAATATTTTTCATAAAAATGTTTGGAGTTAGAAAAAAATGTAGTATATTTGCAATCCCAAATCACGGGAACATTCCTCAATAGCTCAGTTGGTTAGAGCACCTGACTGTTAATCAGGGGGTCGCAGGTTCAAGTCCTGCTTGAGGAGC
>CAMBMK010000015.1 GCA_945868745.1 uncultured Bacteroidales bacterium
CCCATCCTACACTACTGTAGGGCATATCCCCGTTCCAGGTGAATTTCACGAAGGCAGGCTTTCGCCTGACAAAGCCTCTTAACCCCCTGTCGCTGCGCGACTTTCCCCCTTTTAGGGGGATACGGCCTCGCTATCGCTTCGGTCGGTGGCTCCACTGCGTCGATTTTCAAGGAAAATCTCGCTGACGTTCCGCCACGGCGCCTGATGGCGCCCAGGAATCTGGGTCACGTTGACATTCCGGCTGTATGGCATCCCCATAATCACCTTGGGCATTCGATTCCCCTCCCGTGAAAATCACCTGGAACGGGCAGACCTTCTACAGGTACCTGTGGGGCACTCTCGCGTTCCCGGTGGAGACAAATTGCCCTCACCTGGAACGCCAACCCCCATCCTACACTACTGTAGGGCATATCCCCGTTCCAGGTGAATTTCACGAAGGCGATTGCTGGCAAACTTCCCCGTTCCAGGTGAATTTCACGAGGGCAGGCTGGTGCCATTGGACTTCGTCCTCCAATAGAGCTTACCCCTTTTTTGGGGGAGATTTCGGACTCGAACTTGCTTGGATTTGTGGAGTTGAGAGGAGAGAGAACGTGAAATGTTATTACTTCCCAGTGGCCGCCTTTGTTCGGGCCAATACGGCGATTTTCCCGATAGTTTTCAGTTGTTTCAACTGATAGTAAACACCATCAGCAGTAATTCCACAAATGGCCGCAAGCTCTTTATTTGTCAAAAAAGGGTTCTTCGTGATTGCATCAATAATTAACTCACTAGTCTTTGTCGTAGTTTCTGTCGTAGTTTCCACTATTCCCGCATTACCTTCCAATCCGTGTAAGCTCAACACCATCTCCACTCTGTCCGGGTCATAAATCTCCCGAATCTGCGGCTTTGGCCATTTGTTCTCTTTCCATCCTTTGGTAATGGTGTCCGCGCCGCTGCCGTGAACAAACTAAGCTATTTTCTATTGATAATACTATTCTCAATTTCCTGCAATTCAAGCATATCTTGCCTATCTGCCTCCAAAGCTTCATATTCACGCCTCCTCTGGTCATATTGTTCATAAATATCTCTGACGCGTTTTTCCATCACCTGATTGGAAATTCGCCCTGCGTCAGGCAATATGGTCTGGTTTTGAAATGTCAGCATTGCATCGACGTTATTGCGCCAAAAACTCATTGTGAGATCAAGACGCTCTTTTACACGTAGTTCAGCCGATTCAAGAAAGATTGTGACAATTCGGTTTAATTTATCCAGTTCGCTCTCTTGAAGGGTAATTCATGGCAATGAATCCGGGATAAAAAAGAAAGTCCGGCTCCGCGCCCGGCAGGGGAGTCCCTGCAGCGGGCGGCTGCGTGGGCGGAGTTGTGGAATACATAGGATGTAGTCTGGTAAATCGGCACCGTGGAGAGCCTCGGCTCAATAGAAAGCACCTTCGTGATGGACGAGATCAAGATGACCTACGGAATCCATTTCTGACTGCCGCAAACACTTCCTGGCAGTTGCCTATTTCATCCTCAGCGGCTGGTCATCGTAGAGGGAAAACCTCTTCGCCTTGCGGATCCATTTCTGCTCCTCAAGCTTGACGTGCTCCATAAGGTCCTGGTATGTAATCTCATCCGAATGGAGATAGGTGCTCATCACGCTGTCTGATAGCTTCCTGTCCAGCTCCGGGAACATCTCAAACTGCGAATACCTTCCGGAGAAGAATTTCATCAGCTTGAGCGTGTGGAGGAGCGAATGGTACTGCGCACCGGGCTGAAGCATGATTTGGTAGCCGTAGCAGCGCTGTCCGCAGTATCGTCCCGCTGACGGGGTGAATGTGCAGGTGCGCATCAGGACGCCATCCGGGACAGGGACACCCTCCATCGTAGGCTTGATGAAAGGTGCACCGATGTATTCGTACGGCCTCGATGTGCCTATGGCCGGACTCACCGATGTGTTGTTCCACAGGCCTCCTCCGCTGTACATATGGCAGGTGAACATCCCCGGGATGTCCGAGGCCGGGGCAATCACCCACGGAAGAATGTCCCTTGTGGCTTCGCTTGCGAGGGCGGAAATCACGTGGAGAGGAAACTTCGCCCCTATCTCATTGCTGTAAAGGTGGCAGAGCTCTCCGAGCGTAAGTCCGTGACGGTGAGCTACTTTCGGTACCCATTGCTCACATTCCCCGGAAGGGATCGACCCTTCCACATAGCGTCCCGCAGGATTGATGTGGTCCACAACATACAGGGCGGGGGAGTCGTCACCCATTTCCTTGAGCATCGACATCAGGCGGAACACATCCTTTGTGTAGTTGAAATATCTCGATCCCACGTCCTGGATCTCCACGACCACTGCACTCAGCCCCCTGAGGTCGTCCATCGTGAAACCGATATGGTTGGTCCCCGGAGTCAGCTCCGAATCCATCGGTGCGAGGATGCGCTCGAGGTTGCCCCTCTCTGCAAACAGCTGATACATATACCTGTCGCGGCCCGTGTCCCAGCAGTTCTGGGTGCAGAAGCAGGCGACCGGCCCTGACGTCAGAGCCCTGTCCATCTGGTCCTCGAGAGGGGTTGTGCGGAACGAGAACATGGCCTACCGGATAATCTTTTCTGCAACGGCAATCACTTCCCTTGCAAGCGCGTCGGCTTCCTCCCCAGTCGCGGCCTCGGCATAGATGCGGATGATCGGCTCGGTGTTGGATTTGCGCAGATGCACCCACTGCTTCTTCGATTCGAAGCTGATTTTCACTCCGTCGATGTCATTGATGTCCTCGGAGGCATAAACCTTCTTGAGCTCGTCGAGAATCCTGTCGATAAGGGCCGTGTCGCTCAGATCAATCCTGTTCTTTGCGATGACGTACTGCGGATAGGTCGCCTTGAGCGCGGAAACGCTCATCTTCTTGTGTGCCAGATTGCTCAGGAACAGTGCCACCCCGGTCATCGCGTCGCGTCCGTAGTGGCTTGCAGGGTAGATCACCCCTCCGTTGCCTTCGCCTCCGATGAGGGCCGCCTCCGAATGCATCTTCGTGGTCACATTGACCTCCCCGACAGCCGCAGCAACATATCTGCCGCCCCATTTCTCGGTGACATCGCGGAGCGCGCGGGACGAAGAAAGGTTGGAGCACGACACAGGCTTGTACGGCGCTGCTGCCTCCTCGAGCGAAATTCCCTCTCTTTCAGCCTTTTGCGCCAGACGTTCAAACAGATAGTCGGCAACACTGACGAGGGTGTATTCCTCGACGAAAGGCTCTCCGTTTTCGCAGATGAAGGCAAGCCTGTCCACGTCCGGATCCACACTGATGCCGAGGTCCGCCTTTTCGCTTACGACGGTGCGGCTCAGCTCCTCGAGGTTTTTCGGGAGCGGCTCCGGATTGTGGGCAAATTCACCGGTCGGATTGCAGTTGAGCTCTATGCATTCCACTCCCAGCCTTTCGAGAAGACGCGGCATGATGATGCCTCCGACGGAATTGACGGCGTCCACGACAACCTTGAAACGGGCCTCGCGTACAGCCTCGGCATCAACGGCTTCCAGTGCAAGTACGGAATCGATGTGCTCGTCCGTGAAATCACGCTCCTCCACCTGTCCGAGCTCATCGACCGGGGCGAAATCGAAATGCTCCTGCTCCGCGCAGTCAAGGATTGCCTGTCCCTCGGCGGCAGAAAGGAACTCACCGTTTTCATTGAGAAGCTTAAGGGCATTCCACTGGCGCGGATTGTGTGAAGCCGTGAGGATGATGCCTCCGTCAGCCCCGCAGAACCTTACTGCAAGCTCGGTTGTCGGCGTGGAGGCAAATCCGGCCTTTACCACATCGATGCCGCAGCCGATGAGGGTACCCGTGACGAGGTTCTCGACCATCTCGCCTGAAAGGCGCGCATCCTTTCCGACCACGACCTTATATCTCTCTCCAGAGGCTTTCGGCCTCCTCTCGCGCAGCTTTTCGCAATATGCATATGTAAATTTGACAATGTCAACTGGGGTGAGGCCTTCTCCCGGATTGCCTCCTATCGTGCCCCTGATTCCGGAAATGGATTTTATTAGCGTCATAATGATATAGCCTTTAAACTATTTTATGTCCAGATATTTGTGTGTCTGGAGGCTCAGGCTCCAGATTGGGTGTGAAAGTACATATTGCACCGTCTCCGCGGTATTTGCGCAGGAGCACGGCTGCAGGTAGAAAAGCCTTGCATTGAAATGCTCCCATCTTTCGGGGTCCTGGCCCGTATAGACGAGCTTCAGCTCATCGGCATACTCAATCACCGGCTCCGCACCCTCAATCCAATCGCTTTTTGGACTGAGCGTTATCCAGTCTATGCCCTGCGGAAGCGCCCGTGTGCCGTTGGTCTCCACATGGACATAGTACCCGTGCTCGTGAAGGGCCTCGACCAGCCCCTCATCCATCTGCAGGGACGGTTCCCCTCCGGTCACCACCACCTTGCGGCATCTTCCGCGCGACCTTCCGCAGCAGGAATCGTATTTCCCGCCGTTGCCGCCCGCCGCATCGATTTCAGCGATTATCCCGTCAATGGTCATCTCGCGGAATGAGGAGAAATCCGTGTCGCAGAAGGGGCATTTGAGATTGCATCCGGCAAGGCGCAGGAACACCATCGGCGTCCCGCTCCACCTGCCTTCCCCCTGGAGGGAATAGAAAATCTCGTTGACCCTATAGGTCTTCATCCTTTTCGTAGATTGCCTTGTTGTTTTCCGATTCCCAGACTTCCACCTTGTAGCAGTTCTCCACATGCTCGCACACCCAGCGGGCGATGTTCTCGGCCGTAGGGTTGAAAGGGAGCACCTCGTTGAGGTTGGTGTGGTCAAGGGCACCGGCGATGTCCCTCTTGATGACGGTGAAGTCCGTCACCATCCCGTCCACGTTGAGAGTCTTTGACTTGCAGTGGACAATCACTATCCAGTTGTGTCCGTGCATGGCCTCGCACTTGCTCTCATAGGTGAGGTGGAGGCTGTGGGACGACGATATTTCGAGTCTTTTGCTGACGTAATACATATAGAATTGGATGCTTCTTGAAGTTATTGTTCGTATTCTGTAGGGTCGAAGCCTTCGAGGGCTTCCTTTCTTTCATTGCAGGTGCCGCAGAGCCCGCAGTGCCTGGCGCGGCCCTCGTAGCACGAATATGTCCTTTCAAACGGGACTCCCTCTTCGCGGCCGATCAGCGCAATTTCCCTTTTTGTGATGTTGCAGAAAGGGGAGACTATGCTGATGCCTTCGAATGTGCCTGCCTTTGCGGCCGAAGAGATGGCATCGATGAATTCCGGGCGGCAGTCGGGGTAGATGGTGTGGTCGCCGGCGTGGTTGGCAATCAGCACTGTGTCAAGCCCGTTGCTTTCGGCCAGCCCGACGGCCACCGAGAGCATGATGCCGTTGCGGAACGGAACCACGGTACTCTTCATGTTTTCCTCGTCGTATTTGCCGTGAGGGATGTCCTCCTGACCTTCGAACATGCTGCTTTTGAAGTACTTGCCCATAAAATCGAGGGGGATCACGAGGTGGCGGATGCCGAGCCTGGCGCAGTTCCACCCGGCACATTCGAGCTGCGCCTCATCCTGACGCGAGCCGTAGGTGAATGTGACGGCAAGGGAAATCTCCTTCCTGTATCTGTAGAGGAGGACTGTCGAGTCCATACCTCCGGAATAGACGATGACTGCTTTCATATACAAAAACCAAAGTCCCGCAGATTGTTGTCTTCCAGACCGCCTGAAAGACCCGGGGAGCGGACGGCCCGCCCTGCGGAACATATCATTCACAATAAAAAAAAAGGCGGGGCCGTAAGCCGGTTTCTGTTGTTGTATCTGCCATTTATCTACGCAACCTACCCCCTGACATCAGGCGGGCAGCCCTCAACTGTCAGTATATTTGGTCTTGCAGGCCCTGCGGGCGTACCCCGATGCCATCGCTGACAACGGTCGTGGGCTCTTGCCCCACGTTTTCACCCTTACCGCTTGCGCGGCGGTTGTTTTCTGTTACGGCCCATATAAGATTGCTCCCATCTGCGATTTCCGCAGCAGGGTGCCCTTTCCTGTCCGGACTTTCCTCACCTTTCGGCGCGGCAGATCGTCCCGCCTTCCTTATATCGTGTGCAAAGATAAGTTTTTTTCGGCAACGCAGGAAAAAGTTTGGGAAAAACAAGAAATAACCCTAAATTTGCATCCCTGTTAAGAGAAAAAATTCCATATGAATACTAAGTATGTTTTCGTAACAGGCGGAGTAGCCTCCTCGCTCGGAAAGGGCATCATAGCGGCATCTCTGGCCAAACTTCTGCAGGCCAGAGGCCTGAGAGTAACCATCCAGAAATTTGACCCGTACATCAACATCGATCCAGGCACGCTCAACCCGTATGAGCACGGTGAATGCTATGTGACCGATGACGGTGCCGAGACCGACCTGGACCTCGGCCATTACGAGAGATTCCTCGGTGTACACACCTCCAAGGCCAACAATGTGACCACCGGCCGCATCTACAATGCCGTCATCCGCAAGGAGCGCGAGGGCGCATATCTGGGCAAGACCGTCCAGATCGTACCCCACATCACCGACGAAATCAAGCGCAGGATGCTTCTTCTGGGGAGGACAGGCAAATATGACATTGTCGTGACAGAGGTAGGAGGCACTGTCGGCGATATGGAATCCCAGCCTTTCATCGAGTCCATCCGCCAGCTGCAGTGGGAGCTCCCGGACGAGGACTTCATCAGCATCCACCTTACGCTGGTGCCTTATCTGCGTGCCGCCAAGGAGCTCAAGACCAAGCCGACACAGCACTCCGTGCAGGCTCTCCAGCAGGCCGGTGTCCATCCCGACATCATTGTCTGCCGTACCGAGATGCCCCTTTCATCGGACATCAGGCGCAAGGTTGCCCTTTTCTGCAACGTCAAGCCGGGCCATGTGATCCAGTCCATCGACGCCCCTTCAATATATCAGGTTCCGCTCAATATGGAGGAGGAGCGCCTCGACGAGATGGTGCTCGAGCATTTCGGCCTCAACCATCTGCCGGACCCGGACATCGCTCCGCTCAAGGCTTTCCTCGACAAGCTCTACAACCCTAAGAAAATGGTGGACATAGCCCTTGTGGGCAAGTATGTCGAGCTCCAGGATGCCTACAAGTCCATTCTCGAGTCATTCATCCACGCCGGTGCAGCCAATGACTGCAAGGTCAGGGTTCATACCGTCCAGGCCGAATATGTCAACGACTCCAATGTGGCCGGAAAGCTCGGGGATATGGATGCAATCCTCGTGGCCCCGGGATTCGGAGAGAGGGGACTTGAAGGAAAGATAGCATCCATCAAGTATGCCCGTGAGAACAATGTGCCGTTCTTCGGAATCTGCCTCGGAATGCAGATGTGCATCGTGGAGTTTGCCCGCGACGTGCTCGGACTTTCCGATGCCGCATCCACTGAGCTCCATCCGGAGACCACCAATCCGGTCATCGACCTCATGGAGGACCAGAAGTGCACCACAATCAAGGGCGGAACAATGCGCCTCGGTGCATATGACTGCAAGCTTGACAAGGATTCGCTGGCTGCGAAGATCTACGGTACCGACCTGATTTCAGAGCGCCACCGCCACCGCTACGAGTTCAACAGCGACTATCTCGGCAAGATTGAGGCTGCCGGCATGAAGGCCACCGGACGCAATCCGGAGACCGGCCTTGTGGAAATCGTCGAGATCCCTTCACATCCTTTCTTCATCGGCGTGCAGTTCCATCCGGAGCTCATGAGCACCCCTGAGAAGCCGCAGCCGATTTTCGTGGCATTCGTGAAGGCTGCAATCGATAACCGTATCGCCAGGAAGGGCAGTGCGGACTTTGTTGCTGAAGAGGCATAGGATGAAAAAGCGGTTCACGTTTGTCCTGTTGGCAAGTTTAATGCTCCTGGCTTCCTGTGCGGAGGCCAGGGTGCGTCAGTACGGCATTGCAGTAAAGGCTGAGTATGTCCATGACGATTCGGCCTTTACCCAGGGCCTGTTCTTCGGACCTGACGGGATGCTGTACGAAAGCACGGGGATGAACGGCGAGTCTTCTTTCCGCAAGGTTGACCTTGCCACCGGAAAGGTTCTCCGCCGCCTTGACTTCAACTCCAAATACTTTGTCGAAGGGTCCGTGATGAAGGACGGCAAGCTCTTTGTGCTGACCTGGGGCAACAAGGTCGCCTTCGTCTATGACGCCTCCACGCTCGAATACATCAGGACCTACGCCTATCCGCGTGAGGGCTGGGGGCTGACCACCGACGGTAAACACCTGATAGCCAGCGACGGAAGCTCAAAACTGTATTTCCTCAAGGATGACTTCACCGTTGAGCGCACCGTTTCTGTCACAATGGACGGCCGCCCCGTGCGTCTTCTCAACGAGTTGGAATACATTGACGGGAAAATCTGGGCAAATGTCTATACTACGGATATGATAGTCATCATCAATCCTTCCGACGGAAAGGTCGAGGGCGTGGTTGACTGCAGCGGACTTCTTCCGGACAGGCTCCGTGACCGGAGGACAGACGTGCTCAACGGCATTGCCTACAATCCGGCGGACAAAAAGACATATCTTACCGGAAAATATTGGAAAAGACTGTACGAAATTGAGCTGAAAGAGAAAAAACAGTAATTTTTATTTACAACTTACATACAACAAGCGGGGGTACTCGGTAGGCTTCGTGCCAATCCGGGTTGAGAGAGTCCCATGAACCTGATTCTGCCAATACAGACGTAGGGAAGGCTTTATTCTCTGGCGCTTTTGCGCCGCCACCGCATAAATTATTACATTTTATGCGTTTTTTTTATTCATTTCTGATGGCAGCGGCCGCCATTGTCGCAGGACAGAACGCCGCAATCGCAGGTCCCGGAGACGGTGACGGCAAGGTCGAGAAACTCGACAGTGTGGTAGTGTCGGCTTCGCGTGCCGACAATTCGACTCCGGTCGCGTTCACCATGGTGGGCAAAGACCAGCTCAGGGCATCGAACCCTATCAATTCCCTTCCGATGACGCTTAATCTCCAGCCTTCAGTGGTCACCTACAACGAAGGCGGTACCGGACTCGGCAACTCTGCAATGACAATCCGCGGCAGCAAGGGCTCACAGATCAATGTCACCCTCAACGGCATCACCCTCAATGACTCCGAGTCACAGGAAGTGTTCTGGGTCAACATCCCGTCGCTCCAGAGCCTCATCTCTTCCGTACAGGTCCAGAGGGGACTCGGCACCACAGCCAACGGCTCCGGCGCATTCGGTGCGAGCATCAATATGAGCACAGCCTCCGTAAGCCAGGACCCGTTTGCCCGTGCAGAATTCAGCGCAGGCTCGTGGAACACCTTCCTTACCACCGTGTCGGCAGGCTCCGGCATTCTCCCGGGAGGCTTCTATTTCAATGCGGCATATTCCCACGGCTCCACCGACGGATACATCCGCAATGCGGGGGTTGAGTCCCAGTCGGCATTTGTGGTCCTCGGATGGCTCAAGGGCAACAATTCATTCCGCATCACCTACCTTCTCGGCGACCAGACAAGCGGCATCACCTGGGACGGAATCGGCCTTGACACCTATTACACCGACCGCCGCCACAATGATGCCGGTGCCTACAAGGACGACATGGGCAACGTGCGCTACTACGACAACCAGGTGGACCGTTACATCCAGCACCACCTGCAGCTCAACTACACCCGCCGCTTCAGCGACGCCCTTACCTGGACCAACACCCTCAACTACACCCGCGGCGACGGCTACGATGAATACTACAAATCCAACAAGACGCTCTTCAACTACGGTTTCCCGGCTTCCGTGACCGGGACCGACGGCAACCCGTATGCCAAGAGCGACATCATCTACCGCAAGGAAATGGGCAATGACTTCTATGTGTTCAACACGGCCCTCAAGTATGTCAAGGACGGTCTCAACCTCACAGCCGGAGGAAATGTCTCCCGTTACACAGGTGACCATTTCGGTGATGTCCTCTGGGTGAAGGTGCTCGGCGACGGCTATGACTATGCTTCAACGGACTGGAAGGACAAATGGTATGACAATGTCGGCAGGAAGACCGATGTCTCCGTCTATGCAAGAGGGGAGTGGTCTCCGGTGGAATGGCTCACTGCCTATGCCGACCTTCAGTTCAGGCACGTAGGCCTTGAAATGGAAGGCTGCGACGACGATGCGCTCGAATACGGCGGAACCGACCGTCTCGACTACACCGGCAGCTGGAATTTCTTCAATCCTCACGCCGGAGTGACTTTCTCCTGGAACCCGCGCAACAAGGCATTCTTCAGCGTCGCCGTCGGACACCGCGAACCGGGCAGGAGCGACATCAAGGAGAACATCAAGGGCACCGATTCCAACCCAATCAAACCTGAGAAGATGGTTGATTTCGAACTCGGCTACACCTACACCGGAAGCCGTTTCAGCGCAAGTGCCAACCTCTATGCAATGGAATACCGCGATATGCTCCTCGAGACCGGAAGGCTCAGCTCCTCCGGCTATGCGATCAAAGACAACGTGGCACGCGGATACCGCCGCGGAATCGAGCTCGCGGCGGCGTGGACCCCGGCGCAGTGGCTGACCGTTGACGGCAACGCCACCTTCAGCGCCAACCGCATCAAGGACTATGTATGCTATGTGGAGGTATGGGGCGGAGAGCCTCATGAGACAAGGCCTTACAGCTACGGCGATACCGATATGCTCCTTTCCCCTTCAGTTGTGGGAATGCTCCGCGCTAGCCTCTCCCCGTGGAAGGGCTCCGCACGCGGCTCGCTCAAGACCACCACACTTTCCATTGACGGAAAATATGTTGGCCGCCAGTATATCGACAACACCATGCGCGATGCGATGAAGATTCCGGCATATTTCGTTGCCAACCTCTCACTGTCGCACGAGTTTGACCTCGGAAGCGGCAAGCTCGGTCTCGCAGGCTATGTCAACAACCTCTTCAACAATCTCTACTACGCCTACGGATGGCGTTACGAGGGATGCTATGTGGACGAGTCTTTGCCTATCGAATACGGCATCGGAGTGTATCCACAGCCGGAAACTAACTTCATGTTTAAGGTTACTTACAGTTTTTAATTGTTTTCATAATTTGGATAATAAATCCTAAAGATTGTCTAAATTATTATTCTTCTTTATAATACGCCTCTGGTCTGCGCGAAAGCTTGTACCGGAGGCGGTCTTTTTTTATCATATTGCTTTTTCACTTTTTTGTCCCTACATTTGCTGTTCTTTTGAAAACAAATGATAGTAGTGAGAAAGCTAAAACGTATTGCAATCGCCCTTGTGGCGTTTGTCTTTCCCCTGATAACCCTGGCCCAGAATCCCGTAAAGGTCAGCGGAACTGTCACCTCCGCCGATGACGGGCTTCCTCTGATCGGTGTGGCAGTGGTTGCAGGACCGGGAATCGGGACCATTACCGACCTGGACGGCAATTATTCAATAGATGTCCAGGGAGGCACCATCCTTGAGTTTTCCGCCATCGGATTCGAGCCGCAGACCTATGTCGTGCCGGACGCTGACGGCGGGATAACATACAACCTCGTGATGCAGACCGAGAGCCTCAAGATCGAGGACGCCGTGGTCATAGCCTACGGTGTAAGGAAAAAAGGTACCGTGGCCGGCAGTGTCAGCAGCGTGAAGGCCGACAAACTGGAAAACTCCCCGACGCCGGCATTCGACCAGGCGCTCCAGGGACAGGTGGCAGGTCTTACCGTGCTTTCATCCACAGGCGAGCCGAGTGCCTCCGCATCGATGATAATCCGTGGCACCAACTCCATCAACTCCGGTACGGCCCCTCTCTATATCCTTGACGGAGTGGCGATTTCCGCATCGGACTTCAACACCATCAACCCTGCCGACATCGAGAGCATGTCGGTGCTCAAGGACGCATCCTCGACCTCCATCTACGGCGCCAGGGCAGCCAACGGAGTGATTGTCATCACCACAAGGCGCGGACGCACAGACCGTCCGAGCATCTCTTTCAAGACACAGACCGGCATCTCGTCGATTGCATACGGAAAATGGGACCTCATGAACACGGAAGAGCGAATCCAGTATGAAATGGAGCTCGGAATGGACGAGGGACAGGACTACAACTTCCTCCGCCAGACCGACGTCAACTGGCTCGACGCCGTCTATAACGACAAGGCCCTCCTTACCAGCAACGAGCTTTCCATCGCGGGTGCCGACGAAAACACCAACTATTTCGTATCGGCATCCTATTACAACCAGGACGGTATCGCACCGGCTTCCGCATTTGAAAGATACTCGCTCCGCTTCAACTTCGACCAGAAGATGGGCCGCATCCTCAAGATGGGTACCAACACGATGTTCAACTACCAGAACATCATGCAGTCCGACGAAGGAAACTATACCCTCGTGACGCCTATTTCTGCAGCCCGCTTCATGCTGCCTTACTGGAATCCTTACAAAGAGGACGGAAGCCTCGCATCCATCAATGACGGCTCCTGGCTCGGACAGGGACAGAACCCTCTCGAATGGATAGAGAACAATCCTCTCAAATACAAGAAATACAAGGCTTTGTCCGTACTCTATGCGGAGCTTGAGCCGGTCAGGAACCTCAAGTTCAGGACCCAGGTCTCCTTTGACTTCACCCACACCGAGGGCTTCAGCCAGTCCTATCCGAGCTATGCTCCCAACCAGGACGAAGGCAGCGCTTCAAGAAGCAGCTCCACATATCTCAACCTCCAGATTTCCAATACCCTGACCTATACCTTCAACATCAATCACGAGCACGATTTCACCTTCCTGCTCGGACAGGAGGGGGAGAATTACCATTCCGAAGGGTTCAGTCTCCAGGGCAAGGGCACGAGCAACGACAAGCTCACCGACATCGCCTTTGCCACAAGGGTGACCTCCTGGGACAGCTGGGCCGATGCCGACTACTCCCGCGTGTCCTTCTTCGGCAGGGGAGAGTACAACTACCAGAACCGCTATTACGGCGAGTTCTCGCTCCGTACCGACGGCTCCTCCCGTTTCGGAAAGAACAACCGCTGGGGCGTATTCGGGGCAGCCGGCTTCATGTGGGACATCCGCAACGAGGATTTCTTCGCCCCGTACAGGGACGTGCTCACAACCGCCCAGCTCTCCATAAGCAGCGGAACCTCAGGCAACTCCTCCATCCCTAACTATGAGCATCTTGCGCTCATCGGAAGCAGCGGAGACTACCTCGGCGACTCAGCCCTCGTGCCTGTACAGCCGGGCAACGAGGACCTCACCTGGGAGAGCTGCTGGACCACCAACCTGGCAATTCACCTCGGCCTGTGGAGCCGCATCAGCGCAGACATCGAGTTCTACAACAAATACACCACCAATATGCTTATGCAGGTGCCGCTGTCCTATGCGCAGTCAAACGGATACGGCTACAGGTGGGACAATGTGGGCGCAATGACCAACCGCGGCATCGAGCTCAACATATCGGCCGATGTCCTCAGGGCGGGCAATTTCATATGGAACGTCAATGCCAACGTCGGCTACAACCGCAACCGCATCGAAGAGCTCTACGGAGGTGTGACCGAATATGAAAATGCCAACACCAACACCAAACTCGTGGTGGGCCATCCTCTCGGCGAGTTCTACCTCAACCGTTACGCGGGAGTCAACCCTGCCAACGGGGATGCCCTCTGGTATGATGCCCAGGGCAATATCACAAACGAGCTCCGCGACGAAGACAAGGTCCTGACAGGCAAGAGCTTCTATGCACCATGGCAGGGCGGATTCGGTACATCCCTGAGCTACGGGAGGCTCACCCTGAGCGCCCAGTTCAGCTGGGTTGCCGACAGATGGATGATCAACAATGACCGCTTCTTCGACGAGAGCAACGGCCGTTTCTCCACCTACAACCAGTCCAGGAGGCTCCTCAACCGCTGGAAGCAGCCGGGAGACATCACCGACATCCCGCGCCACGGAGTCTATACGGAGTTTGACAGCCGTCTTCTCGAGGATGCATCCTTCCTCAGGCTCAAGAACCTGATGCTCAGCTACAACACCGGCAGACTCGGCTTCATCCAGAATCTGAGGGTCTATGTGCAGGCGCAGAACCTGCTCACATTCACCAATTTCTCCGGTCTCGACCCTGAGGGTGTCTCCAACATCTATGCTGCCCAGTACCCGATGTCAAGGCAGTTCACCATCGGACTTGACTTTAACTTCTAATGAGAATGGAACCGAAGATGAAAAACATATTTGCCAAAATATCACTGACACTGCTTGTGCCTCTGTGCCTGGTCTCCTGCCTTGAGAAGACCCCTTCCGACAAACTGCTCACCGACGAAGGAATGGAGACTCTCAACGGTGCCGACCAGCTCTGCAACGGTGTCTATACCAAGCTGATGAGCGGTGCCCTCTACAGCGGCTACCTCACACTCTGCCCTGACATCCAGTCAGACCTTGTATATGCCGTGCAGGGCAATTCCAACACCTACGGCAACATCTGGATGTGGGACATCCGCTCCACCACGAGCGAAATCGGAAGCGTCTATGCCGCTCTCTATTCGGTCATAGGATCCTGCAACTATTTCCTTGACGGGGTTGATGACCTGCGCGCGAGGCTTTCCGACGACGAAGAAATCCAGTACCTCGACCATCTCCACGGTGAGGTCCTCTGTGCCAGGGCCCTTGCCTACAGCGAGCTTGCAAAATGCTTCTGCAAGGCCTACAACGCCGAAAACGCCTCCGGACCGGGACTTGTGCTGAGCGACAGTTTCGTCAATGAGGCTCCGAAGAAAAGGGCATCCCTCGAAGAGACCTACCGTTTCATCATAGCAGACCTCGAAAAGGCTTGCGAACTCTTCTCCGCCGATTCAGACCAGGCCAACGCGCCGTATTTCTCCTACGGTGCAGCACAGGCGCTCTGGGCAAGGGTCTGCCTCTATATGGAGGACTGGGACGGGGCCATCGAGCATTCGAGCTATCTGCTTGACAGCGGTGTATATGCGCTTGCAGACGCCAACGCCCTCTATACCTCCGGCAAGACTTATCTCCAGTATATGTGGACCAATGACGCCTCCTACGAAGTCATCTTCAAAATAGGCTACACGTCCACCTCATACGGCTCCCCGATAGGCCAGGTGTTCCTCAACTTCAACAGGGACTTCACCTACTACTATCCGGATTTCGTACCGGCGACCTGGGTGCTTAATCTCTACAACAGCGCCGACCTTCGTTACGACGCATATTTTACGGAACTCCAGACCGGCTACAGCCACGCCCTGGTCTGGCCGCTGCTCACAAAATACATGGGCAACGAGGGACTGATGTCCAACTACATCTACCACGTCTGCATGCCGAAGCCTCTTCGCCTTGCCGAGCAGTATCTCATCCGCAGCGAGGCTTATTGCCGCAAAGGCCAGTTCAACAAGGCAAATGCCGACATCAACGCCCTGCGCCAGAAACGCTACTCGACCGGAGGCACCGTCTCAATGAACGAAGACTCCTGGCTCGACACCATCAGCGACGAAAGGGTGAGGGAACTCTTTATGGAGGGATTCCGCCTGCAGGACCTCAAGAGATGGGGACGCGGCTTCGAGCGCACCCCGCAGACCTCCTGCCAGAGCGAAGGCAGCTCGATGAAGGTCACCGCGGACGACCCGCTCTTCGTATGGCCTATCCCGAGAAACGAAATCGAGGCCCCGGGCTCCGAGATTGAAGGAAATGAAAGCAACAGATAGAATATGAGACATTTACAGCATATATTCCTGTCCATTCTCGCTGCGGGCGCATTGCTGTGTTCCTGCGAGGAGCATTACATCGAGTATTCGGATGCCGAGTACATTATGTTTGCGGACACCCTCAGGGCCTATGCCGTCGTGCAGGACGGGGGAGAAATAAGCGTGCCGGTTGTTTCCACTGTGACCTGCGACTATGACAGGGTAATCGCGGTGGAGGTCATCGACTCCGAGAGCAGCGCCATAGAGGGACTCCACTACACCCTCGAATCCAACACCCTCACAATCCCTGCCGGCTCCAACAGGGCGGACCTCAAAATCCGCGGCCGCTTCGACTCGATGGAAAGCGGGGAGGACCTTGACATCTGCCTCAACCTCTTGATGAACGACAGGCTCTCCTGGGACCTCTACGGCACCAAGACAAAGGTCAGGCTCGTGAAAGTATGCCCGTTCAACATTGAGAACTTCTGCGGATGGTGCGTGCTCTCGTCCACCTTCCTCCAGACATACAACCCTTACGGCTCATACCAGAGGCTTGTCCATACCAAGGCACATCCGACCAGGCCGGACTGCATCATCTGCGAAAACTGGATGCTTGACGGCTACGACATCGTGCTCCGGTTCGACACCTCCGATCCGCTCAACCCTACCGTGGAGCCTGACGGGGAGCAGATAATCAGCGACGAAGGCTCATTCTTCGGAATGAACCACGGTGACGGACGCATAAGGGCCATCGGCAGCAGCCTGTATGACTCCTACTACAACACCTGCGGAAGCTATCTTTTCGTATGGACCGCGATGTACGTCAAGAATCTTGATACCATGATAGGTACGGTCGGCCATTTCTACAATGTGATGGAATGGATAAGCGACGAGGAGGCGGAGCGCCTCAGGAATGAAGGAATGTAAAATCCCAAATACTTTATATATGAAAGCGGAATTCAAACTTATGGCAATGTTCGCCTCGGCACTTTTGCTCGCAGGCGGGTGTGCAAAGACGGAGGATACCGACGGTAAAGATGAGGTAACTCCGGTTTTCCCTACAACAGTTGACACACGTACGGTCAAGGCCGGAGAAAGTGTCGTGCTGAACATCGATGCCAATATGGACTGGACCCTCAGCGTAGAGGGCGACGGTGCCGGCAACTATTTCTGGATTGACGACAACGGTCTCAAGGAGACAAGCATATCGGGAAAGGCCGGCAAAATCGGTGCAACCGTCGCTTTCTCCGATGCCGAAGAGCTTGACAAGAACCGTGTCTGCACGGTCAACCTCAAGATGGGTGACCAGACAAGGAAGGTTGCCGAATACACAAGGCTTGCCCTCGAGAGGAGCTTCGAGCTCTATGTGGGCCAGGCAGGTGAATGGGAGTATGCCAAGGAGAACGGTGCCTATGTCTATTCGGAAGCTTCCGTCAGCGAGGCCCAGCTTCTCACCTTTGCCGGCAAGACCGAATACGGCATCCCTGTAAAGGTCGTTTCCAACTTCGCATGGAGCCTTTCGCTCCCTGAGTGGCTCTCTGCCGGAGATGTCAATTCCGGTGAGGCAGGAAGCACCGAGTTTGTGCTCACAGCCATCCTCTCGGCAGATAATGCCAACGGCGCAACCGGTGACGTCCACTTCATCGACGGTGACACCGACGAGACTCTCTCAGTCACCCTTCCTGCATATGCCGACAGGCTCGAGGCCGAGGCTTCCACAAGCTTTGTGTTCAACGCAGAAGGTCTCCAGAAGCTTGCAAGCGGTTTCCAGAAGGTACCAGGTGTTGCTTCTGTACTTGGTGCTGAAGGATTTGTAGTCAGGGCTCTCGAGTTTGACGGACAGTATCACGCCCTCGATTATGCCGACTGGGTACATGCAGATATTTCCTATTCCGAGTCTGAAAGCTATCTCAAGAAGGCTACCGTGGAGATCACCGTTGACCCTAACTCCGGTGACGCAAGGTGCGCCGACATCCTCATCCTTCCTGCAAGCCTTGCAGACACAAAGGTTGAGAATCTTTGTGACCCTAACGCTGACGGATGCACTTTCTATGAGCAGTTCCAGCCGTATCTGGTATGCCGTCTCGAGCAGGGAACTGTTGAGATTGTCGTTGATTACATCACTCTTTCCGAATCAGAGGAGGACACCTATATGGCCAATCTCGAGAAACTCGGAAATGACAGCTGGATATACTCTTATTTTGAAACCAATCTGGCTTACTCCCTCACATATACCGACCAGTATTCAGAGGCAGTCCTTCTTTTCAATGAGGCATTTGACCATTTTGAAATGTATGATAATGGCTGCGACCTTGTCAATGATACTGAATCTTTCTGGATTGAGTTCAATCCTTTCGGAGGAAACCTCAAAGGAAAGCTCTATATGAATCCTGACGCCTACAAGCCGGTAGATGGAGAGGAGCCGGAGTCATTCATAGTGTTCTACGATGCCGATGATAATGTCCTTGCTGCAGTCCAGTGCCTCTACAGGGAAGGCCAGCAGGGCGGCGGAAATGAAGGTTCCGACGGCATCATCACCCTTTCAAGCGGTACCGGCAACGTGCAGAAGCTCTCCGAGTCCGACGATATCTACAAGGCAATCAGCAGCAACACAGGCGTTTCTGATGTCTATTCAGTGACTGTTTCTTCTTTTGCCAATGTCCTCGTTTCTGCCAAGGAGTATTGGAATGTCACCCTCCACGGTCTTGATTTCAGTGATCTTAATGACGGATCTTTCGAGGTTGAGCCTTTCAATGAGAAGCAGTTTACCGTGTATGTGGGTGAATCAGTAGAGGAGGTTGCTTCCTGCATTATCATGCTTTGGGGCGAAAGCGACCCGTTTGCTGCAATCTATTTCACCTGGGACCCTAATGCAGAGGCCGGCGGAAATGAAGGCGGAGCATCCGCACCGTTCAGCTTCCTCAATCCGGAATATGTGACAGGTGCCACTTTGGAAAAATGTACCGATTCTGATATTCTTCAGGCACTCAAGGGCGAATTCGGACAGGTGGACCAGAATCTGGTTTACATCCTGACTTATTCTCAGGAGAATCCTATGATGCCTACAGTCAAATGTCCTTCAGTAAATCCGGGTCCGGCTTGGTACAATGTAGATGGATCTTCTTCATACTGGCTCCAGGGTGAATATGAGGACGGAACGCTCTATGTATCTATGAACGAAGTCGGAATGATGGACTTCTTCTACTTCCGTGACGCTTCCTGGAATACATTAGGCATCCTCGTCTGCACAAGAATTCAGTAATTTATAATGAACTTGAATAAAACTTTTTTCAGGCTGGCAACGGCTTTTTGCGCACTTCTTCCTCTGCTCTCCTGCCAGGGAGAGCAGGGCGAAGACCTGCGTGAAAAGGATTATGGATATGTACAGTTCAAGCTCTACAAGGAGGCCTCCTATGAGAGCAAATCCGTTGTGGGCGAGCTGGACTATCTCAGGGATGCCAGCAAAATCCTTCTGATGATGGAGTATTCCGACAGGCAGATTTCCCAGACACTCGTGCTCGGCGCGCAGGACAGTGAAAGTGCCGAGTGGGGACTTCGCAGCGAAAAGCTCCAGCTTGTCAGGGGAACATACAGAATCACCGCATTCACACTTTTCGATGCCATGGATGCGGAATTGTACAACGGCGGCTCAGCCGGCGAATTTGAAATCCTTGCCGGAGGCCTTACAAGCCATGACATCACGGTCAATGTGACCCCGCGCGGAAAGGTGCAGTTCACCCTCGAAAAGTCCTTCACGAAGGCTGCCGAGAGGGAATACACCTTTGACGAAGTCAGCAGGGCCGACATCGGCATAAAGGACACGCGCACCGGAGTAAAGACAGGCATCGAAGGTCTGAAAGCCACCTTTGACGAGCATTTCAGGGAAGAGGGAAGCTCCTATATGACCTCTTCAGTCCTCTGCGATTCACTCGTCCTCGTGAAGGGAGGCACATATGTCGTGGACTCATACACCCTCTACGACAAGAGCGGCAAACTGCTCGAATTCAACAACAGCGTTGACTCCGGGGAGTTTACCGTATCCGACAACCGGACCACACAGGTAAGCGTACCTGTAAATCTTGACATGTCAGCTGCCTACATTCAGGATTACCTGGCTCTCAAAAAGATCTGGGAGTCACTCGACGGCCCTTCGTGGTACTACTACGGGGAAGACTGGCCTGCCGGCAGCAACTGGAATTTCAACAAGGACCCCGACCTGTGGGGTGACCAGCCGGGCGTCCAGCTCCACACCAACGGACGCGTCGCGTTCATCAACATCAGCGACTTCGGCTTCAGGGGAGACCTCTCGCCGGCAATCGGCGAGCTCAGCGAGCTTGTCGAGCTGTATCTGGGCACGCACAATGACCTCAATCTGCTTGAGTATGACCCGCTTATGGAGCCGGGAATGAACGAAGGCAACCGTATGGAGCGCCATAAGGCCTACCTCAGGCTGATGCACCCTGCCACACCGTTCTCCGAGCCTATAGCAAGGGCCTGCAGGGAGATGGGCGTGTCCCTGCCGGAAACCGCACTCTATGACAAATACTCCGAGGACCAGCTTATCGAAAAGGGCACCGGCCGCAGCCTCATCCACCCTATGGACGTGGTACACGGAAAGCTCTGCAACGGCCTCAGGTCCCTTCCGGAGGAAATCGGCAACCTCAAAAAGCTCGAGACCCTCTGCATTGCCAACGGAGAGCTCGAAAGCCTTCCGGAGCGTTTCGGGGAGCTTGAGCAGCTTACCGACCTTGAGCTGTACAACTGCAGCAGGATGACCGTTGCGCCGGAGGTGCTAAAGGACCTTCCGAGCCTTGTGTCGGTCAATATGGGCAACAACTCCCAGATGAGCTCCGAAGAGATAGAAAAAGCCCTCTCATACCTTTGTACGGGCGCATCACAGGGCTCCCTGCAGATACTTTATTTCAATTTGAACAACCTCAGGCGCATCAACGGAGCCGAAGTCCGCAATGTCAAAAAACTCGGCCTCTTTGACCTCGCCTACAACCAGATAGAAGAAATCACCGAAGCATTCGGACAGGATATCGGCATTGTCCAGCTCTACCTCGACCACAACAGGCTCAGCAGCCTTCCGGTCGATGAAAACGGCCTGTTCATGAAGGTCGAGGACGTGGAGAGCATCACAGCCTCCTACAACGAATTCACCGAACTCCCGGACATCTTCACCACCGACACCCCATACTTTATGGGAAGCATCAACTTCTCGTTCAACCACATAAGCGGGGTACAGAACGGCGGTGCCGGCTACAAGGGAATGAAGGCCACAACCCTCACCCTCGACAACAATATGGAGATGACCTCGCTTCCTGAAGCATTTGCCCAGAGCAACTCCTCCATCCAGAACTGGTCATTCAGGGGATGCTCCATCAGCAATGTCCCGTCGGCCTTCTTCGAATATGAAAATGCCAAGTACATGAAGTCCATCGACCTGTCCTACAACAGGATAGATGACCTTCCGGCAAGCCTCAACGCGGTCAATGTACCGTATCTCTACGGCATCGACCTCTCGTACAACAGCTTCAAGTCATTCCCGTTTGAGCCTCTTGACAGCGGCTACCTCACCGTCTTTGCCATCCGCGGACAGCGCTCCGGAGGGGAGAGGTGCCTCGAGCAGTGGCCGACCGGAATCTACAACCACAAGGGCCTGAGGGGATTCTACATCGGATCCAACAACCTCGGATTGATTGACGACACAATCTCCACCCTTTGCTACTTCCTGGAAATCAGCGACAATCCAAATATAGTATTTGATGCCTCCGACATATGTACGGCCTACGCCAGGGGTCAGTTCTATCTGATCTACGACAAGACCCAGGACATCAGAAACTGCCAGTATATCGCGTTAGATTAGTTATTTATGAAATCTGTTACAAAGAGTATATTTGCTGCCTTCCTGCTTGCCTGCGCAATGACCGCCTGCAAGGAGGAAGAAGCCGTGGAGTTCAACATCTCCTCTTCGGAGGTTGAAATGGGCCCGGAGGGCGGTACGGCCGCGCTCAGCCTTTCCGCGGACTCCGAGTGGATTGTCAAGACCCAGGAGCCGTGGATAACGGTGTCTCCTGCAAACGGTGTGGGCAGCGTGGAGTGCAGAATCATCGTGGACTCGGCGCTTGCAGTCACCCCGAGGGAGGGCCTTGTCAGGATAGAAAGGCTTTCGGACGGTCAGAGACAGGACATCCGCGTGAGCCAGAAGGGCTTCGAGTATGGGATTTCCGCTGAAAAGCAGGAAGTCGAGATCGAAAGCTATGCCGACTACGGCACACGCAGCTTCACCTTGGAGGTCACTGCCAATACCCCGTTCAGAGTAGTGATTCCTGAAGACCCGGACAAGAAGGAGGGCTGGCTCAGGTACACTATGCCGGAACTTGTCCTTGACAGGGGTGCAAGACCGCGCAAGGTAAAAATCGATTTCGAGTGGGACATCAATGTGTACCAGCAGGACAGGGAGGTCACGGTCTCTCTTGAGCCGAACGACCCGGACATCTCCCTTTCACGCCAGGACCGCATAGCCGTAAGGCAGAAGAGCGCCGAACCGATTGAAATCGGCATAAAGGGCGACTCGCTCGCAATCATCGCCATCCACCGTGCCCTGGGCTGCATGGGACAGCTCAACACCGCCGAAAGGATGGCCAACTGGGACAATGTGACCGTATGGAAATCAGGCCCCAACAAGGGAAGGGTGCGCTCCGCGAGCTTCCTGCTTTTCGCAGTCAAGGAAGGCCTTCCGTTCCAGGTGCAGTATCTTACTGCAGCAGAGTCCCTTACGTTCTTCGGCAATGCCAATGCCTTCCTCTATGACCTCGACCCGGGCGAGTTCATCTGCAAGCTTACGCAGCTGCGCAGGCTCACCATCGGGGCATACGGCCTGAGCTCGCTGCCGGAGTCGTTCACCAACCTCAGCAACCTCGAATACCTCGATCTGAGCGGCAACAACTTCCAGAGCGTCCCGGACATCCTCAACAAGGACAACTTCCCGAAGATGACTGCTCTGCAGCTCAATTCCAACATCCGCTACAGCTCCTACGACCTGTCCAATTTCAACAGGGACAAGATCGGCGGACTCATAGACGAATGTCCGAAGGACGAAAGCGGGCAGAGGCATTTCCCTCTCCATCTCCTGAAATGGGACACCCTCGATACCCTCAGGCTCAGCGTCAACTTCCTCCAGGGTACCCTCCCTTCACTCGAGGATGACGATACTTTCCCGAGATGGACCGAGGCCGAGGTCAACGCCTGCGACACCCTTCCTGCAAGGCTCATTGGCCTTCCGAAGGTACTGCCCAACACCACGATGTTTGCCATCAACCTCAACAGGTTCACCGGAGAGCTTCCGGACTGGCTCCTTTTCCATCCGAAGCTCGACATCTGGATACCGTTCTCGCTGGTATTCCCGCAGGACGGCAAGGACCAGGAAGGAAGGTCGTGCGGATTTACCAACGAGCCGGCCAACCTTGACTACTACTACGAGGAGTATGTCAACAAGAAGTACAACCCAAACAATATGACTGAATAATGTTGAAAAAGACAATATTGGCCTGTGCCGCAATCACCGTCGCCCTTGCCTGCACGAGGGAGAGCCTTCCGCAGCAGAAACCCGTGCCGGACGATACTGTGGTAAGCGGCGAACTGCTGGTACGTTTCAGCCCTGAGACTGCGCAGATTCTCCACAGCAGCGGCATCTGCAAAAGCGGCAGCACATCCATTGACAAGGTGATGGACGCATTGGCAGGATGTACGGTCGAAAGGGTGTTCCCTGTCAATCCAAGGACGGAGGAAACTGCCGTCAGGGAAGGCCTCGACCTCTGGTATGTGGTACGTTTTGACGAAAACTCCATGGACCGCAGGGCTCTTGCATCGAAGCTTTCCGCCCTCGGCGAAGTGAGCAGGGTGGAGAACAACCGCACCCTCAAGAGGGCATACAGCGGCCGTTCCGTACCTTTCTCCGCCACAAAGGCAGCCGAAAGCTATCTTGAATACCAGTGGAACCTCCTCAACACCGGAGACCTCAGGGAGTCCAAATTCATCGCCGGAGCCGATGTCAACGTGGCCGGCGCCTGGGAGATGTGCTCCGGAAGTCCCGACATCATAGTGGCAGTGCTCGACGAGGGCGTGGACTACACCCACCCGGAACTCGCCCCGAACATGTGGGTCAACGAGGGGGAGATCTTCCGTTCCCACGAAGACAATGACGGCAACGGATATGCGGGCGACTACTACGGTTACAACTTCTCCCGCAGCACCGGAGTAATCTCCACCGACGACATCAACGACACCGGTCACGGAACCCACGTTGCAGGCGTCATCTCTGCAACCAATGACGGCGAGGGCCTTGCCAGCATAGCAGGAGGAAGCAAGGGGAAGCAGGGCGTCAGGATCATGTCCTGCCAGATATTCAGCGGCAACTATGCCGGGACAGTCCTTGACGAGGTCAGGGCCATCAAATACGCCGCCGACAACGGTGCTGTCATCCTCCAGTGCAGCTGGGGATACACTTCCGGCGCCGCCAACCCTTACGACTGGATGCCGATGTACGCGGACGATGACTCGTGGAAAACAGACAATATGCTGGAAGCCAAGGCTCTGGACTATTTCATCCACAATGCCGGCTCTCCTGACGGAGTGATCGAGGGCGGTATTGCAGTCTTTGCCGCGGGCAACGAGAGCGCCCCTTCGGCAGGCTATCCGGGAGCCTATCCGGATTTCGTGTCAGTGGCTGCAACTGCAGGTGATTTCACACCGGCAATCTATACCAACTACGGCACAGGCACCACAATCAGCGCTCCGGGCGGAGACCAGGACTACTATTACGACTGGGGCACCGGTTCCGACAAGGGGGCAATAGGATGTATCCTCTCCACGCTTCCGAAAAGTATCAGCGAAAGCGGCTACGGATATATGGAAGGCACTTCGATGGCCTGTCCTCATGTCAGCGGGGTAGTGGCGCTCGGCCTCTCCTATGCGGCATCCCTGCGCAGGCATTTCAAGGCAGAGGAGGTCATCGGACTTCTCTACTCTTCCGCACGCAGCATAGAGACAGATTGGGACACCGACAAGCCCAAGTATTACTACAAATACGTGGCAGACCTCGGCGAGAACCACTTCAACTCCATAGACCTCAACGGCTACAAGGGCAAAATGGGAGCGGGCCAGGTAGATGCCTATGCTTTCCTCAAGGCTATTGAAGGCTCCGGGGTGCAGATGAGCTTCCCTAATGTGCTTTTGACTGCAGGCAGGGATGCAACCTATGTCCCTGCCAGATATTTCCGTGACGGAGAGAATCTTACATATACCGTAAAGATTGAACGCGGAGAGATTGCATCCTGCCGCACGGAAGGCTCGCGCATCGTGTTTACCCCGGGCAAGGCCGGACAGACCGCAGCGACCATCACCGCAAGCAACGGGACTGCATTCAATTTCGTGATTACGGTAAGGGACAGCGAAGGACAGGGCTGGCTGTGATGAAAAAAAGGGTACTGCTGGTTTTCCTGTTGGGGCTGTCAGCCGCCGCTGCGACTGCGCAGATAAAAATCCTGGACATGGACTCCCTCGCAGTAAGGGAAACCCCGAGCAAGGTATTGCAATTCAATACACTGCTTGTCGATGGAGGCACCCTCCGCGAAGACGGCGGACAAAGGGAGTATGTGTTCGGATTCAGGAACATCTCCCCAAGGCCGGTGGTCATCACAAAGATCAGGACGGACTGTTCCTGCCTTGGTGCGGAGAGCAGCCGGAGGGAAATAGCTCCCGGCGACAGTGCGTCCGTCAGGCTGCGTTACTCTCCCCACGGAAGGAGCGGAAGTTTCCTCAGCAAGGCCTATGTCCATACCTCGGAAAGCGAAGCTGTGGAGGCTGTGCTGACGCTGAAAATCAGGGTGGTGGACGATTCGCCGTACCCTTACAGGATGGGTATGTATGCCCTTTCGGCAAAGGAGGTAGCATTCAATGCGGGGACTCCCGGTGCGGCCGGCTTTGATTTCCGCAGGACTTCCGCAAGTGCGCCGCAGCTGACAGCAAGGGACCAGTTCCTCCCTGAGGGAGTGAAAGCAGTATTGAAAAACGACAGCATATCAATAGAATATGACGGAAAGGCAGGGAAGGGGGAGTATCCTCTTTTTCTTGAGTCCGGAGACAGACAGACAAAAATAACAATCAGGATAAAGTAGTAAAGATGAGACATATCAAAGCAATTCTTGTCATAATGTGCAGCCTTGCGCTGCTTTCCTGCCAGAAGGAACCGGCGCAGGAGAGCGAACCGCTTCTGGAGGTCAACTACAACAACGTCAGCGGCATCTGGACGCTCGAAATGGTCGGTGACAGCCCTCTTCTGGACGGCACCTTCCTTGACATCGAGCTCACCCGCAGCGAAAAGACATTCACCATTACCACCAACCTCGACAGTTTCGCTGACATCGCCCACACATTGACCGGGACATATGCCATCACCACCACTGCGGCCCAGGGCAGCATAATCGAAGGCATGTACGACCACGACAGCGGATTCTGGAGCCGCAACTACAGGATTGACCTCCTTTCCGCCACCAGGATGGTCTGGAGCGCCGTTGACAATCCCGAATTCGTCCAGACTTTCTCAAGAAAGGAATAAGCCGGTCCCAATATCGGACAAAATGCCTATCTTTGCATGATTTGCTTTCCGCACCAGCGGGGCCAGAGAGCGTATTATGTTTACAAAAGCCAGGAAGTTAGTCCGCGATTTCAAGCTGAGCATGAAGATGAAGATCACCCTCAGCCTCAGCGCAATCGCAATCATACTGCTTACCTCCAGCGTGATTTCGATGCTGGAGTATGACCGTATGAGCAACTATGTGTCGGAGCTCATCGCCGGCAACATCAACAGCATCAATGTGGCTCAGAGGCTTGCCAACGTCAGCAACGCCTACAACCTCGAGATCCTGACCGTCATCGGGGACGACAGCCGCAACAGCCTTCCGGACTTCAACCAGAAGGAATTCATGGCCCATTGCGACAGCCTCCGGGAAAGCCTGTCCGCAAGGGATATGGCACATCTTGCCGACTCGGTGGAGTATTCGTATTCAGCCTATATGCTCACATCGCTGGAGCTTCCGAAAGTCCTCAAATCCGATTTTGTCGATACGAGGGCGTGGTATTTCGACCGCCTCCAGCCTGTTTACAACCATCTCCGCAGCGACATCGACAAGCTCTCCACGGCGATCTACAGGGAGCTTGAAAACAATTCCGCCACATTTGACCGCGGTTTCTACAGGAGCATCATACCGAGTGCAGTCGCCGTATCTGTCGGCCTTCTGCTTGTGATAATGCTTCTTTTCTTCATCCTGGCGTATTATGTCAATCCGATCTACAGGATGCTCTCCGGCCTTCGCAACTACCGGACTGTCGGCAAAATATACAGCGTCACCTTCGACGGGGACGACCAGCTCTCCGAGCTCAACGAAGGAGTAGGCGAAATCATATCGGAAAACCTGCAGCTTCGCAAACGCATCAAGGCGCTGCGCGACAACCAGAAGCAGTAAAGAGGAATGAACTTCAAGGTGATATCCAGAAACGTGGGATTCGCACTGCTCACCAGTGCGTTCTTCATGTTCCTGTCCATACTGGTATCGGTGGCGGGGGGCAACGACAGCGCCCTTGCGGCCCTGCTCATCAGCTTCGTCATCACCTTCATAATCGGAGTGTTCCCCTTCATCTTCGTGCGCAAGGCGCAGAACATCACCCTGCAGGACGGCTACATGATCATATTCCTGTCGTGGACGCTTTCATTTGTGGTCGGGATGTTGCCGTATCTGCTGTGGGGAGGACCGTTTACTGTGGTAAATGCCTGGTTTGAAAGTGTTTCCGGCTATACCACCACCGGCTCCACAATTCTCGAAAACGTGGAAGCCCTGCCCCCGAGCCTGCTTTTCTGGCGCAGCTCCACCCATTTCATCGGCGGCTTGGGAGTCGTGGTCTTCCTGCTTCTCATCATCCCTTCGAGTTCCCCGCTGAGGCGCCGCCTTGCCAATATGGAGCTTTCCGCCCTCACGCGCGACGCCTTTATGGCAAAGACCAACAAGACGGTTTACATCTTCACATATATCTACATCGGACTGGCTCTTGCAGCATTCATCTGCTATATCCTCGCCGGGATGTCTCCCTTCGATGCCATCAACCACGCATTCAGCGTAGTATCGACCGGAGGATTCAGCACCAGGAACCTCTCCATCGGCTACTACGACTCGCCGGCGGTCAACATCGTGACCATCGTGTTCATGATGTTGTGCTCCATCCACTTCGCCATCATCTATATGGTCATTGCCACCCGTTCCCTGAGGCCCCTCAACAACTCCGTGCTCAAGTTCTATGTGGGTTATGTGATTGTGGCCGCGCTGATCATGACAGTCAATTTCCATTCTTCAGGTGAGGGAAACGGCTGGGCGGACTCGGCGATGAAGGGCCTTTTCATGACTGCAACCTTCTCGTCCACTACCGGATTCAGCATATGCGACACAGGGGCCTGGACCTCATTCCCGCATTCGCTCATGATGGTAGTTGCGCTGTTCTGCGGTATGGCCGGTTCCACCTCCGGAGGTATGAAGGTTGACCGTCTGGTGGTGCTCCTGAAAGCATTTGCAAGGCAGGTCAGGAACACCCTCCATCCGTCTTCCGTTGCCGAAGTCAGGATGGGTCATCATGTAGTAAAGGACGAGGACATACATCCCCATATCCTCTTCATTGCCATATATGTGCTTCTTCTGCTGCTGTCCGTACTGCTTGTAATGCTGTTCTGCGGGGGAGACGCCAATGCCCTCGACGGAGTGGTCTCCAGCATGGGCAACGTGGGGCTTTCGTTCGGGGAGCTCAGCAGCCACTACAACGGCGAACCGATGGCTGCAAAGCTTATCTACACGCTTGATATGCTCCTTGGACGTATCGAGATCTATCCGGTATTCGCCGTGCTTTACCTTGTGTTCGGACGCAGCAACAGGAAATAGGATATGGGTGCATCGGATTTTCTCTACAAAGGCTTCACGGAAAGGCTCGGCTATGAACCCACGCCGTGCCAGGATGCACTTTTCCGTGACATATCCGGATTTCTCACAAGCGACGACGGCGACATAATGGTGGTGAACGGCTATGCCGGCACCGGAAAAACCACGGCAATAGCGGCAGTTGTGGCCCACCTCAGGTCCGTGAAGGTGCCCTGCGTGCTTCTGGCCCCGACCGGACGCGCCGCCAAAGTGCTCGGAAGCTACACCGGCAGCGACGCCTACACTATCCACAAGCACATCTACCGCCAGAAATCCACGTCCGACAGCGGCTTCGGACTCTTCACAATCTCGCCCAACAAGGCAAAGGACACCCTTTTCATCGTCGATGAGGTCTCTCTCATAGGCATCGGAAGCTCCGAAGGCAAGAGCACCGCACAGTTCGGCACAGGCAACCTCCTCGAGGACCTCATCACATTTGTGCGCAGCGGCGTGGGATGCAGGATGATACTCGTCGGGGACGCCGCCCAGCTGCCTCCGGTGGGCCTTGACCGCAGCCCCGCTCTCTCCAGGGAATATATGGCGCTTGCCGGGGGAGTCCGGTTCTCGACGCTCACCACCGTGGTGCGCCAGCAGAAAGCCTCCGGAATCCTCGAAAACGCCACACGCCTTCGCGAAATGATAGCCTCCGGAACGGACCTCCTCCCCGCTGACGGGCTCGGCCTGCGGACCGACGGCTTCGACGACTTCCTCCGGGTCAGCGGCGGCACCCTTCTCGAAGAGCTCGGAGACGCATATTCCCGCTACGGCGAGGACGAAACCATAGTGCTATGCCGTTCCAACAAGCGCGCCAACCGCTACAACGCCGGCATCCGCGCCCAGATCCACTACAAGGAGGAGCGCCTCGTGCGCGGCGACAGGCTGATGATAGTCAAAAACTGCTACCAGTTTATAGAGAACATCAAGAATATGAGCTACATAGCTAACGGCGACATGGCCACCCTCCTGCGCATCGGCAGCTATGAAGACCGCTACGGACTCCATTTCGCCGAGGCCCGTCTGATGTTCCCGGACTATGACAATCAGGAGATTACGGCAAAGGTCTGCCTCGACACGCTCGAATCCGAGGCCCCGTCGCTGACCTACGAACAGCAGAACGCCCTCTACGCCGGAGTGCTCGAGGACTATTCCGGCCTGTCCACAAAGAAAAAACGCCACGACGCCGTGCGTGAAGACAAATACTACAACGCCCTCCAGCTCAAATACGCAGCCGCAATCACCGCCCACAAATCCCAGGGCGGCCAGTGGAAATGCGTCTTCATCGACAACCCCTTCTGGCAGGACGTCCTCACTCTCGACGACCTCAAATGGCTCTACACCGCAATCACGAGGGGAGTGGAGAAAGTCTATCTCATCAATTTCAAGGACAATCTTTTTGCTCAAACCAAATAATTTATAACGCTATGAACAGAATTTTTACAGCAACCGCAGCACTTCTGCTCTGTGCAGCAGTCCACGCACAGGACGGCCTCCAGCCTGTCCCGAGAGCCTGGAAATGGCTGGACAACAACGAAGTGGCCTTCTCCTACAACGGCACCTTCACCGAGGCCTTCGCCGTTGATGCCAAAAGCGGAAAAGTCCGCGAGGGTGTCTATGCCCCGGAAAAGTACATCGAGTACCCGGTCAACCCGCAGGGCGCAGTGAACCTCACCTATTCGCCTGACTCCACGATGCTTGCGTTCACCCGCAATAACGACCTCTACATCGTGGACATCGCCACCGGCGCCGAAAAGAGATTTACCACCGACGGCAGCAACCTCATCCTCAACGGCTACTCCTCCTGGGTGTACTACGAGGAGATCCTCGGCCGCCCTACCCGCTACAAGGCATTCTGGTGGTCTCCTGACTCCAAGAAGCTCGCCTTCTACCGCTATGACGACACCAACGTCCCGATGTTCCCGATCTATTCCGGAAAGGGCCAGGACGGCTCCCTCCGCGAAACCCACTATCCAAAGGTGGGCGAGCCCAACCCTGAGGTGCGCATCGGCATTGCCGACATCGCAAGCGGCGACATAGTGTGGGCAGACTTCGACCCGAAGGACGACCAGTATTTCGGCACCCCGTTCTGGGGACCGGACAGCAGGGAACTCTTCATCCAGAGGGAACCGCGCATCCAGAACACCCTCGACGTCTATAGCATCAGCGTGGAGGACGGCTCAAAGAAGCACATCTACCACGAGACCTACAAGACCTGGCTCGACTTCATCACCGGCATGATCTTCACCGACAAGGGCCTCTATGCCGTAAGAAGCTTCGAGACCGGATGGCAGCAGATCTACTTCATGCCTTACGACGGCTCTCCTGTACGCAGGCTCACCGACGGCGAAAACTGGAGGGTCAACCTTGTCCGCCTCGACGAAAAGACGGGTGACGTCTATTTCACCGCAGAGCGCGACGCACGCATCCGCACAACCCTCTACAAAGTATCCCAGAAAGGAGTTGTGACCGCCCTCACCGACCCGCAGTACTCCGTGGCCGGCGTAAGCTTCTCTCCTGACGGAAAATACTTTGTCGCATCCCTGTCCAACTACAGCACCCCTGACCAGATCTGGATCTATTCCAACGGAAAGAAGGGCTCCAAGGCCCTCCACAAGGTCGCAGACCACGCCGCAGCCGACTTTGACCTTGCCTCATACCCGAGGCCGCAGAATATGACCATCCTGAGCCGCGACGGCCTCACGATGTACGGCTACATGATCCTCCCGAAGGACTTCGACCCTGCAAAGAAATATCCTGTCCATGTCGATATCTACGGCGGACCTGACTCGCCTCAGGTGCAGGAGCGCTGGAAAGACCCTTACCGCTACTCCTGGTGGGGAGAAAACGGCATCATCGAGGTGTCCGTGGACAACCGCGCTGCAGGCTTCAACGGCCGCGAAGGTCTTGACTACATCTACAAATGGCTCGATAAATACGAGACCTATGACTTCGTGGACTGGGCAAAATATCTCCAGAGCCTTCCATACATCGACGGCGACAAGATCGGTGTCGAGGGATATTCTTTCGGAGGAATGATGACTGCGCTCCTTCTTTTCGACGCGAGCGACTATTTCCACTACGGAGTGGGCAGCTCGGGAGTATATGACTGGCCTCTCTATGACACCCACTACACCGAAAGGTTCATGGAGACCCCGCAGACCAACCCTGACGGCTATGCCTCCACGAGCGTCCTTGCCCATGTGAAGAACTATCCTGTTGACTACAAGTCATATGACCCTCAGGAGATCGAGCCTGTGATGCTCAAGCTCACCCACGGTACGGGCGACGACAACGTCCATTTCCAGGGCTCCCTCCAGCTCATCGACGAGCTCCTGAAGGAAGGCAAGAAGTTTGAGTTCATGATGTATCCTGACGGAATGCACGGCTACCGCGGCTACCAGCAGGAGCATTTCACAGCCTCCAACCGTGACTTCTGGCTCAAGTATCTCGTAAGAAAATAAGCTGTTGCACAAACGGCACTGAAAAAAGCCCTGCGCATCACTGCGCGGGGCTTTACCGGTTAGAACCCATACATGTTAAACTCTATTATGTAGTCATAGGCTTATGAAAAATATATGTTTTTGGCTATAGTCTCTTCTTCTCGTCGTTGCCGGCACCGGTGCCGCGGTACTTG
>CAMBMK010000016.1 GCA_945868745.1 uncultured Bacteroidales bacterium
TGTACTCGTATTTTATCGTTTTCCAAAATCTTTCAATCCAAATGTTGTCTTTGGCACGGCCTCGGCTGTCCATGCTGATTTTCATTTCAGGGTACAAAGCGCAGGCATCAGCCCATTCTTTGCTCGTGAACTGGCAACCTTGGGAGTCTCAAATGCAACGGCACCTCCCGGGGCTTTGGATTATAAGAAACATTTTATTATATTCGCAAATGGCAAGATGAGAGCGAAGTGAAACTTTGAAAAATCTCCCGAAACGATGAATGATTTTCTGAAAAGGTGCTTTTCCATAAAGAGCGAGCCGGCGCAGACTGCCAGCCGCCAGGATTCTGCAAGACCGGAGGCGAAAACCAATCCTGACGATGTCGATGAAAAAAGGGCATCGCATATCGCGGTCATCTACCGGAGCGAGCTAGACTATATCTCCCGCTGCGTGCTGGACTATCCCGACATCGAGACCGGCGGCGACCTTTTCGGTTTCTGGACCAATGAGGGCATCCCGGTTGTACTCTATGCGATAGGCCCCGGCCGCAATGCCAACCACCAGAACGCGTTTTTCGTACAGGACCTCAACTATTTCGTGAAGATAGCCGGCACAGTGGCTGACAGATACCAGCTTTCGCATATGGGAGAATGGCATTCGCACCACCAGCTGGGCCTTGCGCGTCCGAGCGGGCACGACGCCAACACCATCTTCAACGGCCTGCGCGACGTGCCTCTCCGCAGGATGCTTCTCTGCATCGCCAATTACCGCCAGGGCAGGACCACCGTCAATCCATATATGTTCCATGAAAGCGATATGCGCCATTTCACCGATGCATCCTGGCGTGTCCTCTCGCTTCAGAGTCCGTTCAGGCCATTGATTGACAACGATTTGAAAGACATACTCATCCATCCGCGCTCTTCCTCTCCGTGCCACGGCGAAATGCGTATCCTCGGGGCAGCCCCTTCCGGGAATTCCGGCAACGAGGCAGCGCGTCTTGGCGAAGGCCACTGGATGCGCCGCGTCGGGGGAGTGGATCTTCTCAAGAGGATAATCAGGGTGGTGGGGGCAGCGGCCCCGGGGGAAACGGTTTCCCCGAAATGGGACGAGTACGGCAATATTTTCCTCACGTTCGGTGGCCGCGCCGTCAGGCTCAACGAGGCCTTCCCGCAGGACCCTCCGGTGATGATGTCGGAAGGCTCGCCGAATGACAGCCAGGCGCCGTGGGATTACTGTCCGGCCTGCTCCGGAGAGGACAATAATGCGCTGATACTGGAGGCGTTCGAAAAATGGATTTCGCTTTCCCTCAACGGCGGTCCGGCAGGCAACGGTACGACGGAGGTCAGTCCGGCAACCGGCACTCCGACAACTGGCACCCCGACAGGGAACGCTCCGGCAGAGAACTCCCCGGCAGGGAACTCCCCGACCGGTGACATCCCGGGCGGCAACTGCGCAACAGACAACAACACAGAATATAATAACAACTCAACAGAAGAAGGCTATGATGACTCAATCGAGGTTCAGGGATGAGAATATGATCCTTGACCATTATCTCGGACCGAAGGCCTATGCTTTCGGTGGCACAGGTACTTCCAGCCCATATCTCAAGGCTGCGGTAAAGACCAACAACGGGAAGGTCTATGTCCTTTACTATGACCTCTCCACGTTTCCTACAACCAAGCCGAAGGTCTATGTGACCCAGATGCTTTATACAAAAAGCGGTGAGCCGATGAATTCCCCGAACGGCGTCAACCACACCCTTTCTTCATGGAACAACTGGACCCAGCTCTGCCACTATTCCGACACGCAGTGGACCCCGGACATTACCTTGTGGCACGTGTATCTCAAGTGCAGGGTATGGCTTGAAATCTATCAGACCCACCTCCGCACGGGGAAGACGATGGAGAGCATGCTGAAGCACCAGACTTCACACGTTTAGTACTCTTCAGGTTTTTTTGTCAATCATAAAACAAACAAAGATATGGCTCTTAATGATTTGGACCTCAATTCAATAGAAAAGGCAATTGCCGAGACCCAGAAAAATCCCAACAGCGGCGATGTGTTTTTTGACACCAATACCGGCAATCTGACCACGGTGGGAGGCGCAGGCAGCGTCAAGACTTCCACCATGATCCAGGACGGTTACGCAGCATAGCTATGGCTACATATTGTCTTTATGGCGAAGAACTCCAGCGGTTCTCCGCCATTTCGGAAAATGCTTCCGGCATCGGTTACGAATGGGAAGGCGAGTCTGTGGTCCATCTGAGGCTCTCTCCGCTTGCCCACAGTTTCGGCATTGAACACACTGTGCGCTTTGTCCACGGTTCCCGTCCGGAAGCCGGTACTGAGGCGGATTACACTGTATGCGTCAATGCGGAAGGGGAGGCCCTCGTGTGGCCAAAAGGGGCTTGCGCACCGGAGCCTGCAACCGTTATCCCCGCAAAGGAAAATCTCTATTCCAGGAGCAAGGGGCTCATAGAAGTGGGTATCCTTGAGGGCAAGAGGGTGCTTATCATCGGCTTGGGGAGCTTCGGCTCGCAGATTGCCGTGGAGCTTGCCAAATCCGGCGTAGGGCAGTTCTCACTTATGGATTTCGACAGGGTTGAGCTTCACAATCTTGTCCGCCATACGGCCTCGCTCAACGACCTGGGACGCCTTAAGACGGACTTTGTGCGTGAGACCATTCTCGGAAAGAATCCTTACGCCAGCGTGGATGTGTTCCCTGTCAATATCAATGAGCATCCCGACCTCCTGTGCAGCGAGGTGGAGAAGGCTGACCTTGTCATCTGCGCCACTGACAACAACCAGTCCCGTTTCAATATCAGCGAGGCGCTTGTCAGGCAGCGGAAGGTGGGCATCTTCGGCCGTGCCATCACGCGTGCCGAGGGTGGCGATGTGTTCCGTTACCGTCCGGGAGGCCCGTGCTATGTATGCATGATCGGCAACCAGTGGTACAAGGACATGTCGGAGGAAATCACCAATGAGCAGTCGGCCCGCGCCAACGGCCAGATTGCCGCTTACACCTCTCCGGAGGATGCGGATGCGATGGTGCAGGTGGGCCTGAGCTCCGATATCGAGCCTATGTGCAATATGATGGTGAAGCTCTCGCTGATTGAGCTTTCACGCGGTGCGGAGTCTGGCATTTCGTCCCTTGACGATGAGCTGACCTTCCCCGCCTATGTGTGGGTGAACCGCCGCGAAAGGCATTACCGCGGCTTCGCACCGTTTGACAAGTGTGCCAACAGGCCTACGATTATGCGCTGGTACGGTCTTGACCTTCCGCGCAATGAGGAGTGTGCGCTCTGCGGGGAGAAGCCGAAGCTCAGTCTCGGGGAGGATTTCGTGAAGGATTTTGATCCGGAGCTTACCAGGATCAACACTGATTTTGACGATGACATCTCAGAGGCGCTGAAGTAAAAGCAAAGGTCCCTTTCCCGGGGAAAGGGATTTAGGGAAAGGGTAGCGTGCAAATGCGCGCGGGCCATTGTCCGCATGTTGCGGCATCCCCTATGAAAAGCAACTGATAGTGACTTGATATTTGATTATATAGTTAGCGATGGACATAGGCAGTTTTATGCAGGATAATCCGGCAGTTGCGCGGATTATGGAAAAATCCGCCGGACTGTGCAGGCAGTTCGGCTTTGCGCGGATCGAGGTCCCTGTTTTCTTTATGGGCATCCAGCAGTGCGAAAGGACCTCTCTCGGGTGTTTCCTTTCTGCCCTCGGTCTTGAGCCTAATGTCATCTATCAGGAGGTGGCCAAATCCCTGAACCGCCTCGAAAAGGCGCAGGGCGGCGGTGGCAACATCCCGGTGTCCGCCTCGCTTGTAAATGCCTTCAGCGTATGTGAGGCCATAAAGGGCGAAATCAATTGCCTCGACACACTGTATCCTCTCTATGCTGCCCTGATAATGGTGCCCGGCCCAGTCCACGAAGTCTTTGGCATAAGGGGAGTGGATGCGACAGCATTGCAGCGGGTGCTTGAAAGCAATAATCCGGTTAGAGTTGCCTATATGCCTGATGTCAGATACGGCGTTGATGACACTTCTCCGTGCGGGCAGCCGGGCAATCACGCCGGTCCGGGCAATGCCCCGGCTCGGACACAGCCATCCCTGCACACGCCATCGCAAACTTCCAGGCCGACAACCTCACAATCCTCCGGCCAGACAGCCACGCAGCAGCCCCGCAGGCCGGTCAAGCCCGACTGCCCTGCAATCAGGCGCAACTGTATCGACCTTATGGAGAAGGCGGAAAGAGGGGAGATCAAGCCTGTCATCGGCCGCGACAGGGAAATCGAAAGGGTATTGCAGATACTTTCGCTCTATACCAAAAACAATCCTGTGCTCGTGGGAGACCCCGGGACCGGCAAGACAGCCATCGTGGAGGGCCTTGCGGTGAAGCTTGTACGCGGCGAGGTATTTGCCGACCTTGCCGACCTGTACATCTATCAGCTGGACCCGACTTCCATCGAGGCAGAGGATGTGATGAGAAAGATCATCGAGGAGGCCAAGGCCAATCCGCAGGTGGTCCTGTTCATAGATGAGATCCATACCCTGATAAGCAAATGCTCGTGCTCGGACAACTCTTTTGCCAACCTTCTAAAACCGGAGATGGCTAGGGGTACCGTCAAGATAATGGGCGCTACCACCCTCGACGAATATGCACAGAACATCGAAAAGGACAAGGCTTTTGAGCGCAGATTCCAGAAAGTGATTGTGGATGAGCCTTCCGTGGAGGATGCCGTCGCCATCATAAGTGGCATCAAGGACCGGTTTGAGCAGCATCACAGGGTGACCATTTTGCAGGAGGCGGTCGAGTCTGCAGTCAGGCTGGGCGTGCGCTACATCCCTGACCGCCGTCTTCCCGACAAGGCGATAGACCTTCTTGACGAGGCGTCTTCCAATGTGCGCCTTTCCGGAGGCGGGGAAGTGACCGACAATGACATCCGTGCGGTCATCACCAGGAGGACCGGCATCCCTGTGGAGAATCTCACGGCCGGCGATATGATGCAGCTCAAAAACATCGAGGAGCATCTCCACCGTAGTGTCGTGGGCCAGGACAAGGCCATAAAGGCTGTGGCCGATTCAATCCGCAGAAGCCGTATGGGCCTGTCGGATGCGGCAAGGCCTGTGGGGTCCTTCCTTTTCCTGGGGACATCGGGAGTGGGCAAGACGGAGCTTTGCAAGGCTCTTGCCGAGTACCTTTTCCAGTCGCGCGATGCGATGGTGCGCATAGACATGAGCGAGTATCAGCTTGAGCATTCGGTGTCGCGCCTGTTCGGTGCCCCTCCGGGATATGTGGGCTATGAACAGGGTGGCCAGCTCACGGAGGCCGTGCGGCGCAAGCCTTTCTCCATAGTGCTTTTCGATGAGATGGAAAAGGCCAATCCGAAGGTCTTCGAGACCATTCTCCAGGTCCTTGACGACGGCAGGATGACCGACGGCATAGGCCGCACCGTGGATTTCCGCAATACCATCATCGTGATGACCTCCAATATGGGACAGGATGTGATTGCGCGCAACCTTGCCGGAGGGAACCATTCAGAAGAGGATATCTCCCGGACCACATCCGAAGTCCTGGCCCTCCTGAGGCGCAGGGCCGCTCCGGAGTTCTGGGGCAGGATCGACAAGGTGGTGATGTTCCTTCCGCTTTCGCAGGACGAGGTGCTCCGGATCACTGAGATGCAGCTCGAATCGGCCCGCAAACGTATGGCTGCGGGGGGCATCACCGTCGAATTCGGCGAGGGCGTGGCAGAGCATATTGCCCTCAGTTCGTATAAGCCTGAATATGGCGCGAGAGAAATCAAAAAAGCCGTCAACACCATGATAATAGACAATGTCGTGTCGTCTCTTGCAGATGGCGCCATCAATAAAAACGCCCCTGTGGTATGTTCCATTGCGGGTGGTTCGATTATTTGCAACAACAGATAGAAAATGGCACTTCCTTCTTCATTTGACCCTATCACAGGCACAATCGGGCGCGTGGGCAACACCGTCCGCAACATTGCGCCTACACCCATCAGCCGTACAACCTCTTCCTACACTTCCTCGTCCTCACGCTCGGGAGGGGGCTTCAGGGCGTTTTGGAACCGCCTCAACTATGGCATCTCGAGTATCGGTGAATGGCTCCAGGAAACAGGTGCCGGCATCATTGCAATGATTATTGCAGGCATCCCTGCCATTACAGGCATCATCTCCCTTATTGTGTGGGTTTTCAAGACTTTCTCGGGCGAGGGATTCATCTGGGGCTGTCTCTCCGTATTCGGCGCCTTAATTGCAATCGGGATCGGATACTATGCGATCATGCTTCTCTACGGTATCGTCTATTTTGTGCTGTATCTTGTCGGCTTTGTCTTCTATAACGCCTACACGCTTCTTGCTGCAATAGCGCTTCTCCTGGTGCTCAATGTCCCGCGGATAATCGATTTCCGCAGCAAGGCTGCTCCTTCGCAGGAGACGGAGGTCACGGCACCTTCCTATACTGTCTACAGCAACACCGCCAGGGTGCTCAATGTCAGGAAGGCACCGTCCACGGGCTCCGAGGTGATAGGAACGCTCCAGAGGGGTGAATCCGTCAAGGTGCGGAGCATCAGCGGAGGTTTTGCCGAAATCGAATGGAACGGCTCCGTCGCCTATGTCAGTTCGGAGTATCTGACACGGTAGGCATATTTTTGAGTAGCCCCCAGGATGCTATTGTCCGCGAAAATATCTATATTTGCAGCGCTCTTTCAGGGCATCGAATCCAATAATCACAAAATATGGCACTTATTGACAACATCATTGCGCGTGCAAAGTCCAACAGGCAGCGCATCGTGCTCCCGGAATCATTTGAGGAGCGCACAATTACCGCAGCAGACCAGGCTCTCCGCGATGAACTGGCCGACATCATCCTCATCGGCAACCGCGACGGGATTCTTGCCCTCGCTTCAAAGCTCGGCCTCCAGCATATCGGAAAGGCTACAATCATCGATCCTGCCACCAGCGAAAAGACCGAGGAATACGCCCAGCTGCTTTTCCAGCTACGCCAGAAGAAAGGCATGACCATCGAGGCTGCAAGGGAGCTTGCCACCACCAATCCTCTCTATTTCGGATGTCTCATCATCAAGAGCGGCGATGCTGACGGTCAGATCAGCGGTGCGCTTTCCACTACCGGCGATACCCTCCGTCCGGCACTCCAGATCATCAAATGCGCTCCTGGCATCACCTGTGTCAGCGGTGCCATGCTCCTCATTACCAAGGCTTCGCAGTACGGCGAGGAGGGTGTCCTCGTGATGGGCGATGTGGCTGTGACCCCTATGCCTGATGCTTCCCAGCTCGCACAGATTGCCGTATGTACTGCCCAGACCGCAAAGAGCGTGGCCGGATTTGCAGATCCGCGCGTTGCCATGCTGAGCTTCTCCACAAAGGGTTCGGCAAAGCACGAAGTTGTTGACAAGGTTGTCGAGGCCACCAGGATTGCCAGGGAGCTCGACCCTTCCCTCAAAATTGACGGTGAACTTCAGGCAGATGCAGCCCTCGTTCCGTCCGTCGGCGCCAAGAAGGCTCCGGGCTCGGACATCGCAGGCAAGGCAAATGTGCTTGTTGCCCCTAATCTCGAGGTGGGCAACATCGGCTACAAGCTCGTGCAGCGTCTCGGAGGTGCAGATGCCATCGGACCTATCCTCCAGGGTATTGCACGTCCGGTCAATGACCTGAGCCGCGGCTGCTCCGTAGATGACATCTACAAGATGATTGCAATCACTGCCTGCCAGGCAATGGACGCAAAATAAATTTTATTGTCAAACAATTGTTTTTTCTGGCGGCGGGACATCTGTTCCGCCGCCTTTTTTGCTTTGTCGGGGCAGCAAATCCCGAAAATGTGTATATTTGCAGTTATGAGACTGCTGGTACTGATGATTGCGCTGCTGTTGTCTCCGGTTTTCGGAGACAGGGGAGACCTTGTAGGGCAGGAATGCACTGTGGTCCAGAGCACATCGGAAGACTGCAATACGGATTTCTCGCTCAACAGCGATGCCTGCCTTTCTTCTGTCCGCGTCCTTCCGATTTCGGGTACGCGCAGTTTCAATCCCCATCCTATGCGCCTCCACAACCCGGGACGCCGCACCTCTGCGCAGGTGAGGACCGCTTTCCGGTATATGTCTCCATCTTTTGTGGTCACATCGGGGATGGGCATTCCCGATAGATATCTTCTGTCAATCTGTCTGTTGAGGATTTAGGATTATCACAGGTTTTTCATGAACAGCCCGGCATGGCCGTCAGGCTGAATCTGTCCATTTATAATCCTTAACAGTCTAATCTTATGACAATCATAATGTTGCTGTTGGGCCTGGGGCTGATAGTCCTTGGCGCCAACTCTCTTGTCGAAGGCGCCTCATGCATCGCACGGAGGGCCGGAGTCAGCGAATTTGCAATAGGACTCACGATTGTGGGCTTCGGCACTTCCTGTCCGGAGCTTGTCGTGAGCCTTACCGGGGCAATACAGGGAAATGCCGACATTGCCGTGGGCAACGTGATCGGCTCAAACATTTTCAATACACTGTTCATCCTGGGGCTTACATCCCTGCTCTATCCCGTTGCGATGACGGATGCCAACCGGAAATCGGACATTCCCATTGCCCTGATTGCCACGGTGATGCTGCTCGTTTTCGGCATGTGCCCGCTCTTTGCCGGCAACGGCGGGTCTATTTCGAGGATCGAGGGCCTGTTGTTTATGGCGGCGTTTGCCTTCTATGTCTTTTTCGCATTCCGCACTTCGGGCAAGGACACCGGACCGGAGAGCCCGAGGGCAGTAAGGCCGGTCCCCGCCAGTATCCTGATGGCCATCCTCGGGCTTGCCGGACTTGTTGGCGGAGGCGAACTGTTCGTAAGGTCTGCCACCAGGCTTGCCGGGCAGATGGGGGTAAGTGACAAGTTCATTGCAGTCACCGTCCTTGCGGGCGGGACCTCGCTTCCGGAGCTTGCCACCAGCCTTGTGGCCGCCCTGAAGGGAAGGCCCCAGCTGGCTCTTGGCAACATCCTCGGCTCCAACGTGTTCAATATCCTGTTCATTCTCGGCTCGTCTGCCCTGATAATGCCTCTTTCGTTTGCCTCTGTGACCATAGTGGATGCAGCCGTGCTCCTTTTGAGCTCCGTGCTGCTTGTGCTGTGTGCCTACACCGGGCGGAAACTGCGTATTGACCGCTTTGAAGGCGCCGCAATGCTCGCGGTCTTTGCCGCATATTACATCTATCTTTTCAATAAACTGTAGGACTTCCCATTCGATATTCAAATAATAAAATGGAAATCAAATTCAACAGGGTCCATACTGCCGTGGACCTTACCATATCATCCATAGTGCTGGCCGCCGGCATCGGCCTTTATTTCATCCATTCCGGACTCGGAGCCGTCATTGCAGTTTGCGGGCTCCTTATGCTTATCTTCTACAAAGGGGGCTATCGCCGCGAAGGGGACAGGACCCTGCTGAAGAAGGAGGGCCTTGACATCTCCCGCAAGTGCAGGGAACAGCTGACCGGATACCTCGCGGGACTTGGAGCCGGACTGGATATCGACAAATCCAATTCGGGCGGAACAATCCGCGTTGAAATCTATTACGAAGCTTCCGGCGCCACCGCGTATGTCCAGGTCTTCGACTTTGCGGACTATCTTTACCGTCCTGCCACAGAGATGGTGGAGCTCAAAGGAAAAAGGGCCGAAACCCTGCTGAAATCCTTCGGATTGCGCTGCGGCTGATTTGCTCAAATAAAAACAGATTGCTACTTTTGCGTATTGGATAAAGGCAATCTGTTTTTTATTTATGGACCAACTGCTTTACCGCTGCTCCCTTTTGATGGCGCTGCCCCTGTTGATGTTTTTCGGGATACATATGCTCCTTGCACGTGTGCCCGAAAAGAAACAGTTTGCCAACTTCCTCCAGTCCAGAAGGCTGATGGGCATAGCCCTGCTGGTTCTTGCGGCCAACTATTCCGTCCATTTCCTGTTTGAGATACGCCTTCACGATGTCAATGCCGCCATATTGTTCAATATGGCGACATACTTCCTGTGCTACTGGCTGTTCAGCTGTGCGCTGATGGAGCTTCTTGAAAAGAGCTATGTCACATGGACGCGTTTCGCCGTCCATCTGGTCCTGTGGCTTGTCTATTCGCTGCTGTCGGCCGCTGTTGCCTTTCTTGACCCGGGCCCTGTTCTCAAGGCCTGGGCCACGATTGTCCTTGCCGTACTGCTCGTCATTTACGGCCTGTTTCTTTCGGTCCGCCTCCTGCGTACGTATTCAAGGTCAATACGGATGTTCGAGAATACCCATTCGGACGATATCGGCTCATATATCAACTGGTTGTCAGTATTTACATATTGGGCTGTCGCCTATGGAGTCAGCTGCGGGCTGCTGACATTCCTGCCCGACAGATATATCTTCATATGGGTGCTGTCGGCAATCCCGTTTTACATCTATCTCTACTGCAGCTACCATAATTATATCTTTTTCCATGAAAATGTGGCGAATGCCATCGTGGAGGACCAGTGGCTGGCGGAAGACGGCAACGCTGCCGGCAAAGAGATCCCGGGCGGTGAGGGGGACACTCCGGCCTATCATCAGGATATTGAACAGCGCATAAAGGAATGGATTGACGGCGAGGGATATGTCAAGCCGGGCATTACCCTCAATGACCTGTCAGCCCAGCTCTGCACCAACCGCACCTATCTTTCTTCCTATATCAATACTGTCTATCAGAAAAGTTTCCGTGACTGGATATCGGACCTGCGCATCGGGTATGCCAAGCGTCTGATGACTCTCCAGCCACTGATGAAGGTGCAGGAAGTGTCCGAATCGTCCGGATTCCTGTCATTGAGCCACTTTATCAGGATGTTTACGGCGCGGGAGGGCTGTTCCCCCGCAAAGTGGCGCAGAAGCCATATGGGGTAGGGAACAGCTGTGCCAAAATGTCAATTTGACGAATGGACATATTGTATCAATTGCTTATTCATCAAAAATTTGCCGTCCTTTCAAATCAGGGGCGGCGATTTTGTCTTCAACCGCCGTTTTTCTTAAATTTGATAATCCAAATGATAATTGAAAACATCTGTATTATGAAAAAGCATCTGTCCGCATTGTCTTTTGTCGCCGTGGCAATCCTGGCGTCCTCCTCATCCTGCGGAAAGGAGGATTCTTCTCCCAAGAAGACCACATACATTACCGATGAGTCCAAACTCGAGATGATCAATTCCATCAAGGACCTTGACGGAACCGGGCGTCTTTATGAGGTCAACTACACATCGGACTACAAGCTGGATGAGGTTCTTGCATCGGGGGTGACCGATGCCACCAAACTCTTCCAGTACATCGCATACCTGCTGTATGATGTAAAGCCTACCAAGGCTCCTTCGGTGAGCTTCGGCGCGGGCTGCAGCGCCTTTGCAGTCCCGGAGTCCGGAAGCCTCGACTTCATCATGGGGCGCAACTATGATTACCGTCATTCAACCGAGGAGGGATATGTGCCCACTTCGGCAATCCTCGTCCATACGGCCCCTAAGGACGGAAAGAAGTCCATTTCAATGGTGGACGGAATGAATCTCTCCTTCGGACAGGGATTCTATGACGAAAAGGACAAGGACCTTTCTCTGCTTGTCGGCCTGCCTTATGCGGCCCTCGACGGCATCAACGAGGACGGTTTCGCAATCGGAGTGCTCGCTGTCAATGAAGAGCAGACCTGCCAGGAGGACAACGGACCGAAAATCGGACCGACCGTAGCCATCAGGATGCTTCTGGACAGGGTTTCGACCGTGAAGGAAGCAGTTGAGATGCTCGGCAATTATTCTATGGACATGCGCGGAAACGGCCGCAGCAACTATCACTATTTTATGGCCGATGCCGCCGGAGACTATGCCATTGTGGAATACACTTACGACGGAGGCGAATATCCGAGCAAGATGGAGGTCTTCAGGGACAATGACACGCTCCGCTGCCTGACCAACTTCTATGTAGCCCCTTCAATGGTAGGGACCAACGACGGCTGGGGCTCAAAACACGGAAGGGACCGCTACGATACGATCAGAAACACCCTGAAGGCAAAGAATTATACACTCAGCGAGGATGAGGCGATGACTCTTCTGAAGAATGTCTCACAGCCTCCTACTGAGGAACTTACCTCGCAGACGCAGTGGTCTTCGCTCTATAATCTTACGCAAAAGACCCTCCGCCTTGCCATTCTCCGCGAATACGGAAAGGAATACGAATTCAGAGTCGAATGACAAAAACCCCTATGAAGAAATGAAAAAGCTTTTATCCGGACTTCTTGTGATAGCCGCAATTTTTGTCTCCTGCTCAAAGGACAATAATCCCGACTCTACGTTTGATGTCCCTGTCAAGGTGCAGGACAAGGTATATTTTGCCAGCTCGCTGCCGTCAGTTATTGACAAGGCTCTTCATATGAGCGTCAATACGGTGACCACAAATCCGGATGAGGCAGGAGTCATCATAGTAAAGACATCCGACCTGTCCGCGTATGAAGACCTTGTAAAATCTTCCTGGGAAAAAGGCAAGATCATTGTGGAGGTGTATCCTGACAATGCCGTCCACAAAGACTTCTGGACGTCAATTGGCGCCCCTTCTCCGATTCTTGCCTCGGAAGAGTCGGGTGACATGCTCCTGCTTGCAATGCAGCATTTCCAGTGCTATTGCATGATGGACCCGATGGGATTGGACGGACACCTTTCCGACCTTGATATCGAAGAGGATGAGCAGGCCACGGATTCAGATGAGGATGACTGGGAGGACGGTGACATCGAGACCGTCGATATTGAGGAGGATGCCGAATACCTGGCTTCCAGGATGACCGGTTTCGTGGAATGGCTCAACAAAAATGTCCTGACCGTTGAAAATGGCGATGAAAAGGTTGACTACAGCAAGTTTATCGGGGACCTCACAGGCTATCTTACCGACAAGAAATTCACCCAGATTTATGAAACTTCATTCAGCGTAGGTGCTGACAATTACAGGCTGTGCAAGGTCAGGTCATCATCTCCTGACTGCGTGACCAGGCATTCGACAGTCAAGGTGGAATTGACCATCACGCCTGTATATGCATACGAATTCAACGGAAATGATGCCGGCGATTATTATTTTGTCACCATCCACGTGCTGTCGGAGAACAAGCCGCTTTACGGACTGTACAAGAAAAAGCACGGCGGTGTCAAGACTCTTGCCCATGCTTTCTACAGCGAGAACATAAAGTGGACGGCCAACATAGTCCCGGAGACAGATTATTCCGTCGGTTTCTTCCAGTATCCGAGCCCGTCCACCACAACAAGTTCAACTTCTTATACCTCAGGTTTCTCCACAGCCGTCAATGTCACCGGACAGGCCGGCGGAATGGGAGGAAAGCCGTCAGGATCGCTTACTGTGGGGAATACCTTCACATGGAACAACAGCGAGTCCCGTTCACTTTCCGACCAGATGATTTCGGAGAACACTTCCGGAGGGGTTGTTGACTATGAGTTCATCTGCCCTAATGTCTCCAAGGATGATGATGTCAACAAGGCTGTTTCCCTGACTGCAAGAAGTAACCAGCATTGCTACGCTTCCTGGTGCTGGCATGTCACGGGATTGAAGGACAACAGTGACAAGAAGTTCAAGATGACCTTTACCATCGATCCGGTGTATGGCTATATGTACAGGCACGGAAGCTGGTGGGCAGAAGGCCATATCAGGCACGATGTCCATCTGCTCCCCGAAAATGACAGGACTGTGACATTCGAGCTGAATCCGCCTGACAGGCGTCCTGCCGGTGTGCTTGAGTACACGAGCACCAACTCCAATTACCTCAACAATATAAGGGTCTATGACTCTAACGGCAAAGAGGCCGGTTCTGCATTGTCCGCCTACAGGCAGGACGTTGCCGTAAACTTCCAGCTTCTTACGGGTGTCTATTCTCTTGAGTTTGACGTAAGGACCGGAAATGGGGATTTCATCGAGCGCCGCAGGAGGGAAAACATCAAAATCAGAGCAGGCCAGACCACACATCTTGCCTCTCTTGACAGTACACAGGTTGTTCAGGTCAAATAAAACTCTTGGCTGCACCATATGAAACGGCTTCCTGTTATTTACGCTGTTCTTGTGTCTGCCGTGCTTTCCTGCACATCGCAGACACAGGACGGGCGTGATGACACCAATTCCGCAGCGGTAAATATAGGTCTCAAATCCCAAAAGCCAAAACTCGGGGACAGTTTCATTTATTGGTCAAGCGGAGAGAGTATCAATGTCTTTGCAAAACAAAATGACCAGTGGATCAATGGTTTTGGACTGGACAGCGAACCGTCGGGAGCCGTGTTTGCAAAGTCGCCCACAGTCTTGAATACAGACCTGACAGATGCCGTCTTTGCCGTCCCGATCGAGCTTCTGAATACCTCTGACGGGGATTGGCTGATTTATGCAGTAAGCCCGTCTGACTGCCTGATAGACAAGCAGATGTCCAGTGTGGACGAGCTCCGGTTCCGTCTTCCGTACAGGCAGGTCCCGGTGTTCCGTGACATTTCGAGGTCTTTTGACTCGTCCTGCGACATAATGATAGGAAGGACCGATACGATACCGTCTTTCAAAAATGGGGAGGCCTATCCGATAAAGTGGAGCAGGCTCGTCTCCGTCCTTTCAGCCGATTTCAGCAACATCCCTTATATTTCGGCGGATGAGGATGTCAGCTCCATAAGCCTGCAGGCCGGAGGGTCCGTTCCGCTTGCCGGAGATTTCCGGTACAGCATTTCTACCGGAAAATGTGAGGCGGTCTCTCCGACCAATATACTCAACCTTGTGTCGGACGGGATCAATTTCCTCATGGTGGGTGGTTACATAAAGGATGTACAGGTGGCCCTGATGCCTCAGACCCTCGGGGAACTGAGGGTGGAAATAAGGACGGACAGGGCCGTGTATGTGAAATCATTCGACAATCTTGGCTGCGTCCTCGAGGCTGACAAGCTGTCCACCTTAGTCCTGGATATGGCCGGAGCAAAGGTGGAAAAGTTCTCCGAGATAGAGGTTAGTCCGGACAATTCTTTGATAATCAACCGTTCTTTTGATATCTGCATCCCGGAACACATAATCGCGCAGCTGACGCCTACAGGAATGGGTACCCTGTCGGTCTATTCTCCAGAGGTGAAATCCTCCGGGGCGTTTGACCTTCATATGAAAATCTTCCCGATGTATGTGTTCGGCGATGATCCCCATTATTCGGGCGACTATTATCTGGTGGAGGGTTATATCCTCAGCCACAATGCGCTCCTGTATGCCGAAAGGATGTACAACAATGTGCATATCAATGCCTGGTATCCTTCGGAGCTCAATCTGGAGGTCCAGATGCTATCTCCGGAGGGCCTTCCTCTTGAAACCGGCGAAGTGAGTTTCTTTACCGACCCGGAGCCGTCAACCACCCTGTCCAGCTGGACCTATCCCAAGGGCTCTTCTTTCAGCTTAGGTCTGACGCTGACCTTCGGTATTGCCAAGAGGGACGGTCTGAGCGGGGCTCTTTCGTGGCTCAATTCCGTGCTGGGAAGCATCGCGCCGAGCTACAAGCACAACAACAGCTCCACCCAGAACCTTCCGGACCAGACGGTGCAGCTTTCGACCGAATCCTCTACCGGCACTGTATCTTATGTCTTCAGGACCAACAATGATACCGGCGGCTACAGGACTGAAAACATACCTCTTGTGTTCAGAAATGACCAGAGAATAGATTTCAGCTGGGTATGGCATCTCAAGAGCGGAAAGTATTGCGCCAACGACTACGACTTCGGCAACATGAAGATCCGTGCCACCGTAACTCCGGTCTATAAAGCCGCCTACAACGGAACTCTCTCGCAGACACAGGGGCACGCCGTTTTCAAGGGCTGGGCCACTTACCGGCACGAGGACCTGACGATAGACAGCGATATGCCTCCCCTGAACAGGATTCCTGCCGGAGACATCAGCCTGATGTTTGCCGCAATGGACCCAAACCATTATCTGACAAACCTCAAAGTCTATCGCAGCGGCGAATATCTTACTGCAAAGGAACCTTACTACTCGGACCCGATGGTTTACAAGAAAGACAGCAAAATCGCCATCCAGCTCCGGGAGGGTACATATGACATACTCTACAAAACCCAGCACGGTGACGGCCAGATCCTCAGCAACAGGATCATCGAGAATGTCAGGGTAGTCGCCGACGAGACTCTGGAGCTGTCATCTTTCGACAGCCGCGAGCTGCAATGATTGTTTTCCAAGCGGTAATCTGCTGGAATTCTATGAAAAATCCTACGCCGTCCTGGAAGGGCTTCGGCTCACGATTACGACGCCGGCGAAAACAAGCAGGGCCGAAATGATTTTCTGCCACGTGAGGACATCCATCCCGATGCAGATGCTGATGGCTGTCGCAATGATGGGCTGGACATAGGCATACATGCTCACGAGGGTTGGCCTGAGGCGTTTCTGTCCGTACGGAATCAGGTAATAGCTGACGAAGGTTGCGAAAAACACGAGGAAACCGAGCTCCAGGAGAATCGGTGACGGAATGCCTCCCCAGTCAAGGCGTACAAGTTCCCCGCAGGTGAACGGCACCGACATCAGCGTCGAGAACAGGAAAATCCATTTCATGAATGTGCACACGCTGTACTTGCTGATGAGCGGCTTGAAGATGCCCAGATACAGGGCAAAGCTCAATCCGTTGACAATCAGCAGCAGAATGCCCCGGATGGAATTTTCCTGCACTCCGGATGCATTCATGCCGCCGAATATGAGCAGAAGCATGCCTCCGAAGCTCACAAGGACTCCGGCCACCTTCTTGAAAGACACCGGCTCCTTGATTGCAACCGCCGCAATGAACATCGTATAGATAGGCGACAGCGAGCTCACAATCGAGCTTGTCATCGGGGTGACCTGCGGAATGGCCATCAGGAATGAAAGCTGGCAGCAGAAGTATCCGAGAAACGATGCCAGAAACATCTTGGGATAATCCCTGAGGTCCACCTTTTCTTTGGGGAGAAACAGGGAAATCAGCCAGAACAGGGCTCCGGCGCATACCGACCTGATGGAAAACAGCGCAAGGGGAGAGAAGGTGTGGTTTCCAGTCAAATCCTTGCAGATCACTATGTTGAATCCGAATATGGCGTAGGCCAAAAAACAGGCCGCGTGTCCCGCGGCCTTGTTGAAACTGTCACTCATTGATTTCCGTTGCTTCTTCTGTGATTACTGTATTGTCCACGCTTTCAACTGTTTCCACCTTATCTTCCGCAAAGCGGGAGAGCGGGGACGGCAGTTTGGCCCATGCAAGCAAGTTGAACAGCCAGAGCACGGCCAGTACCACAGCAACGGTGGCTATGCCGAGAGTCCACCTCTTCCATGGGGCCATCCCCTTGCGTGCGTAAGGGTCTTTCAGCTTGAGCTTCGGGAATCTCGCAATGTCGGTCAGTGTCTCGCCGAAAAGAATGCTGATCTTTGAAGATGCATTGATTGCCCAGCCGTTGGCATTGAGCAGGGGAGCGATGTTGCGTCTGCGGAGCTTCAGCCATGCCATCACCATTGCAGGACCGGAAATGACGAGGATCAGGCCGGCGAAAACGAGCAGCACCTGCCACCAGGTCAGGCTTACAAACCCCTTGACGATGCTTGCAATGGCGGTCCCTATCATGCCGAGAGCCATGCCGAGGGCGGCGAAGATTCCGGCGAACTTTCCGATGTCAAACGGGACGGCCTCCTTCTTTTCTCCTGGCTGGACATTCTGTGCCTCAGTGAGTTTTGCGTTCATATCCTTCATCACGGCCGCATCCTTGTCGGCGGCATTCTTGTTGATGAGGTTCTCGACGGCAGTCGCCATCCTTCTGTATGGCGACCAGAATGCCTGGGTAATGCTTATAGGGTTGTCGATTATCTTTGTGATGACCGCATCCCATTCCCTTCCTTCATTGTCATAGTAGATGGCGTTCTTGCCGACAATGAAATCTCCGATGTCGCCGACCGTGACAGCCGCCACTATCTGGAGCTTGTCCGCCCTGTCCTTTGTCGTGCAGTCGCAGTAGAGAAGATACATCCCGCTGGCTGCCGCCATCGTATTGTGCTTGCCCATGTCTTCCACCTTCATGCAGAAATGGCAGGCCCTCTGGTCCACAATCAGGGTTCCTGACTGGAAAATGGCTTTAGTATTCCTGTCCTTGTCGTAAAAATCCTGGAAAGTCACGAAATTTCTCAGGAGCTTTCCGAAATCACGGAATATATGGAGGAATTTATCTACGTTCTCAATGTCCGAAGCCTCCTCCGAAAGTGCGGAGTCCTTCTCCACCAGTCCGAGAAGGGCTGCTTTCCTGTCTGCTTTCAGAATCCCTGCAATTTTCTCCTCTCCGAGAGGCTCGATTGCGGTACCCTTCTTCGAGTCCTTCCAGGCCGTATAGCCCGCGAAGTTTGCTGCAAGGGCATCCCAGTCCTCTTCAGTAATGGTTTCCTTCCCGGCGAATGCAACAGTGCGGAGCAGTCCGAACTGCGCTGCCCAGGCAGGATTGACTGGCCGGGACAGGTCGATGACACCGTCAGGGCTTATGTGCATAAGCGGGTATGAGGCAATCTCGGAGGTCTTTCCGGCAAGGTTTTCTGCGCTGATGCTTTCAATCCTTGCAGTCTGTACGTCAAGAGAGGCTGTGCTTTCCGGAGAGAATGCCGCAAGGCGCGAGCGCATGAAGTAGTCCCTTACCTTCGGGTCCAGCTCGCGGTAGGCGTCAATTACCTTGTCGGTCTGGTCCCCGTAAGGGGCGTTTACCTTGCCCTCATACCACTGCGTCCAGTCTGCAAGTGCCTGATAGAAGGCATTGATGAGGTCTGCATTGACTCCCGGCACACCGCTGCGGTCCATCACGCTTCCGACTGTCGCTACTGCGGCGTCGATTGCCTCTTTGTCTGCAGCCTCATCGGAAGAGGCTGCAGTGATGATGCCGTCACCGTTGAACCTTGTCTTTGCAAAAATGGCAGCTATGTCGGAGGTGTCCGCAATGCTTATGGCCTGTCCTTCCTTGCCGAGATTGGCAAGTATCTGTTTTGCAGACTTGTAGAGCTTGAGTCCGGTGGCGTTGTCCCTGTTGAATGACTCTGTGTCGAAAACGTCCTTCCCTTCAAGAAGCAGGTCCGGATTGCTGATGGCGGCCGTAATCCACTTTGAGGTGGCAATAATGTCGGCAACCCTTATCTTGCCGTCCTTGTCGCTGTCAATATAGGCCAGACTCCTGTCGTTGATTTCCAATCCTTTGACCGGACAGGAAAGCACCGTCCACATCTTCGGGTCAAGTTCTTCGAGATGGACTATGTCCTGTCCCGATGTGATTTTCACTCTGGTTGACCCTCCGATGTTCTCGAATGTCCATTTGTGGGTCTTGTCTTTGCTGATGATTTTCATATGCGTGAACGTTTTCTGTTGGCGGCTTCTTTCCTGATTTTTGCAAATATACAAAAATCAATAATTTCTTCTCCTCAGGGACCTGTATTCTTCGTAAAGTCCGAGGCAGATTTCACGTCCGGCCTGGACAAGGTAGCCGTCCAGCTTGTCGCGTCCGCCGAAGATGTCGTTGAACTTGTCATCGCGGAAGCCTATGATGCCGTTGTCGGCGATGGTGCAGCCGTAGTAGATCCTGTCGATATTTGCCCACATGCAGGCGCACAGGCACATATGGCACGGCTCTCCTGTCGTGTAAAGGGTGCATCCGGAAAGGTCGAAGGTGCCCAGCCTGTGACCGGCGGCGCGAATTGCCGAGATCTCGCCGTGGGCTGTGGCGTCATTGTTGAGAAGCACCATATTGTGCTCACAGGCAACGATTTCCCCGTCCTTGACGATTACCGTGCCGAACGGCCCACCGTGGTCCGCCCTGATTCCCTTGCGCGCCTCATCTACGGCGAGCTGCATATATTTCAAATGTTCGTCCATATCCGGTCAGACAGTTTTTTCAGGTTCCGTATTCTTTGCATTGAAAGAGTTCATCGCCCTGTCGGGACCGACAAACACGAAATCCTGTACTCCTCTTCTTACTTTTTCACAGAGCTGCGGCATCATTTCCATCTGCTCCGCACTCAGCTCGCCGAGCACGAAATCCACCTGGCCGCCTGCCGCGAACTCATTGCCTATGCCCATGCGGATGCGGCACCAGTCCTGGCTGCCGAGCACCTCCGTAATGTTCTTGAGGCCGTTGTGTCCTCCGTCGCTCCCTTTCTTACGCATCCTGAGCGTGCCGAAAGGCAGGTTGAGGTCATCGCAGATGACGATGAGGTTCTCGTTTCCGATCCCGAGCTTCTCCTTCCAGTAGCGGACGGCGTTGCCGCTGAGGTTCATATAAGTGCTTGGCTTCAGCAGGGTTATCTTTCTGCCTTTAAGTGATATCTCCGCTATGTCGCCATACCTCTGCGTACTAAAAGAAGTATTGGATGCCTTTGCCCAGGCATCCAATACCATAAATCCCATATTGTGACGGGTGCGGGCGTATTCCGGCCCTATGTTCCCAAGTCCTGCGACCAGGTAATTCATTATAACCGTCAGGCTTATGCGGAAGGATTGGCTGCAACCATGTTGCGGGTAGCCTTCACGGTGCAGATGATGGTCTCCTTCGGAGTGAGAATCTGGATGTTGTCGTAGTGGAGGTCGCCTGCCACGATGCGCTTGCCGATACCGAGCTCGGTGATGTCGATGTCGAGCTGGTCAGGAAGGTCCTTCATGAGGGCGCTGATGCGGAGTTCCCTCTGGAGCTTCACGAACTTACCGCCGGCCTGTACACCGATTGCGTGTCCGGTGATGTTGAGAGGCACCTTGATGGCGATAGGCTTGGTCTCGTTTACTGCGAGGAAGTCAACATGGAGGCAGATGTCCGAAATAGGATGGAACTGGAGCTCGTGTACAACTGCGGTGTATTTCTCCTCACCGATGACGAGGTCAACGATATAGGAAGCCGGAGTGTTGAGAAGAGCGTCAAGATCCTTTGCGCTTACTGTGAAAAGTACGTTCTTCAGTCCGAGGCCGTAGAGGTTGCAAGGTACAAGTCCCTCTGCGCGGAATGCTTTGATTGCGGCCTTGTTGCTCGCCTGGCGGAGCTGGCCCTTGAGTTCAAAGTGTTTCATTTGTAATTCTGATTTTAAATGTGTTACTCAGTCTTTCGACCCCATTGCACCAAAGACCTGGCGGTCTTTTTCAGATGCGGCTTGCAAATATAGGCATTTTTCTGGTTATTGCCAACCGGAAAGCCGTATTTTCCTGAATTTCCTGACAGCCCCTATTTGACAAGTCCCGTCGCCCTGTTCCAGGAAAGAGTCCTGTAGTAGCTGTCAAGATATGCAGAGCCGTCTGCGGGCAGGTACATCGACAGTCCGCAGAAAGTATTGATATCAAATCCGTTGCCCGGCTTCATGAATGAAGGTGTCGCAGCCTTGTAGATGATGCATCCGTCTATTGCGGAGCCGAGCCTCCCGAGGTCCTCATCGGTCGCACCGGCCTTTGCCACAATGTCTTCAAGGTCATAGAACCAGTGCTTGCCGGAGCGGAAATACCCCTGTACCGATTCGGGGTTGACGGAGGCGAGCCCGTCCCTGTATTTTTCGAAAAGCTCCTTGCAGACCTTAGCGAGGCCGTCCAGCTTCGAACAGTCCACGAGCGAAATCGTGGCTGACCTCTCGATTCCGGTCAGATTGTCGTATTGATTGAAATAGTCTTCGCAGACAGCCCTGACATCAGCGCCGCCGGCAAGAAGGTGCGAAGCCATCGTGCTGTAGTTGAACCCTTCCGACAGGACCTCTGCCTGGGAAAAGCCTATCCTGCCGGCCTTGTCCCTGAGGGCATAGGCCACTTCCACTCCTCCCGTAAGGCAGGCATCGAAAAGGATGTAGTCCATCTTTACCGGTATTGCCGCGGCAAAGTCCTCCAGCTCAATTTCATAGGAGACACCGTCACCGTTTTCCTGGGTAATTGACTGCGGGGATGCCGCGTACGGGTCTGCGGAAGTGTAGTATTTGCCCGAATTGGAATAATAGTCCTGCGGAAGCCAGCCGGTTGCGTGCGAGGTGACCACCATCCCGCAGCTTGATGACGGGTAATTGGAATTGATGAAGTCCAGTGCCTTCTGAAGGGTGGATGCGTCCGCCATCACGGTGCCTGTGGGGAATGTATGGACGGTATCGCGCACCACTGCGCCCTTGAGGGTGTAAAGCCTTATGATATAAGGGGATGTCTGCTCCTTGTATGAGCTTTTCACCGATTTGTTGACTACGAATAGCGCATTTTTGTCGCCCTTGCCGGGGATGTATGTGCCGCCGGCGAGCTCGTTAATGTCGTCCCGGAGATAGCCGCTCAGCGAGTTGAAGCCCGCCGAATAGACTATAAGTGTCCTGTCCAGCGGCAGGTTGTCCGAAGGGATCTTGTCGCAGGAGCACGCGCAGGCAAAAAGGGCTGAAAGTGCCGCCAATATGGTGAATGCTGTTGTTCTGTGTCCCATAGCGGGGCAAATTTAAGAATTATTTTCACTACTTTTGCATTTCCTCACAATAACGGATAAATAATGAAGACTACAAAAATGGCTCTTGCGATTCTGAGCATTGCCGCTGCGGCTTCCTGCGGCGAAAAATCCCGCGAAGGGGATTTCAAATATATGGTTGACCAGTTTGCCGACATCAGGGTGATGAGGTACAAGGTGCCCGGATGGGAGGACCTGTCGCTCCGGCAGAAGGAGTACGCCTACCATCTTTCTGAGGCTGCAAAATGGGGCAGGGACATCACCTGGGACCAGTATTGCCGCTTCAACCTTCCGGTCCGCCATATGGTCGAGGGTATTCTCGAGAATTATGATGGAGACCGCAACTGCGAAGACTATCAGGCATTTCTCGTCTATGCCAAGCGTCTTTTCTTCAGCAACGGAGTCCATCACCACTATGCCGAGGACAAGTTCATCCCGGGCTGCCCGAAAGAGTATTTTGCATCCATAGCAGAGGCCTCCGGAGTTGCTGATGCTCTTTTGATTGATTTCATATATGATACGGAGGCATATCCGCAGAGGCGTTCCACTTCCTCCACAGGAGACATCGTGGAGCTGTCTGCAGTCAATTTCTATGAAGGCGTCAGCCGTGCGGACGTGGAGAAGTTCTACGGGGCGATGCTTGACCCCAATGATCCGACTCCGGTTTCCTACGGACTCAATTCCAAGCTTGTAAGGGATGCCGACGGAGTGGTGCGCGAGCATCTCTGGTACGAGGGCGGCATCTACGGCCCAGCCATCACAAAGATTGTGGAGGAGCTTTCCAGGGCAAGGGAGGTCGCAGAGAACGACATCCAGAAGAACGCCCTCGGCCTGCTCATCGACTATTACCGTACCGGCGACCTCAAGCTGTGGGACGCCTTCAATGTCGAATGGGTGAAGGATACCCTCGGGACGGTGGATTTCATCAACGGCTTCATCGAGGACTATGACGACCCTCTCGGCCGCAAGGCCACCTGGGAGGGCTGTGTCCACATCAAGGATTCGGCCGCATCCGTGCGCACAGAGATACTCAGCGCCAACGCCCAGTGGTTCGAGGACAATTCCCCGGTGGACCCGCGTTTCCGCAAAAAGAACGTCAAGGGAGTATCGGCGAAGGTGGTAAATGCAGTTGCCCTCTCCGGCGCCACCTATCCTGCCCCTCCGATCGGAATCAACCTTCCGAATGCCGACTGGATCCGCAGGGACCACGGCTCAAAGTCCGTGACCATTGCCAACATAACCCACGCCTACGACCTTGCGGCACTCGAAATGCCTAACAGCACCCTCAACGAGTTTGCCTTCGACCAGGCCCACAGGGATGCCTACAGAAAATACGGCAATTATGACGACGAGATTCATACCGACCTTCACGAATGCCTCGGACACGGCAGCGGCCAGCTCCTTCCGGGAGTGTCTGCGACCGCCCTCGGCGAATACCAGAGCACCCTCGAAGAGGCCCGCGCCGACCTGTTCGGCCTCTATTACATAGCTGACCCCAAGCTCGTCGAGCTCGGCATAATGAAGGATCCGGAGGCGTATAAACCACAGTACGACAATTACATACTCAACGGCATCTTTGTCCAGTTCTCAAGGGTGGAGCTTGGACGTCAGAACACCGAGTCGCATATGCAGAACCGCAAGCTCATCGCCGAGTGGTGCTATGAGCACGGCAGGGAGGACAACGTGATCGAAAAGGTGGTAAGGGACGGAAAGACCTATTTCGTGGTCAATGACCATCAGGCACTCCGCGGACTCTTCGCCGAACTCCTCGCGGAAATCCAGCGTATCAAGTCCGAAGGTGACTACGAGGCGGGCAAGGCCCTCGTGGAAAAATATGCCGTCAACATCGACCCGCAGCTCCACAGGGAGGTTGTCGAGCGTTACAATGCCCTCAATCTCAAGCCGTACGGCGGATTCATCAATCCGGACATCGTGCCCGTGGAGAAAAACGGTGAAGTGGTTGACTACGAGGTGGTCTATACCGACGACTATCTTGCCCAGGAACTCCTCTACGGCAAAAAGTACAGGACTCTCCAATGACTCCGGAGGAGTATCTCACATCCTACGAAGCCTATCTGAGGATAGAGAGGAACATGTCGCCCGACAGCGTGGCGGCGTACCTCTCCGACCTCGGGGCACTCTTTGATGCAATGGGAGAAAAATCGCCTCTGGATGTGTCCAGGGATGATGTGATTGCCTATCTTGATTCGAGGAAGGTGTCGGCAAGGTCGCAGGCAAGGGAACTGAGCTCCTTCCGTTCATTCTTCTCCTGGCTCCAGATTGAAAAATTCAGGGAAGACAATCCGGTTGACGAGCTCGATTCCCCAAAAATCGGGAAATACATCCCTGTGGTGCTCTCCGTTGAGGAAGTGGACCGAATAATGGATTCGGTCAACACCTCCACACGGACCGGTCTTCGCGACAGGGCCATCCTCGAGATGCTCTACGGGAGCGGACTGAGGGTGTCGGAGGTGTGTGCGCTCCGCCTTTCCTGGCTCAATATGGCGGAAGGCTATCTCCGCGTCATAGGAAAGGGCGACAAGGAAAGGCTGGTGCCGATGAGCGGGGCGGCTGTTTCCGCTGTCAGCGGATACCTTCCTGAACGTGTGCCGGCACAGGGCTGCGAGGATATACTGTTTCTCAACAGAAGCGGCTGTGCCCTGAGCCGCGTGTCCGTTTTCAATATGGTGAAAAGGCAGGCACTGGCAGCCGGGGTCAACAAGGAAATCTCCCCCCACACTTTCCGCCATTCATTTGCTACTCACCTCCTCGAAGGGGGCGCAGACATACGCCAGGTACAGGAAATGCTCGGACACGAAAGCATCCTCACAACGGAGATCTACACCCACGTGAGCCGTTCCGCCTGGTTCAAGGATATTCTTTCCCACCATCCGGAGGGCTGATTATGACAGGTGTCCCTATAGTTGCGACAATAGTCCTTTATTTTGCGGCCCTGCTCCTGATTTCGCGCCTTACCGCGCGCGGATCCGAGGGCAACGGTGCCTTTTTCATCGGCAACCGCCGTTCTCCCTGGTACATAGTATCATTCGGCATGATCGGAGCCTCCCTTTCAGGAGTGTCGTTCGTTTCAGTGCCGGGAATGGTCACGGCTACGGACATGACCTATATGCAGACCTGCCTGGGCTTCTTTTTCGGCTATGTGGTCATCGCGCACATCCTCCTTCCACTCTATTACAGGCTTGGTCTCACATCCATATATTCATATCTCGGAGACAGGATCGGCCGGAGGTCCTACAGGACAGGGGCGGCGTTTTTCTTCCTTTCCAAGATTGTCGGTGCGGCAGCGCGCCTCTACCTCGTATGCATCATCCTGCAGCGCTATGTCTTTGATTCCCTTCATGTTCCGTTTGCTGTGACGGCAATGGTGATTGTTTTTCTGATATGGCTCTATACAAGGAAAAGCGGCATCAGGACAATCGTCTGGACGGACAGCCTGCAGACATTCTGCCTTCTTGCCGCCCTGGTGCTCATCATCGTCCGCGTCTGCGGGAGCCTCGGGCTTGACCTTCCGGGGGCAGTCAGCGCAATCAGGGACAGCGGACACAGCCGCATCTTCGTCTTTGACGACTGGGTATCCAAACAGAATTTCTTCAAGCAGTTCTTCAGCGGAATCTTCATCACGGTGGTGATGACCGGACTCGACCAGGATATGATGCAGAAGAACCTTTCCTGCCGCAATCTGAGGGAAGCAAGGAAGAATATGTACTGCTACGGGGTGTCGTTCATCCCGGTCAACCTCCTGTTCCTGTCGCTCGGCATCCTGCTGCTGAGGCTTGCTGCAGAGACGGGTACGCCCCTTCCCGCATCGGGAGACGACATACTGCCGATGTTTGCCGCCGGAGGATGGCTCGGCCCTGCAGTGCTGGTATTCTTTACGATAGGGGTGGTATCCGCTGCCTTTTCCAGCGCCGATTCCGCTCTTACCGCCCTTACAACCTGCTTCTGCATCGATTTCCTCGGCATGAAGGACACGGAAAGCCCGGAGTCGGTGAGCCGCAGAAAGAAGGTGCACATCCTGATTTCCATTGTGTTTGTAGGATTTATCCTGCTTTTCAAGGCCCTCAACAACAGGAGCGTAATCGATGCAATCTACACCATAGCCTCATACACCTACGGCCCGCTCCTGGGACTGTTTGCGTTCGGCCTGTTCACGAAAATGAGGCCGCGTGACCGCTATGTTCCTTTTGTTGCGGTTGCCTCTCCCGTGCTGTGCTGCTGCCTCGACAGGATAGTTTTTCATGCGACCGGATATGTGTTCGGATATGAAATGCTTATGCTCAACGGCCTCCTGACCTTTGCCGGTCTTGCCTGTCTGGGTATAAAAAACAAGAGAGTTTGACTGAAAAGGGGTCGTCCTTTTGGTCAAACTCTCCAAACATCTGTCCGGAAGTGATTATTCCACGAAGGTCATCTCGTCGAGAAGGTGGCCCGCGCCGGCGACCTTGTCGATTGTGAACATCACATAGCGGATGTCAAGCGAGATGTTGCGGCAGAAGTCCGGGTCGAAATCCAGGTCGCTCATGGTCCCTTCCCACACCCTGTCGAAATTGATTCCGATAAGGTTGCCTTCTGCATTGATGACCGGGCTTCCGGAGTTGCCGCCGGTAGTGTGGTTGGTGGCGATGAAGCACACCGGGACCTCTCCAGTAGAGTCGGTCCATCTTCCGTAATCCTTTGAGGCATAAAGGTCCCTGAGGCTCTGGGGAATGTTGTAGTCGAAGATTTCCGGATTGTCCTTTTCCATTATGCCCTTCATCGTGGAGTACGGATAGTAGTAGATTCCGTCCGAAGGATAATACCCCTGCACATGCCCGTAGGCAACCCTCAGGGTAAGATTGGCGTCAGGGTAGAAGTTGTCCGTAGTGCCCGTGACAGCCTTGGCGTATTCCATCTGTCCGCGCATATAATCCCTGTTGGCCAGCTGGAGCTCGCGGTTGAGGGCGATGTAGCGCGGAAGGACCTCTGAGGAGAACCATTCGGAAAATTCCCTTGCAAACTCTGCTGCAGGGTCTGCTGCGGCTGCCTCGCGGTCTTCTTCGCGGAGGCTTGCAACACGCTCCCTGTCAGTAAAGAGCGTCGCGGAATAAAGTGCGTCAGCCCAGGCTGCTGCGCTCCCGTACCGGCTCATGTTCGAGGTGAAATACTCCGGCTTGAACTCTTCCGGCACATTCCTGTCATACTGCTCCATAAGTGCGGCGAAGCATTCCCTGTCGATCGGCCCGTAGTAATCCTTGAAGAAATCCTCCGAAAGCTCCCTGACCCTGTCAGGCTCGGAAAGGGCATTCATAATCCTCTCCGCAAACCTTGCAATCTCAACTGCACGCACCGATTCATTGTAATAGTCAGTAGCGAAACTGTAAGGCCCAAGCAGGGCGTAGAGCGAGTCGAGCCTGCGTGTAATTCCTTCATACTCACTTCCTTCTGCCCATTTTTCAAACTCCGATTCAAACTGCTGCTTGCGGGAAACGGTCTTGAGCTTGCGGAGGCCCTTCGACTCACCCTGCCATTTTTTCCAGGCATTGGCCACACTTGCGTTCTTGGCGGAATAGCGGATGCGCACGTCCTGGCTTGCATCCATATACTTCTTCTGGATGTCCAGCCGGATGGTGCGGAGGTTGATCTTGTGGGGATCGGAAACCTCTTCCACATAGCGGACGCCTGCGGAGTGGATGTATTCCCTGGTGGAGCCGGGGTAGCCGTAGATGAAGGTGAAATCGCCCTCGTTAATGCCCTGGAGCGATATCTTGAAATATTTTTTCGGATGGTACGGCACATTGTCGGGGGAGTAGGCGGCAGGATTGTTGTCCCTGTCGGCATAAATCCTGAACATGGAGAAGTCTCCGGTGTGACGCGGCCACATCCAGTTGTCGGTGTCACCTCCGAATTTGCCGATTGCAGACGGTGGAGCGCCCACGAGGCGGACATCGGTGAACTCCCTGTACACGAAGAGGAAATACTGGTTGCCGTAGTAGAGACCCTCGACAATGGCCTTCAATCCCTGTTCCGGGTCGGAAGCCTGAAGGGAGATGGATTTGGAGTTTTCGGCCACAAGGGCGGCCCTCTCGTCTTCCGTCATCGAAGGGTCATAGCCCTTGAGAACGGCGGCGGTGACGTCCTCCATCCTGTCGAGGAACCTTACGAAAATCCCCTTGTTGGGGAGCTCCTGTTCCCTGGTCATTGCCCAGAATCCGTCCCTGAGGTAGTCGTGCTCGACGCTGCTGTGCTCCTGGATACGGTCATAGCCGCAATGGTGGTTGGTCAGGAGCAGTCCGTCAGGGGAGATGAGTTCTCCGGTGCAGCCTCCGTCAAAAAGGACCACGGCGTCTTTGAGCGATGCCTGATTGATGCTGTAGATGTCTTCGGCCTCAAGCCTGAAACCCTTGTGCTGCATGTCGATGATGCGCTGCTGGATAAGGGCCGGAAGCCACATTCCCTCGTCCGCGTGGAGGGCCAGGACCGGCGCCAGGGCGGTGAGGATGGTGAGTAGTGTCTTTTTCATCTGTATTTTATGTGGAATTTTCCGTAAAGATAAGGACTTTTGACCAAAGTTCCTTCAACCTGTATGGTCCGGCAGGCTTTATTGAGGCGGGGCAATCCTGCAGCGGGCAAGTTTCTCCGCATTTTCGGGAGACAGTATCCCGGCCTGCGCGAGTCCCTCCACCGTCAGCCTGTCCCTGGGGTTGTTTTCCCTGTAGAGGACAATCGCCCGGGCAGAGTGCCTTCCGATATAGGGATGGGTCCCGAGGCTGTCTTCCGGAAGGGTCCAGAGCCTGTACGGTTCACATTCGCCGGCTTCGATGAGGTCACCGATTGCAGCAAAGGTCTCCTCCTTGAACTTGGGGATTTCAAGCAGCTGGGCGGTACTGGAATACCCTCCGAGGCGCTTCCTGTAGGCCACCATCTTAGAGGCGAAGTACGGCCCTATTCCCGGCAGGGCGTCGAAAGCGGCTGAGTCGGCCTTGTTGATGTCCGTGCGAGGGATTCTTATCCAGGGCGAAAGTCTTTCATAGACAGAGTCTTCCACTACATAAGACCTGGCGAAGTCCTCCTTTCTCCGGAATCTTCCCCCGCTGCTGCGGTAGCGGTCTATGGCCTCGGCCTGCCTGCGCGAGAAACCGAGGCGCACAAAGTCCTCGATGGTGGCGGTGTTGGGGTCGAAGGGGAAATTCTCTGCCGGACGCTTCTCCAGGACCGAGGCCCTGACGGATGATGCAGCTGCACTGTGGGAGGAATTGCGGCGGCCGTATGTGCCTGCTCCGTATGGATCTGCCTCCGGGATGCCCCCGGGCGTGATTCCGTTGCCGGGGTTGCCATCCCTGTACCCGTCACCGGAAACGGCATTTCCTGTTCCACCTTCATGGCCGTACCGGGTGCTCTCACGGCTGTCCACGGAGCTGCCGCCCCGTCTGTCGCCGGGCTGCGCATACACATAGACAGTGTCGGGACTGTCCATCCCGGCCACAATCCGCGCCCTTGAAGCGCGGAGTACAAACAAGGCTGTCTGATAGCCTATTGCAAGGAAAATGAGTGCAATAGCGCCAACTGTAAAGGATGTCGGAAGCTTTTTGCCCCCGTCCTCATTCTTTTTCATCACCAAAGTCGGCTCTCTCCTCCTTCGGTTGTTTCCTGTTTTGCGGAGCACCGGCTACGACTATCACTATCTCGCCTTTCGGTTCGTGCTCCCTGAACCACTGTGCCACTTCCTGCAGGGTTCCCCTCCGGTGTTCCTCGTGCACCTTGGAAATTTCCCTTGCGACGCTGCATTCCCTTTCCGCCCCGAAATATTCCGACAGCTGTTCCAATGTCTTTACGAGCCTGTACGGCGACTCGTAGAAAACCATTGTGCGCGTCTCTCCGGAAAGGGCCTTCAGCATGGTCTGGCGGCCTTTCTTTACCGGAAGGAATCCCTCGAAGCAGAACCTGTCGCAGGGCAGGCCGGATGATACTATGGCCGGGATGCAGGCCGTGGCTCCCGGAAGGGTCTCGACCGTGATGCCGTTTTCTGCACATTCCCTCGCGAGAAGGAAGCCAGGATCGGAGATCCCGGGAGTGCCGGCATCGCTGACAAGGGCCACGTTCATCCCCTCCAGAATCCTGTCCCTGACAGCCTCCACTGTCTTGTGCTCATTGTATTTGTGGTGGGACTGAAGGGGCTTGCGGATGTCATAGTGCTTCAGCAGCACGGAGCTTGTCCTTGTGTCCTCCGCAAGTATCAGGTCCGCCTCCTTCAGGATGCGTACTGCCCTGAAGGTCATGTCTTCAAGATTCCCGACAGGTGTCGGGACGATGTAAAGCCTGCCTGCCATCACCCTCTGACTTTGCGTCTTACGGCCATCATGAAGCGATAGACCTTGTCGCTGTTCCAGTCCCATTCCGGGAATGTCTCCTTCAGATAATCCACTGCCTCATCCAGCTTCTTCATTGAGTTGAGCCGGACAATGGTGTCCTGGTAAAGGGCGTTGTCGTCCCTGAATAGGGAGTGGCAGAAGAACACCTTGTCGCCGAGACCGATAGCGCTGCGGAGCTCCCTGACTTCCGGGCCCGGATTGTCATGGCGCCACGGGCAGCTGTCCGTCAGCGTGTCGAGAAGGATTTTTCTGCTTTCGGGGATGTCCTCTTTCGGAGCCGAACTCCTGCGCCCCTTCCTGGCAGGTGCGGGGGCCGGTTCTTCCTCTCCGAAAAGGGAGCTGAAAGCGGTGTCTTCCTCCGGCCCGTCGGCAGGAATCTCCACTACAGGCTCTTCCGGAGTCTCAACCGGCATCTCTTCCGGGAGGCCGATTTCCATCGGGGCCTCAACCGGCATCTCGTCCGGAAGGTCGATTTCCATCGGAGCCTCTTCCGGAGTCTCTTCCGGGAGGTCGATTTCCACCGGAGCCTCTTCCGGAGTCTCTTCCGGGAGGCCGATTTCCACCGGGACGTCTTCCGGAGTCTCTTCCGGGAGGCCGATTTCCACCGGGACGTCTTCCTGCGGCAAATCCGTCAAAGGGGTTGGGGATACATCAGCCCCGGCGCCTCCGGCAGCTGCAGAACCGAATCCGGCGATATCCGAAAAATCCATTGTTAGAGGTGTGTCATCCGCCTGGACCGGAGCACTTGTGCGGAGCGCGGCCACTTCTTTCTCAAGCCTTTCAATCCTGGCGAGCATGTCGGCAATGACGGTAGAAAAATCTTCAGGCATATTTTCCATACGGAACTTTTGACTATCTTTGTTCACATTTTACTACAAAAATAACGAAATGTTCGCAGAAT